>CAYOZZ010000412.1:0-11787 GCA_964408535.1 uncultured Bacteroidales bacterium | reverse complement strand
ATGGGGGTTGGATTTGGTAGAAAACAGATAGTATATAATATTTCAAATCAGGAAAAAACAATGGATTATAATAACTTTTTCTTAGATTTTAATATTACACCCGGTATAAGATACTTCATTAACAAAAACTGGGCATTAAGCGGTAATATCGGTCAAATATATTATAGTTCATCAAAAAGTATACAGGATACGGATATGGAAGATAATCCTAAGGAAAGCAAGAGTGATTTTGGTGTCAGTATGGCATTGAACACTTTTAATGTGGGTATCCAATATTATCTGCACAACTAATCCTTTTTCCTGAATATTGTCAGAAGCAACCAGGATGAAAAACCGGCAATGAGTGACATTGTTATCGCAAGCACAATGCTGCCTGTTACATAAACCAACAGCAATGACTTTATTACGTCGAAGGTAATTTCGGAATGAAAATTCAGACCGGTTTTGACACCAAGAACAAATTCGCCGGTTTTGACGGAAGCAAACAGTATCAGAGGTATCACGGGCGGCAGACTTATGTTTGCGGCAATGGCAACAATAACCTTGTTCAGTTTAAAAACATAAGCGAGAAAGATAGCCGAAACAAGCTGATAGCCCCAGATCGGGATAATTCCCATAAAAATACCGAATGCTACCGACAGGGCAAGGTTAAGATTTGAAAAGCGGGGATTGTTTACCTGTTCGTAAAAGTGCTGCTTAACCGATTTGCTTAAAGCCTTTTTGGTGAAATCACGAGGTTTTATATACAGAAAAGCGTAAATAACAAACAAAGTATTCAATACGCTGATCCTTGAAAAATCAACGAAAGGCCGGAAATGCGAAATTCTTTCTCCGGCAGGTGCATAATAAACCTTCACGGGTACGTGAGTTATTTTTACACCCTTCCAGGCCAGCCTTACGATAACCTCAATCTCAAACTCATATTTTTTTGTAAACCATTTCATCTCTTTAATCCTGTCTAAGGGATAAAGTCTGAAACCCGACTGCGTATCGGGATGTTTTATCCCCGTTTCGACCCGAAACCAAAAATTTGAAAACCTGTGACCGAAGCTGCTTTTCCCGGGAATTCCGTCTCCGGTCATATTCCTTGCCCCTATTATTACAGCATCCTTCTCTTTTTCTATTTTATCTACAAACAAAGGAATATCATCGGCATAATGCTGTCCGTCGGCATCAATGGTTATGGCGTATTTATACCCTTTTTCAATTGCATACTGAAAACCTTTCCTTAAAGCAAACCCTTTCCCGACATTATTTTCATAAGAGATTATGTCAATACCTTCAGTTCCGGAAAGTATTCGTGATGTTTCATCCGTTGAGCCGTCGTTCACAACAATGATATTACCCGAATACCGGGAAACATCATCAATGACTTTTTTCAAAGTCGCTGCATTATTATAAGTTGGAATAATAATGCAAATTTTCAGCTTCTCAATACTTTCATTAATCCGGCTCATCAAATTCTTATGTTAAAACTGCTTTCAAAAATATGGAAAAAAATACAAAGGTAGAAAAAGGATGATATTGTTCTTTCGCAATTTATTGTGTTCTCAAGACAGGTTGCGAATTACTAATTTGTATTTAGTAAAAAGCTATTATTTTACTAACTGCTATTTAGTAAAAAATTAAATAATTACTAATTGCCATTTAGTAAAAAAGTTTTATTTTTGCAAAAAAGAATTAATAAAAACGGGTATGTCAGTAAGTAAAGATATCTTAAAAAGTGTAATTATATCACAAAGTGAACAGAAGAACAGAGTACGATTAATCGAAAGAGACAAACAAAAAGAGATAGAAGAGGCTATTGAGACACCGTTTATTCAAATAGTTTCCGGAATAAGACGTTGCGGAAAATCAACAATTATCAAACAAATACGTCAACACAGAAAGAGTTGTAACTACGCCATAAATTTTGACGACAACCGGTTGTACAATTTTAAAACGGAAGATTTCGAAAAGTTAAATGAAGCTTTCTTAGAACTTTTTGGTGATGAAAACACCTATTATTTTGATGAAATACAAAGTATTAAGGGTTGGGAAAAATATGTGAGCCGTCTTTTTAATGAAGGTAAAAAAATATTTATCACCGGATCAAATGCATTAATGTTAAGTAAAGAGATGGGGACATATCTGACCGGAAGAAATATAAGAACCGAATTGTATCCATTTTCATTTAACGAATTTATAAAGTGGGAAAAAACAGAGATAAAAGAAAATGATTTCCTTATTCCGGCAAAATCGGCTAAGATTAAAAACCTCTTTTCAAAATATTTAAAAACCGGAGGTTTCCCGGAATTTATTCAGACTGAAAACAGGAATTTTCTTAAAAGTCTATATGATGATATAATATACAGAGATATAATTGCCCGCTATAAAATTAAAAATGAAAAAGCACTTGTCGAACTTTTGCATTATCTAATCAGTAATATTTCCAAAGAGGTGAGTTATAATGCGTTAAAAAATATTTTGGGTTTGTCAAACACCATTACAGTGAAAGATTATATAAATTATTTTGAGCAGTCATACCTGCTTTTTACTGTTAATAAATTTGACTATTCGTTAAAAAAGCAATTGGTAAATCCAAAAAAAATATATGTTATTGATACGGGACTTGCTAATTCAATCTCATTTCAGTTTAGCGAAAATTTGGGTCGTCAATTGGAAAACATTGTATTTTTACAACTTAAACGGTTAGGTTTTGAAATATTTTATCATAAAGATAAATATGAGTGTGATTTTATAATCCGTGAAAGAAACCAAATAGTAAATGCAATACAGGTTAGCAAAACTTTATTTGATAAAAATACTCGTGAAAGGGAAGTGCGCGGTCTTGTAGAGGCAATGAGAAGTTATAATCTTAAAAAATCGATAATATTAACTTTTGAAGAAAAGGAAACAATCTTTACGGAAGGATTTACTATTGAAGTTATACCCGTTTATCAGTGGATATTACAACAATCGTAAGCATTGATGGAAAATTTGTAAAACATTAAAATTACTAACTGCCATTTAGTAAAATCAGTTTGTAAGAAAATCCGTTTCCCGCCTATTTCCCTTCAACGACAATAACAATTTCGCCTTTAGGTTTTTTATCTGAAAAATGGGTTATCAGTTCCGCCAAAGTCCCACGTACTGTTTCTTCATAAACTTTGGTTAACTCTCTTGAAACCGAGGCTTTTCTATCTTCTCCGAAATAGCCGGCAAACTGCTGCAAAGTTTTTACAAGTCTGAAAGGAGATTCATAAAAAACCATTGTGTAAGTCTGTTCTTTAAGATTTTCGAGTTTTGTTTTACGTCCCTTTTTATGTGGCAGAAATCCTTCAAACACAAATCTGTCGCAAGGCAAACCCGAGTTTACGAGGGCGGGGACAAAAGCGGTTGCTCCGGGCAGGGTTTCGACAGCGATATTGTTTTTAATACACTCCCTGACAAGAAGAAAACCGGGGTCGGAAATCCCGGGAGTGCCGGCATCGGTTACGAGAGCAATATTTTCGCCCGCCGACAACCTGTTTACAAAGACGGAAATTGTTTTATGCTCATTAAACTGATGGTGCGGTTTCATCGGAGTGTTAATTTCGTAATGCTTCAAAAGGATACCGGTGGTTCTCGTGTCTTCGGCAAGGATAAGGTCAGCCTCCTTTAAAATACGAATAGCCCTGAGGGTTATATCCTCAAGGTTTCCGATTGGTGTGGGTATGAGATAAAGCTTTGACATACTTTTTCTTTTTGTAATTGTTTTGTTTATATTTTTTTCCCCACGGACTGAAGCCCGTGGTTATTGACATCTAACCCCCTCCGTGGTCATTGGCTAAAACTCCGCATAAAATCAGTCAGCAACCTGAACAAATCGTCATATTCGGTATAAGGGACATTTTTGGGTGTATCGTAAATATTGTGATACTCTTTACATTCGTCTCCGAGCGTATAGATAAAAAATGACGGAACACCCTTGTCGTAAAACGGAAAATGATCGGAGTTGGCTGCAGCTCCTCTCGGGCTGACTTTTTTCAAATAATGTTTTTCATCATTCAGTTTCACCATCCTGTCGAAATCGTTTTTAAATACCGAACCGTTTACAACCTTAATTCCGTCGCTACCCGAACCTACCATATCAATATTGATAAGGAATTTGATTTGCGACAGTGGAAACAACGGATGATTTACATAATAAAACGACCCGAGCAATCCGGCTTCCTCACCGCTGAATGCCATAAAAACAACCGAATAGTCCGGACGATTATGTTTGTCCGAAAAATAGCGGGCAAGGTCAAGCATCATTGCCGTACCGCTGGCGTTGTCGTTACCTCCGGGAAAATATGCCTCAGGCCCCATCTGTCCGAGATGGTCGTAATGAGCCGTAAAAACCAAAAAGGTATCGGGATGAACTTTACCTTTGACATACCCGATGATATTTTGTGTCGGGAAGGCATCATAAAAACTATTTACCGCCTTTATTTTCAATAATTTGTTCTCGGGAGAAATCTTATCTTTTGAAATCAGTAACCTGAAATACGGTAAAACCGATGTTCCGTCGGAAACGTGCCACCAGATACCTCCTTCCTTCAGAAAAACATACCCTTTTGCTTTGTATTTCTCATAGTCGAATTTACGGGGACCGGCGTCCGTAACCAAAACCTTTTCCGTTAGTTTTTGTAAATCAACACCTTCCGGGAAAGTCAAATTGCCTGCCGTATCCTTCAATGCCCAAACCATCTGAAAAGTTCCGTCAACGGAGGGTGATGAGCTGTAAATAACAAAATCCCTGCCCGGAACAAGCCTGTTTTCATCAACAAAAACATCAATCGTATCGGGAAAAGTGTTCATCGGGTATGAAAACGGCTGAAAATAATCTTTCCCGAAATGTTTCAGCTTTGCCTTTTTAAACTCTTTTTTGATGAAACCGGCAGCAATACGGTTTCCGTCGTCAACATAACCTCTTCCGTGCATTGACGGTGATGTAAGTGTGTCAACAACCGAAATTGCATAATCTTTATCCTGTGCTCCGGCATTAAAAAACGGATAAAAAACAAGTAAAAGAAGAATTTTGTATTTCATTAATGTCTGTTATTTGATTTTGTCACGACTTTGGTGCTTTCCTTCGACAAGTTCAGGACAAACTGACCAAAATCCCGTCAAAACATATTTATATCATCTATGTATCCGTCATACAAACTTAAAGGGATAGCCCACTTAAACAATTCACTTAATCAAAGTACCTTCTTTCAATCAATTCCATCAATTGCATAACCGCCTCATTATCATCTTTCCATTGATTTTTTGATTTCAGCCCGGTAAAATAATCAACCGCTTCATTTTTTGTGTTAAAGCCGTTGAGAGTATCAATCGTTTCGTTGTAATCCTTCATATTACCGTCGAACAGTTCATTTATAAAAAAGAATTTTTCATTAATACCGATAGCCTGTTTCAGGTCGTCAATTTTTGTTTTTTGAATAATATCGGCAACACTTTTTTCATTAACCTTTTCCGAAATTGAGTCGGCAACGGTTTTATCAGCTTCCGGTGCAATTTTATCGGCTATCGTTTCACCGAAAAGGTCCATTGTAACAGCGGCGGGAGCAGATTCTTCTTTCTTCGGTTTTTCGTGCACTTTTTGTTTTGTCTCGGTTTCGAACAGGTCGGGAGTATGCGGTGTTTTCTCTTCAGGAACCACTTTTTCCTGCACGTTTTTTTCCGCAGTATCCTCTTCTTTCTCCTTCACCGGAGTTATTTCCTCTTGTTCCTCCGTTTTATTATCCGTCTGAGACGGTTCCTCTTTTTCCGTTAAGTTTTCAACAACCGTTTCTTGAGGTATATCCGTTTTATCCGGCTTTTTCCCACCCATTGAAATATCACCGCTTTCGAGTTGAAGAACCATGTCGTACAGCCTTCTTATCTTCTCCAATGCCAGGTCAATTTCAATGCGTGCAATACCCTCATTATTTGAGCCGAATCCGGCAATTAATATGCCTATTTCCCTCTCTGTGTTAATCACTTCTTTAATTAATACTTCTCTGTCCATAATTTTTATATTTTTGTACGCTTGAGCAGTGTAAAACGAGCGACTAAAGATAGAAAGATTTTATAAATGACGGACTCAATATTTCTGGAAAACACAAACGGGCACCAAAAGCGAAACGGATGGGTTGAAATCATCTGTGGTTCAATGTTTTCCGGAAAGACAGAGGAGTTGATACGCAGATTGAACCGTGCAAAAATAGCGAAGCAAAAAGTTGAAATATTCAAACCGGCGATAGATGTGAGGTATGACGAGGAGAATGTTGTGTCGCATGACAAGTCGTCAATAAAGTCAACACCTGTTCAAACGGCTTCACAGATACTGCTTCTTGTATCGGATGTTGATGTTATTGGTATTGACGAAGCCCAGTTTTTTGACAAGGAGCTGGCAAATGTTTGCAATATTCTGGCCAACGAGGGTGTCAGGGTGATTGTTGCGGGTCTTGATATGGACTATCTCGGTAAGCCGTTCGGCCCGATACCTTCGCTGATGGCAACAGCCGAATATGTCACAAAAGTTCATGCAATCTGTATGCAGTGCGGCAATCTTGCCCAGTATTCATACCGTCTTGTTGAGGATGACAATCTTGTATTGCTCGGCGAAACCGATTCCTATGTGCCGCTTTGCAGGAAATGTTATGTGGAGCGGATGAAAAAACAGTAAGTAAATCCCAATAAATCCGGTTTATATACCCTCCTGTTAAAAAAAAGGAATAACTAATGTAACGTCAGGACAAAAACCTCTTTTTGTTTATCTATTTTTGCTCAAAATATATTTTTCGGATGAGTACTATAAACAGTAGCATTATTAACAGAATTGAGGATTATCTTGATATTAATGCTCCCACGGAAATAATTAGCAGGGGCGATGCTTTATTTCGTGATAAAAGGATTGAAAGTGCAGAATTAAATAATTCGACGGGTTCCGCATATTTCGAGGTGAGAGGAACAAACTTATATGTTGTGGTTATCAAAGGTTTGAAAGATGTTATCAAATCAAGCTGCAACTGTCCGTACGACTGGGGTCCCGTATGCAAGCACCAGGTTGCCGCATTGCGCTATATACAGGAAGAATACGGCGGAATACCCGAAAAAGGGAAAATAATACCAACAGAGGAAGCTATAAAAGCTCTCCAAAAGAAGATAAAAATACCCAAACCCGAACTGCGCTACTCAAACAACAAATTTTTAATAAAAGATTATAAATTAATTACTTATGACCTGTTGGATAAACTTTCGGCAGATTCTTCCTTTGGAATTTTTAATGCCGAAGTAACCGGATTTACAAAAAACAAAATCACTTTTATACTTTCCGATTATTATGTCAATTGCAAAGTAAAATTTTGGGTATCCGGAGAGGGTTTAAATACAACCTGTGATTGTGCACAAAAAGTTAAAACACTGTGTAAACACCAGTCATATATTCTTATCAAAATTGCCAACTCGGAATATCCCGATATTTTTGATCTGATACGACCTGAGAACCTTAATAAAATTAAAAAGGACATTCTTGAAACTTACGGACTGAAAGGGAAGAACTTTGAGGACTACTTTAACCTCAATTATATTGATTTTAAAATATCCTGGGAGTTAAAACAGGATTATATGAATCTTTTACCTGTTAATGATAAAAAAGGAACTCATCTTGATATTTTCAAAACGGTTTTCGGTAAACTTGACAACAATCTGATAAAAATTGAGGCACCTGTCCCCGAAAAATTAAGAAATAAAAAAAGGTCTGTCGGATTTGCTTTAAATGCTTATTCCGGTTTGAAAATGACCGTTAATGATGAAGTCAGGATTATTACATTGACGGGAAAAGAAAATAAAAGCAAAAGCGGTTTGGTAACTCATATTAAAAAAATCGAAGATATTTCTTATGACGAACGTCCGGTAATTACCGAAAACCAAAAGAGGGTTATGGAAAAAATCGGTTTCTTTGAAAATAGCAAAGAGATGAGTTTAATACCTGACGACAGTACCGAATTTTTTGAAAAAGAGAAATATATTTTTAACTTTCTTAATGAGGTTATTCCTCTTCTGAAAAATGAAAAATTTCTGTTTATAATTAACGGCTATAAAGAGTTATCAAAAATCAGAAAAACGGATTTACAGCCTGTTACGGTTTCGGATGAAAGGATTAATCTGGAATTTGAATTTGACAATGACGACACTTTCCTTTACCTTACTCCGAAGCTGATTGTTAACGGAACTGAAAAAAACAGTAATAAAATAGATTTTCAAAACTCTCATTTTCTGTACACAATCGTTGACAATACACTTTATCTGCATAAATCAATAAGTCAGTCGTTGGTTATCAGCGAATTTAACTGGAAACCGCTTACTATAGTCAAATCAAATGCCGCAGGGTTTTTTAACGACTATATCCTGCCGGTTTCAAAGCATTATAAAATAGATTTCAAATCCGACCTGTTTACTATAAAAGAAAAGAGCATAACACCTTTAAAAAAACAGATTTATCTTTCGGAATATGATGATTATGTGGTGTTTAAACCGGTTGTGAAATATGAGGATGGTTTGTCGTTTGAACCTGGTGAAGAAGGTAATTCCGCAGTACCGGATAAAGATAACGTTGTCACCGTTTATAAAAGGGATACGGAATTTGAAACAGGTTTTCTTGAATTTATTTCCGGGCTGCACCCTGCCTTTGAAATGCAAGTAAATACCGGAAGGTTTTATGTGCCGGTTGATGAATTACTTAACGGTTTCTGGTTTTTCGATGCTTATGAAAAACTTGAAAAAGCCGGTGTCGAAGTCTTCGGACTAAAGGATTTGAAATCGTTTAAATATGCGCCGTACAGAGCAAAAATAAATAGCGGAATATCTTCGGGGCAGGACTGGTTTGAGGTTAATGTTGATGTTGCGTTTGGCGATACGATTCTGGATTTGAAAAGTATTAGAAGGGCTGTTCTCCGTCAGGAAAAATATGTTCAGTTAAAAGACGGGAGTGTAGGTATATTGCCCGAAGAGTGGCTCAATAAACTGCAACGCTATTTCAGGGCAGGAGAAATTCAGGATGACAAACTGCATATCTCAAAGCTGAAATTCTCAATTATTGAAGAGTTGTTTGATGATATTGACAACACCGAAATTATGAAGGAGCTTGCCGAAAAAAGGCGCAGGTTAAAAGAAATTGAGAATATTAAAAACGTCAGGAAGCCGCGTGAAATAACTGCCACACTCCGCGATTACCAGAAAGAAGGGTTGAACTGGCTCAATATGTTGCACGAAATGGGTTGGGGCGGTATCCTTGCCGATGATATGGGGCTTGGGAAAACTTTGCAAATATTGACTATGCTTCAAAAGCAGGTTAAGAAAAGCAAAAAAACAAATCTTATTGTCGTTCCCACTACCCTGCTTTTCAACTGGGAAATAGAAATAAAAAAATTTGCCCCTAAACTGACATATCATTTTTATTACGGATTAAACAGAGATAAGGAGATTAAATATTTTAAAGGGTATGATATTGTTTTTACTACCTATGGCGTTATGGTACGCGATATTGAGTTCCTTAAAGAATTTAAATTCAATTATGTTATTCTTGATGAGTCGCAGGCAATAAAAAATCCTTCGTCTTTGAGATATAAAGCCGCATTTTTGTTAAAAGCTGCACATAAACTCACCCTTACAGGTACACCGATAGAAAACGGTACATTCGATCTTTATGCACAGATGAACTTTGTAAACCCGGGTTTTTTCGGGTCGGTTGACTCGTTTAGAGAGATGTATTCAAAAGCAATAGATAAAGAAGGAGATGTTGAAGTATCTAAAGAGTTGAACAAACTGATATCACCGTTTGTACTCAGACGTACCAAAGAACAGGTTGCTAAAGACCTGCCTGAGAAAACGGAAAATATCCTTTTCTGTGAAATGGCGGGAGAACAGAGAAAGGTTTATGATGCTTTCAGAAACAGATACAGAGATATGTTGCTCGGCAAAATAAAAAAGGAGGGGCTTGGAAAAGCAAAGATTTTTGTTCTCGAAGGACTGATGAAACTCCGCCAGATTTGCGATTCGCCTGCAATACTCTCTGACGAGGAAGACTATGGTAACAGCTCCGTTAAGATTGAAGAACTTGTCAGACATATCAACGAAAAGACATCAAACCACAAGATTCTTGTTTTCTCTCAGTTCGTAAAAATGCTGAAACTTATTAAAAATGAATTAATCAGTGATAAGATTGATTTTGAATATCTCGACGGCCAAAGCTCAAAAAGACAAAGGGAAGAGAGTGTCAACCGTTTTCAGGATAATCCCGAATGCCGTGTTTTTCTCATAAGTCTGAAAGCAGGTGGTACAGGGCTTAATCTTACTGCCGCCGACTATGTTTATATAGTTGACCCCTGGTGGAATCCGGCAGTCGAAAACCAGGCTATTGACCGTACACACCGCATAGGGCAGGGTAAAAAAGTTTTTGCATACAGAATGATTTGTAAAAATACCGTCGAAGAGAAAATTTTAAACCTCCAGGTTAAAAAGAAGAAAATAGCGGCTGATATTATTACTACTGACGAAAGTATTGCCAAGAAACTTACGGTTAAGGATATCAAAGAGCTGTTCAGCTAAAATGAATAATCAAACCCTTTTGCCGTTTTGAGCATGATGAAAAATTTGGAAATATCTCACTACCTCAGTGAGCTATGAGTCACGTGATTTTGCCCCTCTAAATCTCCCCTACAGGGGAGACTATTGAAAAGCGAGTCTGTTTTCGGTTGCTTTCTCATTTTACTTCTGTTTTCTTATTGTGACTAACCGGCTTTTCGTAAAACAATCAAATCATCCGCCAAAAGCCTCAACAGTCTCCCCAAATTGGGGAGATCCTCGCCGATGTTCCAAGCGTCCACGCTTGGAAATACAGGCCTATTCCACCACCACCTTCCCGCTTCCCAAGCTCCTGCCGCCGGCACTCATTCGTATATAATATATCCCTTTCTGCCAATTTCTTGTATTTACCGTTACCGGCTCATTATTGCAAACCGGTTTTATCTCTTTTACTCTGATTCCTTGCGAATTATAAACAACAATACGGACGGATTTCCCCCTTTCAGGGGTGACCGGGGGGGCTATCCGAAACTCCTCTCTCGCAGGATTGGGCCATATTGCCAGCTCTCCGGCACTTCCTGCCGGTATAGGCAACTCCTTAACAAACGTACCGGTAGCGCAACCCGGTGTATCGCAGCCCATACTGTCAACTTTTAGTACCCACAATTTGTTGGTACTCCCTCCCATATCGGGGCGGGCTTTGCCAACGGCTATGTAGCCGTTGTCGGAAGTGGGATAGGCGTCGTAGAAATAATTTTCCCAATTTTCATCCTCGTGTATATAATCACGATACCATACACTGTCTAAATAATTATCCAGTTTCATCATCCAGCCTGAGTAATATTGGTATGTTGCACTGTCTGTTTCAGCAGAAAAACCTGTAATTATATAACCGGAATTTGTTTTTCTTAAGTTCTTAATCCATATATTATTTCTGGTTGGACCAATTTTCTTTTCCCAAATTGTATTTCCTTCATTATCAATATAAATTAACAACATCCTTCCTGCTCTTGTACCATTATATGGATTTATTGTCCACTCCCCCCACACCGTAGCCACCAAATAATTTCCGTCGTCTGCCAAAGCCACCAAAGCCATTCCGTCGTCAACCGTCGGATTACCGAAATATTTTGTCCACTGCTCATTCCCCAAACTGTCGGTCTTTATTACCATTGCGTCAAGGGAATGATCCTCTGGCGGATTCCAACG
>CAYOZZ010000411.1:0-8970 GCA_964408535.1 uncultured Bacteroidales bacterium | reverse complement strand
ATTCATCTCTGTTCTTTCTCCTTCGGTTTTCTTTTCATTTCCATTATTGCAACCTGTTAATACTGCAATAATTAATGTTGAAGCAATGAATACCGGCAATGCTTTTTTCATCATCTTTTTAAATTTTAAATTTAATAATGCGGCGAAATTAATATTATTTTAAATTATAAAGAGTTTATTTATTTTTTACGTTAAAAATAAATGCAACCATTATCCATACCTTCTTGTCTTACAAACATATTTGGCCGGAACTTTTTGTATTGTGCCGGTTTTGTTCTTTGAAAAAAAATGTGAAGAGTTTTTGCTATTTAAAAAAGATTTATTACTTTTGGCGCTCTTGATTTAACAGGTTAATTGATAGTAATTTGCAAACGAACAGGAGGAATTGGGCGATAATGCAATTAAAGCATCCTGCCACGGTAAATGTATTCGGAAGCTGAACTCATAGGAAGATGTTTAAAGAATGAGCCGAAAGCACAGGCTGAATTCTATAAACTTTTTGCCCCGAAAATGTACGGGGTTTGCATCCGTTTTGCAAAGAATAAAATGGAGGCCGATGATATTCTTCAGGAGGGTTTCATAAAAGTCTTTTTTAACTTGAAAAGCTACAGGGGTGACGGTGCACTCGAAGGCTGGGTGCGGCGAACCATTGTGAACACTGCCATTAACTACTACAAAAGAAATCTTAAATATCAGAATGATCTGGAAATAGAAAAGGCTGATTCTATGCACAGTAGCGATAATGGTATTCTTGATTCGATTTCGGTAAGCGACCTGATCAATCTTATTCAGGAATTACCGGTCGGATACAGAATGGTTTTTAACCTTAATGTTATTGAAGGATACACACATAAAGAGATAGCAGAAATTCTTAATATTTCGGAAAATACTTCGAAATCACAATTATCAAGAGCAAGACAAAGTTTACAGGCAAAAGTTAACGAATTAAATACAGCTGTTTATTAATGAACCAGGGATATAAAAATATTGATGATTTGTTCAGGAGTGAGTTCAAAGATTTTGAACTTGATCCACCGGAGCACGTCTGGGAGAATGTGAAGAATTCTATCCCGACTTCCGGCAGAAACAATCCGTTTTACCGTTTTCGCTACGGTGGAATAATCGGATTGTCATCCATATTGATATTGGCCGGCCTGTTTTCCTATCGGTATTTCACAAGAACTGCTGAAACGGAAAGCAATATAATTGCGATTAATACGGCAGAAAAAGAAATGAATTTACAGGCTCAGGAACCGGTTATAGAAATATCAACAAGGGATGACATTGCTGTTGTTGAATTTTCAAATGAGAGTTCAAACCATTCGATAAAAACTCAAACTCAGCGAACTGTTGTTGTTCCAAATCCTTCATCTTTGGATATTTCCGGCACAAATAGCGGTGTTTCCGAAATAGAAGAATCCGGTAACAATTTAATAACTGATAACTCTTCATCAGGGTATAATCAAAATACAACCGTAGCATCATTTGATACGGAGCAGAATCCTGATGCAGCTAAGGATAATCTGCTTGCATTGGCTGATGGAAGCCGGCATGTACCTGTCACATCATTACCCGGTACTTATAATAATTCTATTGAAGATCAGGAGCTTGAACTGTCAAATGCTGCTGTTCCAAATGAAACTAATCCTGCTGAACCCTCAGCACCGGACTTCAAAAGTGATTACGGTAAAAAGGGAAATATACTGCTGGGATTAACTTTTACACCTGAAATTACTTTCTTCCCGTCTGACAATAAACTTACAAATCAGAGTTATTCCGTTGACGGAAGTGTTATTTATAAATTTTCGGGATATATGTTGCAGAGCGGACTTGGCGTTCAGTTTGCCAGTGATGACGGACATTATAAAGTTGATTACCGGAAATTTCTGGGAACCTATCAGGATGTATATGATGTAACATTTGATACCAATGAAAACGGTAATCTTGTTCCTGTATATCATACTCAAACCGTAGAGGTATATGACTCAATATCACGGGTTTCACTTACACCCACAAAGAACAGATATACATATTTACAGATACCCTTGTATTTTGGTTATGGTGAAGACTATAAAAGAGTTTCCTGGTTTGTTAAAGGAGGCCCCTCTCTTGCCGTTTTAATACATGAAGGGCAACCTTCAGTAAATTTCAACAGTGGGAATAATAAAGTTTTAAGTTCTGAGACGGAATTACCTGCACGGATAAACACAAACTGGTCGTTTGTATTTTCAGCGGGTTTAGGTTATAAGCTTGGAAATCATGTTAGTGTTACACTTGAGCCGACGATGAGGTTCTATATGAAGTCGGCTTACGAAAGAAATGTGGTAACAACAAAACATCCCTATTCATTTGGAATAAGAACGGGATTGTTGTTTGGTTTTTAATTTTTGAAAATGTTTAAAAAATGTTAGATACAGGTAAAATGATCGGATTTAAAAAGAAGATACCACTTCTGTTGGTATTTCTCTTTTCCTGCTCATTGGCCTTTACACAGGTAGCCTTCGATAAGAATGTTATCTTTATTATAGGACAGGTTACTGATGAGCAAACAGGTGCCCCTATTGATGGTCAGGTTATAAATATTGAAGCGGATCATTCATATTCTCCTGATTTTAACTACAGTACAACTCTTATAACAGACAAGGAGGGATTTTATTATGATACGATTCCGACTTTCTTTTCGAAGGGTGCTTTAAGAATATCAACCCTTGACTATCTGAGTAAGTTGCACGACACAACTGTTTACTTCCGTTTTCAATGGAGTGACTATAATTATCTGTTTCCCGATTTGGTTTTGCCGGTTCAGAATCCGGTTACAATACCTCAGGCTAATTTTACCTATATTTGTAATCCTACAGGTGAAAACCCGATGGAAATCCATTTTCAGGATTTAACAAACAGCCAGAATGTCGTTTCCTATCTCTGGAATTTTGGAGATGGAACTTTTTCTGTTGATGATTCTCCGGTACATTATTACTCCGAACCGGGAGTTTATAAAGTTCAATTTACAGTAACTGTTCCGGCAACACCGTTTGCAAACTTAATTGAATCGACAATCACAAAAGTTGTGAATGTTACGGTGAAAGATTATTTCTCGTTGGGCGGTCAGATATTTGCAGGTTATTTCCCCATTGATTATGCCGCTGCATATCTGTATAAAGTTGAACTAAATAAAATTATCCCTATTGATACGGCAATTTTCAATGATACACTCGGATATTATCTGTTCCCTCAACTTATTGAAGGAAAATACTTTGTGAAAGCCGATATGCTTCCAAATTCAGGCTTGTACAATGAATTTTTAACTACATATTTTAGTAATAGTATAATGTGGGAAGACGCCGATACCATTTTTCATTATTCATCATTTTTTAACTATGATATAGATATGGTTCCGGCAACAACAATAACTTTTGGCCCGGGAGCAATAGAGGGAGGAATCTCTTATGGGAACGGGAAAGGGCCAGCCTGTAATGTTGAAATATTACTTCTTGATGAAAACAATGAACCAATGGGTGTAACACACTCTGATGATTATGGCCATTTTGAGTTTTCCGATATTGCTTTCGGTACTTATAAAGTCCATGCGGAAGTTACCGGTAAAAATACACTTCCGGTTAATCTTACTCTTAATGGTAATATTTCTGCTTTTGAAGATGTTCAGCTCTTTATTCAGGAAAACTATGTTAGTGGAATTGTAAATTCGGTTTCCGAAAGCGAGTTTGATGAAAGTATTGGTGATATATTCCCGAATCCGGCAGTTGATAAAATTAATTTGGCGGTTGATTTAAATGAGGTATCTGATCTTAAAATAGTATTGTACAATGGCAATGGTCAGATAATCAGGGAGTTCACCGGAAAGGTTTATCCTGGAGAAAATAATATTGAATTTAATGTAAATGATTTAAGTAAAGGTATTTACCTGCTTAAGATTACCGACAATACAAATCATATTGTCAGGCGATTTTTGAAACGGTAGCAAAGAGTATTTCTGTTTCTAAGCTCCGGTATCGGGGCTTTTTTTATAAAAATTATTTTTTCAGGCAACTTGAAAAACAATTTGAAGTCTAACAGGCGTAGTGATTTTGATGATTGATGATGATAAAATAATTGAGGGGTGTAAAAAAGGGAAAAAGAGAGCCCAAAGCCGGTTATATGAGAAGTATTCGCCGGGTATGCTTGGTGTGTGCCTGCGATACTGTTCGAATATGGCCGATGCCGAGGATGTTCTGCAAGAGGGATTCATCAAGGTATTCAAATATATTAAGAACTTCCGTGGGGACGGCTCATTTGAAGGATGGATAAGAAGAATTATGGTTAATACTGCATTAACACATATTAAAAAAAGCTCTAAATACTCGTTTGAGGATATTGACAATATCCCTTCCGACTACCAGGATGAGGAGGATGTAGTTTATGCCCCTGTCAGTCCTGATGTTTTGATAAGTGTAATTCAAAGTTTGCCCGACGGTTACAGAAGTGTTGTCAACCTCCATATTTTTGAGGGTTATCCACATAAAGAGATAGCTGAAATTATGGGAATATCGGAGAGTACTTCAAAATCACAGCTATCAAAAGCTAAAAAGTTTTTACGTAAAAAGCTTGAAGAGAAAAATAAAGTTTTAAAAACAGTTACAGAGAATGGATGAAGGTTTTAATAATATAGAGGAACTCCTGAAAGGAACTCTTGACGGATATAAGAAGCAGCCGTCGCCAAAAGTCTGGAGAGCAGTCTCATTAAAACTGTTTTTCAGCAGTACTGTTTTCTATGCTTCCGTTTTCCTTTTGCTTGTCGGTATCGGAACAGGAAGCTATTTCTATTTTCATAGTGAGCCTTCTGCGACAGATTCTTATCCCGAGAATGAAGTAGTTGCATCACAAAGCGATAATAATGGCACACAAAAGGTAGTTACTGAGAAGGAGACTGTTAAAAACAATAATCAAAAACAAAATAATGAACAAATAACTATAAATGAAAGTATTGCTGATAAAAATAATATAGCATCCGACATTTCGCAAACGGGCACAGAAAAAGCCGTGAAAGCTAAAAGTAACGTAAACGTTGCCGCAGGACAAAGTAAGCCTCTTAAAACTGATAGCGGTTCGGGATTTGATAAGGGAATGGGACGGAATGATATTATTGCATCTCCGGCTGTTGCAAATAATGCTCAGGTGAAAAGTATAAATGATAAATATCCCGGATTGCCAGGACTGGATGACAATAATATCGGCCGTATGCAACCTGCCGAACCGTTCGTGGAAAACAGATATTATAATAATATGCCGGAATACTTAACCTTTAAATCAGCCTACACCGGTTTTGATCTTGTTCCTAAAAGTGATTATGGCAGATTAAAAGGTGCCTGGTCGGTTGGTGCTTTTATTACTCCTGAGATAATATTTTTAAATGATGAGGAAAAAAGTACTAAAAAATCAATTAATTTTGATGTTACAGGAGTGTATGGTGAAGACTTCTTCGTTGAGGCCGGTGTCGGAGTAGCGTTGTCGGAAGATAACGGCAGATTTAATATAAATTATTCGCAATACGACAGTGTGGGCTACTTTTATCAGGTTAACTCATTCGAAATTGATCCGGTTACCGGAGAGCCTGTATTTAAAACAACTCTTGAAGGATTGTATGATACTGTTGATTATCAGACTTCCGAAACGGTTGATAATTTATATACATATCTTCGTATTCCGCTGTATGCAGGATACAAGATAAGAGAGTTCAAAGGATTTTCGGTTTACTTAAAAGCCGGTGGTATCTATTCTGTTCTTGTCGGAAGTAATGAATCCGGTACAAATTACACAAATGATAAGGCAACTTCTATAATTATTGAGGATGAAACACCTCAAAGGGTTCATTCGTATTTTAAACTATCGGCATCAGTGGGTCTGTCATATATGTTATCAAACAGTGTCAGTCTCTCGCTGGAGCCTGTTTATAATTACTATATGCAGCCTGTTTATGAACGAAGATTATCAGATAAGTCTCCCTGGTCGCTCGGTTTAAGATTCGGGGTACTGGTTAAAATTAAATAAAATGAAAAAACTCAGTATAATATTTCTGCTATTTTATTTGATCTCAAATGTCGGGATTGCTCAATCTGTAAGCATAAGTACGTTTGACAAACAAAATGGATCCGGTTTTTCCGGAGATAATTCCAGAATGGACTGTGATGCCTGGTTTGCTTATGAAGTATTACAAACGGGTTTAATGCATTTTTATGCTTTTACCGTCCCGACTGTTGCTGACCTTTATTTATGGGATTTTGGTGACGGGGAAACCGGAACAGGAGAGGATGTGGAGCATTTTTTTGATCCTGCCTTGGGAAATTCGTTTCTCGTTTCGCTGACAACTATAACTTATGATTCACTTACACAGGATAGCTGTGTGGCAAATTATGAAGAGGAAGTGTGGGTTTATAACGGAGTGGATTGTGTCAATTTTTTTTACTATTCAGTTGAAGACAGTATTACATTTACTTTTTACGGTGAATCATATCCCGAAGCTTTTTATTATGAATGGGATTTCGGTGACGGCCAAATTGATACGGGACAAATTGTCGAACACACTTTTAATCCTGCACTTGCAGATGTTTTTATTGTTTCGCTGACTACTTTATCATACGATTCCTTGTATAATGATACTTGTATGTCATTTTCTTCGCAACCTGTTTATTTAGGGATAACTCCGGAATGCGAAGCATATTTTACGTATGAGCAAAATCCGGTTGATCCCTTCACTTTCTCCTTCTTTGACGGCTCAACCGGCAACATAAATACCTGGGAATGGTATTTCAGTGACTCCACTATTTCCAATGAGCAAAATCCGGTTCATGTTTTCCCTGGTCCTGGTGAATATATAGTTTGTCTTACGGTTTTTAACGACAGTATTTTCTGTATAGATACATATTGTGATACGATTATTATTGAAGAAACCCCGCTTGTAGCCGGCTTTAATTTTGAACTTGACTCCTTATCGCAAACACCCAACAAATATCATTTCTTTGATGTTTCGACAGGAGATCCGGAAACCTGGTTGTGGGATTTTGGCGACGGAACAACATCGGGAGAGATGAGCCCGGTTCATATTTATGATGAAAGCGGATCATATCTTGTTTGTCTTGAAATATCAAAAAATACATTTAACGGAACTGTCACTGATTCGTACTGTGAACTTATTACGACACCTGATTATTTTGATTTCGGAGGAGTTACATACCTTGGTGAATTTCCGATGAATAACTCGGGAATTACTTCCGATACGGGAGTGGCATTTTTGTATAGAAAACAGGGAACGGATATTGCTCCCGTTGATACTGTCTCGTTTTATCAGTACGGATATTACTGGTTTGCTGAAGTTTTACAGGGTGAGTATATTGTTAAAGTTAAACTTACACCAGGTTCGGAGCATTATAATGATTTTATTCCGTCTTATTACGAAAATTCACTGTTTTGGAAAGAGGCTAACCCTGTAGAATTACTTGATAGCAATAACTATGCAATGGATATTTTCCTTACTGAAATTCAGGAGACGGAAACAGGTATCGGGTCGGTTGAAGGTTTTGTTTCGGTTGAGGGAGGTTGCCTTGACGGGATGGATTTGTCGGGAATGACAATAATCCTGTTTGACGATAGCGACAAAGTTGTTGCTTTTACCGAAACAGATGGTGACGGGTTATATTCATTCGGTAACTTGTCGTTTGGAGGATACTCATTGTATGCCGAAGCATCAGGATTGTCAACCGAAGGTGTAACTATCTCGATTAACGAGGGAAATTATATGTTAAATGGTGTAGAGTTGACTGTGAAATGTGATAATTCGGTCGGTTATCCGGGATATACCTATCCGGGGTTGTCTGTTGGAGATGTTTATCCCAATCCTGTTACGGATAATTTTAAAATAGATATAGAATCGGATAATAATTCAATAGTAAAATTATGCATCTATTCCATTACAGGGCAAAAAGTGATTGAGAAGGAATTTTCAGTAACAACAGGAACAAATACCCTGTTTGTCAATGCAGGTGCACTTCAAAAGGGCAGTTATCTGCTGTCGGTCTTTTCAAAAGATAAAAAGCTTAATGCTTTCAGGAAATTTGTAAAATAAAGCTTGGTAGTCTGTTTCTATCGGGTTCTGACTTTATCCGGAGTTCTCGTTTATTGTGACAAACAACCCTTTATTGCAAATACCGGTTTTTCTGACCTGGCTCCGTTAAGAATTTAAAAGATAATTCCGTATGGACTTAATGCCGGTAAAGTTACTGCATTCAATTTTTCATCTCTTTCAGGCAACTTTTAAAAAAAATATAGTCTTTTCTTTAGGTAGAGTTCTTTTGACAATTGTCATCATAAATCAAAATCACTACGGAGAAATTAATAAATTGTTAAATAAAAATTTTACGAAATGAAAAGAGTTTTAAATTTTGCGATAATGTTTTTTGTGTTTGTCTTTATGACTGAAGCACAAGATGCGGTTGTAAGTGTTAACGGAGTTGTTTCGGATGAAGCAACCGGCAATCCGGTTCAGAATTATGAAGTTCAGGTTATGATTGGGGACAGCCTTGGCGGAGGCGGTTTTTACCAATTATTTACAAATGAGCAGGGATACTACAGCATTGATTCCGTTTTAACAGGCGGTTTTGGTTTTGTTCAGGCGATTGTTCTGGATTGCAATTATCAACCTCAGGTACAGGAAGGAGTAATTGTACCGGGAAATAATATTTTTACATTCGATTTTTCAATTTGTACAGACAGTATTCCTCAGGGAGATTGCATGAACTGGTTCTCCTATTCGGCAGGTGCAAATAACACAATGACCTTTTACGGCGAGTCTTTCCCGATGCCGGCTGATGAGTATTTATGGGATTTCGGTGACGGTACAACCGGCGAAGGTCAACAGGTTGACCATCAGTTCGATCCGAGTCTCGGTGATATGTTTGTGGTAACTCTGACTACAACCTC
>CAYOZZ010000410.1:0-13039 GCA_964408535.1 uncultured Bacteroidales bacterium | reverse complement strand
TTTTATCTCCCAAAATAAAATCATTAAAATAACGTTTTTTGTTTCCAATAAATTAATGTATTTTTGCGCCCATGTTTAACAAGAGCTTGCATAACATATTAATAGTCTCATTATTAGTGCTTTTAGCCTCCTGCAGCGGTTATAATAAGTTGCAGAAAAGCTCGGACTATAAGCTTAAATATACAAAAGCACTCGAATATTACGAAAAGGAGGACTATTACAAAGCTTTAAATCTTTTTGATCAGGTTATGCCTTTTTACAGGGGAACAGACGAATCCGAAGATATGCAGTATAAGTATGCTTATGCTTATTATTATCAAAAAGACTATATTATGGCAAGCTACTATTTCAACAGGTTTGCCAAAACTTTTCCGACGAGCAAGCATGTCGAAGAGTGCGCATATATGTCGGCCTATTGTAAGTATCTTGATTCCCCGAATTACAGTCTTGACCAGACAAACACAAAAGAGGCAATTAAGGAACTTCAGATATTTATCAATACTTATCCATATAGCAAAAGGGTTGAAAAGAGCAATGAGCTTATTGACGAACTGAGGACAAAACTTCAGAAGAAATCACTTGAAATAGCAAAATTATATCTCAAAATGAGAAGATACAAAGCTGCTGTAACATCATTTGAAAATCTTTTAAAGGAATATCCCGACACACAATTCAAGGAAGAAGCTCTGTTCCGGACTATTGAGGCATATTATTTCTATGCTTCGAAAAGTGTAAGGTCGAAAAGAAAGGAGCGCTATCTTGAGGCTGTGGATGTTTATAATGAATTTACATCCTTATATCCTGAAAGCAAGTATAATAAAGAGCTGGAATATATGGTAAAGCAGGCTCAAAAAGAGATGAATAGGTAATTTTAGAAAATAATACAATTAAATATAATTATGGATTATAAAAAAGTTAAAACAGATACGGAAGCTGTTACAAGGAGGATGAGCGACTTTGATGCTCCTACGGGGAACATTTATGAAACCGTTGCCATCTTATCAAAACGTGCTAATCAGATTGCTTTGGAGATGAAAGAGGAGTTGAACCAGAAAATTCTGGAGTTTGCTTCGTCAACAGATAATCTTGAAGAGATTTTCGAGAATCGTGAGCAGATTGAGATTGCAAGGTTTTACGAAAGACTGCCTAAGCCGACACTTATTGCAATACAGGAATTTCTTGACAATAATATATACTTCCGTAATCCGAGGAAAAAGCAGGATAAGGACTTCTAATAAACATGCTGAAAGGGAAAAAAATATTAATCGGAATAACGGGCAGCATTGCCGCCTATAAAATTCCTTTTCTTGTCAGGCTGTTGATAAAAGAGGGTGCCGAGGTGAAGATTTTGCTTTCACGGTCCGCCCGCGATTTTGTCACACCGCTAACCCTTTCAACACTTTCAGGTAATCCGGTAATTACAGGTTTTTTCAAGGAGGATACCGGTGAGTGGTCAAGCCATGTTGAGTTTGGTAACTGGGCCGACCTCTATTTGATTGCACCCGTAACTGCCAATACACTCGGGAAAATGGCAAACGGACTGGCTGATAATTTGCTCGTTGCTACCTATCTCGCTGCCAAATGTCCCGTATTTTTTGCTCCGGCAATGGATCTTGATATGTTCAGACATCCGTCAACAGCAAAGAATATTGAAATTCTGAAATCGTTTGGTAACAAGATTATCGAACCTGCCTCGGGCGAGTTAGCAAGCGGACTTTACGGTGAGGGCAGGATGGAGGAACCTGAGGAAATAGTCAATATCCTTAACCGTTATTTTGCACAAAAACAGGATTTTAAAGGTAAAAAAGTGCTTGTGTCGGCAGGCCCGACCTTTGAGTCAATTGACCCGGTAAGGTTTATCGGAAACCATTCTTCCGGTAAAATGGGGTATGCTATTGCCCGGGAGTTTGCCGCAAGAGGTGCTTCGGTCGAACTTGTTTCCGGCCCCGTTAACATTAAACTTGAACACGGAAATGTGCACATAACAAAAGTAACCTCAGCAGAGGAGATGAAAAAGGCTTGCCTGTCGTATTTCAATACTGCTGATATTACCGTTATGGCTGCTGCCGTTGCAGATTATACTCCGGCAAATGTTGCAGGTGAAAAGATAAAGAAAAAAGACGGAGCGCTTTCAATCGAGCTTAAACCTACAACCGATATCCTTGCAGAACTTGGAAGGAGAAAGAATGATAATCAGATACTTGTGGGATTTGCACTCGAAACCGAAAACGAAACTGAAAATGCTTTATCAAAACTGCACAAGAAAAACCTCGATTTGATCGTTCTTAATTCACTGAAAGATGAAGGGGCAGGATTCGGCTTCGATACGAACAGGATTAAACTGATTGATAAAAATGAAAATGTTACTGAGTTTGACCTGAAATCGAAAAAAGAGGTTGCAAAAGATATTGTTGATAATATTAGTTTAATTATCACTGATACAGTTGATTAAAAGTTATTAATTAAATAGATGCTTTATGCGCAGTTTCCTTATAATCGTTTTGTTATCATTAACTCTGGCGTCGAACAGTCAGGAGTTTAATTGTCAGATACAAATTGATTCAAGGCAGATTCAGGGAACCGATAAACAGATTTACCGGACATTACAAAATGCATTGTTTGAGTTTTTAAACAACAGAACCTGGACAAATGTAGATTTTAAGCAAAACGAAAGAATAGAAGCAAACTTTGTAATAACAATCCAGGAGAGGCAGAATGATGTTTTTAAGGCAACATTAAATATTGTTGCAAGTCGCCCCGTATATAACTCCGCTTATAGTTCTCCGCTTTTGAACTATTTAGATGATAATTTTGATTTTCAGTATGTTGAGTTTGATCCGATGGAGTATCAGGATAACACTTTTACATCGAACATAACATCGGTTTTTGCCTATTATCTTTATATGATACTCGGGATGGAATTCGATACCTTTTCTCAGGGAGGCGGAGCACCGTTTTATGCCAAAGCCGAGTCGGTTATCAGTGCTGCTCAAAGTTCGGGATTTTCAGGATGGCAATCTTATGAAAGTGATAAAAACAGGTACTGGCTGACAGAAAATTATACAAACAGCAGATATGATGACCTGCATACTTTTCTCTATCAATACCACAGAATGGGGATGGATAATATGTACGATAATGTTGACAAGGCAAGAAGCACAATTTCCCAAAGCATAAATCTCCTTAAAAATGTTTACGATGAAAAGCCCGGCTTATTTGCCCTTAAACTGATAATTGATGCAAAACGTGATGAGATAATCAATGTTTTCAAAGAAGGCAAACCGGATGAGCAGTCCAATGTAATAAATGTAATGAAGGAGATTGACCCTGCAAATGCTTCGGAGTACTCAAAAATAACCAAAAATTAATATCCGGTATCATTCGTACGGGTTTTTACAAAAGGTTATTTCATATTTTTATGTATTTTTACCGCCTGTTTTAATGAGCCTGTTTTTATGATATCTCATATCTCAATACGGAATTATGCATTGATTCAAAGTCTGGATTTAGACTTCGGTAAAGGGCTGTCTGTTATTACCGGTGAGACGGGAGCAGGTAAATCAATACTTCTCGGAGCAATTAATCTGATACTTGGAAAAAGGGCAGACACAAAAGTCTTGTTCGATAAATCGAAAAAATGTATAGTTGAGGGAACATTCGACATTACCGGTTATCATCTTAAAGGTTTTTTTAAGAAATATGACCTTGACTATGATGACAGGACATTTTTAAGGCGCGAGATTACACCATACGGTAAGTCGAGAGCCTTTATAAACGATACACCGGTTAATCTCAATATCCTTAAAGAGCTTGGCGGCAGACTGATAGATATTCATTCGCAACATCAAACCATAACGCTCAACGATACCGGTTTCAGACTTGCAGTTATTGACAGTTACGCAGGAATAAGCTCAACCGTTGAAAAGTATAAAAACGATTTCGCAGCATTCAAAAAATTACAGACAGAGCTGGAGGAATTGATTGAGGAAGAGAAACGCTCGAAAGCCGAGCAGGATTACCTTCAATTTCTGTTTGATGAACTTGAAAATGCAGACCTTTCGGAGGGTGAACAGCTGAAACTTGAACAGGAGCTTGAAATCCTCGAACATGCCGAAGATATAAAAAGTAATCTCTATTCGGCACTTTCAACTATTGAGAATGAAGAGACCGGAACCCTTGCAAGCCTGTCACTTATACGGGGAAACCTGTCAAAAATAGCAAGTTACAGCGAGCAGCTTGCCGAAACAAGCAAAAGAATAGAGAGTGTTTTCATAGAATTGAGAGATATTGCCGACGAAATCGGACGTATGGAACAACAGGTAAGCTACAATCCGGAAAAGGCTGAAAAAGTTTCGGACAGACTGAATGAGATTTACAGGCTGGAACAAAAACACAGGGTGAAAAGCGTTGAAGAACTTATTGGTGTTTATAATGAACTATCAGGCAGGCTTTTAGGGATTACTTCAATAGAGGAGAAAATAGAGAATCTAAGTTCGGAACTTGATAATAAAAAGGTACAATTACTTGAGCTGGCCGAAACAATTTCGGCAAGGCGAATGAGTGTGTTTGTCGAATTTGAAAATGAAATCGAAAAAACACTTTCCGAACTCGGAATGCCTGATTCGGTCTTTAAAATTGAACGGGTAAAATTGAACAATTTGAGTGCTGACGGTGTTGATTCAATCAGATTTCTGTTCAATGCCAACAGGGGAGGAGAGTTGCAGGATTTGTCAAAGGTTGCCTCGGGAGGTGAATTATCAAGGCTGATGCTTGCTGTTAAATCGCTTATTTCGCAGAAAAACCTTTTACCGACAGTTATCTTTGACGAGATAGATACGGGGATTTCGGGTAATATTGCCGGTAAAATGGGAAATATACTCCTTAAACTTTCAAAAGCAATGCAGGTTGTTACAATTACGCATTTGCCCCAGATTGCAGGAAAGGGAGATACTCATTATATTGTTTATAAAGAGGTGAAAGATGATATGACTAAAACGGTTATTGAACGTTTGGATGAAAATGACAGAATAATTGAAATAGCAAAAATGCTTAGCGGTCAGGATGTTACGAATGCATCGGTTGAGACCGCAAAGCAATTACTTAAAAATTGAGAATTATGGCTTACAATCTTTTAAAAGGTAAAAAAGGAATTATTTTCGGTGCTCTCGACCATAAATCAATTGCGTGGAAAGTTGCGGAAAAAGCGCACGAAGAGGGTGCTGTTTTTACGCTGACTAATACTCCGACTGCGATGAGATTCGGCGAAATAAACGAACTTGCCGAAAAATGTAATGCTGAGATAATACCGGCAGATGCAACAAGTATCAGCGATCTTGAGAATCTTATCCAAAAATCAATGGAGATTCTCGGAGGTAAACTCGATTTCATACTCCACTCAATCGGCATGTCAATGAATGTACGTAAAAAGCGGGTTTACAATGACCTGAACTATGACTTTTTTATGAAAACCCTTGATATTTCATCAATATCTTTTCACAAACTTTTGCAAACCTGCTATAAATTCGATGCAATTAACGAATGGGGTAGCGTTGTTGCTTTGTCTTACATTGCAGCACAAAGAGTTCTTTACGGATATAATGATATGGCGGATGCAAAAGCTCTTCTCGAATCAATAGCAAGAAGTTTCGGATACATTTACGGAAGGGAAAAGAAGATAAGAGTTAACACTATTTCGCAATCTCCCACCCGGACGACGGCAGGAAGCGGGGTTAAGGGCGTGGAAGGCCTGCTCGATTTCACCGAAAGGATGTCGCCGCTCGGGAATGCTAATGCCGAAGAGTGTGCAAATTTCACTATTGTGATGTTCTCCGATCTGTCGAAAAAGGTAACTATGCAGAATATTTATCACGACGGCGGATTCTCAAGTATGGGGATGAGTATGAGAGCTATGAGGCAGTACAACAAAAGTCTCGACGGTGTGGGAGAAGAAGATGTGTAGTGTGATATAAACGTGGATATTTGTAACGGAGCGCTTGTCGTATTTGAATGGATTTTAAAATTATTAACAATAAAAAACAGAAAAAATGATCAATTTTGAATTATCAGCAGAACAATTGGCAGTCAAAGAGAAATACAGGGAATTTGCCGATAAGTACATTGTACCTGCGAGATTAAAGTATGATGAATCAACCGAATTTCCTTGGGAAATTGTAAAAAAGGCTTATGATGAAGGTATTATGAACGGCCCTATTCCGAAGCAGTTCGGCGGTAACGGTTTTAATCTTGTTGAAAGCGCACTTGCGTCGGAAGAGCTTGGTGCAGGTTGCGTAGGAATTGGAATTTGCATTGATGCCAATACACTGGCACTTACACCGTTACTTCTTGCAGCCAATGATGAGCAGCAAAAAAGATTTTACGGGCAAATTGTTGAAGAAAAAGGTGTGGCGGCTTATTGCCTTACCGAGCCGAATGCAGGTTCAGATGTACAAGGAATAAAAACGACTGCCATCCAGCACGGCGACAAGTATGTAATAAACGGACACAAAAGGTTTATTACGAACGGAGAGGTATCCTCTTTTATGACGGTTTTTGCACTTACTGATCCCGACAGAGGCTCAAGAAGTCTGACCGCAATTGTTGTTCCGACTGATTCTCCCGGAGTTGAGATAAAACCTCACCTTCAGAAGATGGGACAAAGAGCTTCCGTTCAAAATGAAATTCTTTTCCACGATGTTGAAGTTCCCGTAAAAAACAGAATCGGTGATGAAGGTTACGGCTTTATAATTGCTATGAAAACATTCGACAGAACCCGTACGGGTGTTGCTGCACTGAGCGTTGGAAATGCAAGAGCAGCCTATGAAACCGCTCTGGAATGGACGAAAAACAGAATTCAGTTCGGAAAGCCGATCTTTGCCAATCAGGCAATCGGTTTTATGCTCGCCGATATGGCGACAAAGGTTGAGACAGCTCGTTTGCTGACCTGGTACGCCGCCTGGGCTTATGACAACAAAAAGAAAAATCTGAACAAACTGTCGGCTATGTCGAAACTTTATGCTTCCGATATCGCAATGGAAGTTACTACCGATGCCGTTCAGGCAATGGGTGGTGACGGTTATTCACGCGATTTTATGGTTGAAAAAATGATGCGCGATGCCAAACTTTGCCAGATTTACGAAGGAACAAACCAGGTTCAGAAACTTGTAATTTCAAAGAATATCGGTAAAGAATAGAGTTTGGCCGAAATACAAAAAATCCCGGAAGATTATACTTTCGGGATTTTTTGTTCTAAAGAAAGATATAAAATTTGATTAAAAACAATACTTGTTTTCCTCAATAAGTTTGTCGGCTATTCTTCTTCGTGCCTCCTTAACGTTAACAGGCTTGTGTTTTGTGAAAATGTCAATACGGTCGTGGAGAATATCAAGTTCTTCTCCCGTTATGAATGAATTTGCCGCATCTTTTGCACTTTTGTTGATATTGCAGGCTGAATCGTAAACATAAACGTCCAGAATATCTTTGAGCACCGACACGCTTTCCGCACCATTCATACTTTCGAGCTTTTCAACTCTGAGCATTGTTGATTCCGCACCGTAAATCATCATTATTATATCCGAAATGTTCATCAATATCTCCTGCTCGGTGATGATTTTTCTGTCGAATTTTTCCGAAAGCTGCCCAAGGAGCATCAATGCGGTATTTTTAAAATTCTTGATATAGAATCTCTTCTCGGCATAATAATCGTTTTCGGGAATTGTCATATCACCCGCCTCGTCAAGATTTTTTACTATTGAATTTGCAAATCTGACCACATCAAAACCCGTCTTTAGAGCCTTTTTAATAGTTGTCTCGACAACGAGAAGGCGGTTTATTTCGTTCGTTCCTTCAAATATCCTGTTGATACGCGAATCCCTGTAAGCCCGGTCAACATCGGTCTCGGCTGAAAATCCCATTCCTCCGAATATCTGAACGGCTTCGTCAACAACATAATTTAGCGCTTCCGAACCGAAAACTTTTAGAAGTGCTGCTTCGATTGCATAATGTGCAATTCCTTCAATTGTAGCAGCCGGTTTTTCCATACCTTCCTCAAGAAGAATATCAATCATGTCGTCAATATTCTTGCTAACCCTGTAAACAGCCGATTCGGTAACCCAGGTCCTTATTACCTGTTCGGCAAGTTTAAATTTTATTGCTCCGAAGTTAGAAATTGATTGTCCGAACTGCTTACGTTCATTAGCATAGTTGACAGATTGCGAAATAGCCCTTTTTGCAGCACCAAGAACAGTTCCTCCGAGTTTGATACGCCCCATGTGCAGGATATTCAATGCTATACGGAATCCCTGTCCGCGACGACCCAGCAAATTCTCAACCGGAACTTTTACATCGTTAAAGAATATTTGTACCGTGGATGAGCCTTTAATTCCCATCTTTTTCTCCTCGGTATTAATAACGATGCCTTCCGAATCGGCTTCAACAATAAAAGCACTCAGAACCCTGTCATTATCAATTTTGGCAAATACCGTAAAAACATCTGCAAACCCGCCGTTTGTTATCCACATTTTCTGACCGTTCATAATATAGTATTTGCCGTCTTCAGATAAAACTGCATTTGTTTTGCCCGAGTTGGCATCCGAACCGGCATTAGGCTCAGTAAGACAATAAGAGGCTGCCCATTCGCCGGAAGCCAGTTTCGGTAAATATTTTTCTTTCTGTTCCGCATTGCCGTAGTAAACAATTGGCAAGGTACCTATCCCTGTGTGAGCCGAATAGGCAACTGAGAATGAGTAACCCGAACCCATTGCGGCACTTGCCAGCATCGAAGTTACAAAAGATTGCTCGAATCCGCCATATTCTTCCGGCACCGAGATTCCGAGCAACCCAAGCTCACCGGCTTTACGGATAAGCTCACGCATCAGCCCTTTTTCCTGACTGTCAATACGGTCCAGGATTGGAAATACTTCGGCATTAAGAAAATCCTCACAGGTTTGCGCTATCATTTGCTGCTCTTCATCAAATTCTTCAGGAATAAAAATGTCTTTGGCTTCAGTTTCCTTAATCAGAAATTCGCCACCTTTGATAATATCTGCTTTATTCATTTTAATAAATATAGGTTTGTTTTAAAAGCCGCAAAGATATAAAAATAAGAAAATAGAAATATAAATTTTATGAAAAGCATTTCTGCCAAACTAATTCAGGATATAATCGTCGGTCTTATCCTGAATTTCCGAGCTAAAGTTCATCTTGCAGAGACCTGCGCGGGGATATATATGGTAAAAGGTTTTGTTATAACATATTAGCTTCCCACACTATAATTGCGTAAAGTGCAAAGCGCAAAAAACGGGATAAGGACCAGAAAAGATACTTTTTTACGGGAAAATGAAATGAGCCTGTAAGCATTGCTATGGCGGAAAAAGGCAGGGGAGTCATTGCGGCAACAAGTATCAGGAATGCACCGTATTTTACCACAAGAGGCTGGTATCTCGATAGAAATCTTTTACGGATATACCTGAAACTAACGGTTGTTTTCAGGAAGGAGCCGAATAAGAATCCGGTAAAGCCTGCTATATATGAAATGACTGCCAGCAGAAATACAATGCCGGCATAATCAATTACCTGTCCGCTGCTCAATCCCCAGATCATAAAAAATTCGGGAGGAATAATGCCGAACATCAGCTCCGAAAGTGTATAAATAGAATAGATAAGTAACTGATTCTCAAGATAGGGTTTAATGGCTTCTTCCCAGCTAAACCCGAAATAATGTTTAATGACAACGTAAGCCCCGACAATAAACAAAGTCCAGATAAACCCTTTTATAAAATTAGTCCAGAAAAACTTCGTTTTATCTCCTATTTTTATCTGCTTAACCGTCATTTTTCTATATTTTTTTTAAAACCAATGCCGTTCTGTTGGGAATATAAATGCTGAGCCTGTTTGCAGCATCATTCACTTTATTAAATGAAGGATATGTTAGTGAGTCGTCAACACGTCCGTGACCGCAAAACTCTTTGCTGTCGGAATCAAGAATCACTCTGTACTCGCCGGATTGCGGAATTATAAATTCATAGCCCGGGATTGAGTTCGAGGTGTGAAAATTGAATATGAAAATCAGATTGTTTCTCTCAAAAATAATTGTCTGATTCTGTGCATCCATATTTATCTGATTTGCAAAAAGTGACGACATAATTTTATTCTCTTTTATCACTTTTATCATCTCCCTGTCGAAAGCTGCAAGACAACTGTATTTAAGTTCCGGATTATCAACGAGAGACCACTGTCTCCGGGCATATTTATAACTCCAGCCGTTTCCTTCCCTCGGGAAATCAATCCATTCGGGATGACCGAATTCGTTACCCATAAAATTCAGGTAGGCATTACCGCCGAGCGAAATTGTAAAAAGCCTGATCATCTTATGGAGTGCAATTCCCCGATCAATAACAATATTGTCGTCATCTTTGTGCATATGCCAGTACATCTCCTTATCCATCAGTCTGAATGCAATTGTTTTATCCCCGACAAGTGCCTGATCGTGTGATTCGGCGTAAGCAACGGTTTTTACGTAAGGAAGCCTGTCGTTCATAACATTCCACATTTCGTAAATATCCCATTGTTCATCGGATTTCTCCTTCAACTGTTTTATCCAGAAATCCGGGATGCCCATACCGAGCCGGTAGTCGAATCCCAGCCCGCCGTCTTCGACTTTGGCCGTAAGTCCCGGCATACCCGTAACATCTTCGGCAATACTGACAGAATCCGGCTTTATCGTGTGTGCGAGTTTGTTTGCAAGCTGTAGGTATGTAATAGCATCATATTCAACACCCTGTCTGAAAAACTTGTCACGACTGTCAATAGTTTCAAGTCCGTGATGGAAATACATCATTGAGCCGACACCGTCGAATCGAAAACCATCGAAATGAAACTCTTCAAGCCAGTATTTTACATTTGAAAGCAGGAATCTGAGGACTTCCGTTTTTCCGTAGTCAAATATTTTTGAATCCCATTGAGGATGTTCGCCGCGCGGGCCCGAATGAAAGTATTGATGGTCGGAGCCGTCGAACTCGTTAATACCCTCAACGGTATTTTTAACAGTATGAGAATGTATTATATCCAGAATTACTGCCAGCCCGGATTTATGGGCTGTTTTAATCAGGTTTTTCAAATCTTCGGGAGTGCCGAAACGGGATGACGGAGCAAAAAAGTTCGAGACGTGGTAACCGAAAGAGCCGTAATAGGGGTGTTCCTGGATTGCCATCAACTGAATAGCATTATACCCCCCCTTTTTGATTCGCGGCAGTATATTTTCGGTGAATTCATTGTATGTCCCTATTCCCTCTTTTTCCTGTGCCATTCCGACGTGCGCTTCATAAATAAAGAGGTCACCGGTTTTCCCAATATCAAAATCATCATCTTCCCAGTCAAATGGTTTTGGAAGCCATATCTGACCTGAGAAGTTTTTCGTATCTTCATCCTGAACGGCTCGCCTGATATAAGCCGGTATCCTGTAATTCAGGCCTTTGGCCGAATTTACCAGAACCTTTACTTTACCTGAATGGACAAAAGAATTTTTATATTCATTTTCAGGAAGAAATATCTCCCAAATTCCGAATTCATCCTTTTTTAACGGATGAGAAAATTTTTCCCAGTCGTTAAAATCGCCTGTAAGATAAAGTGCATTTGCTTCGGGAGCCCACTCCCTGTAAAACCAGCCTTTTCTCTTTTTATCGTAATTTATTCCGAAATATTTATAGCCGTCGGCAAAATCCGTCAGACTGCCGAAATCTTTTTCAATGGAACCGAGTCTGTTTTCAAACCTTGCTACACGTTGTTTCAGATCTTCCTCACTCGGTTCGAGCCAGGGATCAATTTCCAGTAATCTAAGTTTATTATGCTGCATAGGTTTGTTTTTTGCAAAAATAGGAAAAATAGAAAGAGGAAACTGCCGATTTGAACTTTTAAAATGATTTGATTGACAGAACAGAATCATTCCTTCAAACTGACAGCCTGCCAAATATCTTAGATTGATAATGTCATGTATTAATAAAAAGTTCTATTTTTGCAGTTTTATAACTAACTAAATATACTACTGATCGGATAACTTAGAACAATTGTATTTATCCGGTCATTTACCTCGAAAATTTTCAAATACTTTGTTTTTAATAAAACATTAGCAGAAAAGCAACGTATTTATAAAAAAGATGAGTCTTTGTTTTGTTTGTTATTGAGTGTATGATGGGTAGAAAAAGCTATATCACATTAATTGTGGTAATCTTCCCTGCAATACTGTTTGCACAGATGAACTCCAAGAAAAAAAACAGGCTTCCCAATAACTATTTTGGGGTAGAACTGGATTTGGGTCTGACAACTTTTTATGGAGACATTGACGAAGGTGTTGCACAGGGGAAGTATTTTCCTAATAATCTGGCGTATGGATTACAGGCTTATAAAAGCTTTGGGTCCCTGTTCCTGTTAGGAGGCGAATTTCTATTTGGTAATGTGAGCGGTGAAAAAAACAGAAATGAAAATACCGCAAATCCTACTCTTCGCTATTTTAAGGCAAATTTTATTGAATATACACTGACAACCCAGTTTAATATTGTTGCCCTTTTTAGCGATAATATCAGGCGCAGGATTAATTTGTTTGCAAAAGTGGGAATAGGGCTGACGGATTTTAAGACAAAACTTTATGACGGTTCAAATGACAGTGTTATTAAAGCTTTCGGATACAACGGACAGAAAAGTACAACAGAACTTGTTATCCCGTTAGGTCTTAAAATGGTAGTTAATCTTTCCAATAATCTGGCAGTATCTTTTGAAAGTACAATTAAAAGGTCTGATACCGATAAGCTTGACGGTGTTACCGGAAATAATAATCGTGACTATTACAATTATACGTCTGTAGGGTTTGTCTTTAAAATATGTTCAGACAACAATTGTGGTCCAAAATCAGGAGCTAAAAAGAAAAAAAACAGGAGGCCTAAAAAAACAAAAAGCAAGAAAGGAATAAAAAGGCATAAGTAATACTATAAAACGTATGCAATTAGTTAATTAGCAATTCTATAAGCTTTGGAACAAAAATAATTAATCC
>CAYOZZ010000409.1:0-12475 GCA_964408535.1 uncultured Bacteroidales bacterium | reverse complement strand
AAAAGCTCCCCGTTAAAACCGGTTAGTTGGTTGCCGCCGGAATCAATTATCAGTCCTGTAATATCAAGCTGGTCTCCCGGATGTATTGTGTCAAGCGGTTCGGTAACAGGTATTCCGTTGACGGTTTCCGTAGCGATTTGGTATTCCGGAAAAGATATTACGAGAGCCGGGTCACCGAGCAAGTTCCAGTTTCTGCCGGTGTAGTTATTTCCAATTGCTTCTTTTGCAAATCTCTGCATATTACCGAGTGTTCTGTTTTCCTCCTTGTTTGCAAAGAATTTAATATAATTTTTGTTAAAAGAAAAGTTCATTTGTGAGAAAGAAATCTGAACAGGGCTAAAAACACCTATTGCTCCTCCGTCGGCATTTAAAGTCAGTAAAACGCCACCTTTTGTGATTTCAGGATTGTCAAAACCCGAGAAACTGCAGGCTGCCACAATGAATACCGGCAGTTTATCGAAATTAGTCCAGTTTTCAATCTGCTCTTTAGTCAGTACAAGTTCTTGCGCCCAGGTGTCGTCGCCACCATGTCCGGTGTAGTTAACCAGAAATCTGCCTGTCCCGATTTGTGAATCAATTGACTGGTTAACTTCAGGATAACGCAGGCCTTCGGGAGTTTGTACAAGTTCAAAGAAATCCAGATATGTTTTTGTTATATTGAAAGGATTGTTGTTCATTGGAATAAGTAAGGTAAGCGAATCAGCCTGCAAAAGATGAATATTATTATCGCCGTCGTCAGCAACAAAACAAATTTCGTTTTTCCAGTTTCCGAGTGTCGCTTCGGAAGTCGAATAGTGAAAAACCTTTTCAATATAATTTTGGACTTCGGTATTAGTCAGGGCAGGTATTCGTCCTATTCCGATATCAACAATTCCTTCCGTACCTTCGTTATTATCAAGCCAGCCGTAAAAATCATCACTTCCGAATGCTGCAACATTATTGAGCGAGTTTTCCGTTTCCATCACAGGAACAAGGTTGGTGTTATTCTCTATTCTGTCCTTGTAATCGTATGAGGCTCTGCCGATTAGCAGCAGATATGAAGGCTTGTTGCCACTTCCTGCCTTGTCATAAAGGTATTTTACAAAGTCTCTTATAGCCGTAACATCCTGTGCACCCGACGAGAACTCATTGTATATCTTTCCGGGGGTTGCAATAACAGATGTTAATCCGTCATTCTCCTGATGAAAGTCGGCAAGTTGCTGGGCTTCATCCGTAAAATCATCGTAAGAAATAACAATCATGTCGGGAGGCTCAAGCGAGTGCAGGTTTTGATTCGGAACCTGCTCCACAAATGATGGTGTGATAACCTCCGAATTGTCGAAAGCAATAAATTCCTTGATATTTTCCGTTCCGGTTTTAAAAGACAGGGTATTGCCCGATAAATCGAAATCAACTTTCCTGACGTTTAACGGATCGGAAACATTCCAGATGTCCGTTTCGGCAGTAACATCCGAAATCTGAAACTGGGTAACATTTCCTGCTCCGGCAACATCGGCACATCTGAATAAAAATGCTCCGTCCTGAAAAGTCAGATTTCTTTTATAGTTAATTATGAAATAGTTAAGCCATAAGGTTGTAGTATCCGACGAAATGTATTCCAGTTCAATATTAAAATCTGCCGAAGAAGGCACAAACGTCAATGTATCTGTTTTTTCCTTTCCGTAAAGTGTGGAACCTGCATTTACCGAAGGAATTGTAATTTCCTTTTGCACTTCACCGTCAACATAAATCCTGAGCAATCCATCCTCAAAAGTTCTTGCTGCAACATTTATTATCATAGTTACCGATGACGACAGATCGGCACCTGGCAGCGAAACTGCAAAATCAACGGAGCTGTTTCCCGTAAGCTCTTCACCATACCACTCTTTACCCGTTTTCAGAAGATTGACGGTCTCCTCTTCGTGCAGGATGAAGTCATCTCCCGTTGTTTTTGTGAAGGTTGCAGGTTGTGACGATTGCTCTTCCGTTTCAATTCTTTTACCTTCTCCCGGGTTTGTTGTCAGAAAATAGTATGTGTAATCGGAATAATAGTTTATCTGATGTTCAAACAGTGAAGTTTCGTTATTAAAACTCCACACCGTCGGTCCTTCGCCGTAAAACAGTATATAATCTTCCTGGTCGAATGAGCCGTCATCTTCACCGGCAACGAAGATTGCATTTTCCTGCAAATCATCATATCTGAATTCCGAATTCTCCTCCGGCAGCATTCCGTTACCGTTTCCATAAATTTTGATATTTTTCGGATTTATTGCCGACGGGTCTATACCGTAGCTTACAAGGTCATCATATCCGATTTTATAAACGCCGTATTGACTTGTCGAAAGCTTGTACCAGTTGCCAGACGACAAAACAGAATTTTGAGAAAAGCCCGATAAACTCAGAAAAACGAGTACTGGCACTACCAATAAAACTAAAGATGGTTTTTTCATAATTTACTTTTATTAATTAATGTTAATAGTTGATTATCAATGAAAAGTAAATTTTATCCGATAGGCTGAAAATTTTATTATTTAATACAATTATAGGCTTCAATCTCATTTACTACAATAGAGATGAGAAGTTTTCTGTTTTGGTTGCGTTATTAACTTTTTTTTTGAAACTTATTTTAAATTTAATTGTTATTAAAGGTAATTTTGCCGGCTTTTTTACGTATAATCCGTAAGGTTTATGCAGCAGCCTGCGGGAGGACTATGTTGAAGGTTTGCAGGAAACGATTGTAATTAAATTGTAAATAAAAAATATTAAATATGAAACCGGATTATTTGTTTGAAATCAGTTGGGAAGTATGTAATAAGCTTGGAGGGATTTATACTGTTCTTTCCTCAAAATCGGAATCGGTAAAGAAAGAGCTGGGTGATAATTATTTCTTTGTAGGTCCCGATGTCTGGAAGGAAACTATAGATAATCCTGATTTTATCGAAGATAACACTATTCACACGGCCTGGCGCGAAAGCGCAAAGAGTGAAGGGCTGAACATACGTACAGGCAGATGGAATATACCCGGTAAACCGGTTGCCATTCTTGTTGATTTTACACCGTTTTTTCCTGATAAGGATAAAATACTTGCTTCCTTTTGGGAGACATATAAGCTTGATTCTTTGTCAGGAGGTTGGGATTATATTGAACCGGTGCTTTTCGGATATGCGGCAGGAAAGGTGATTGAGAGTTTTTACGAATTTTATCTGTCGGCACAGGATCATATTATTGCTCATTTTCATGAATGGATGGCAGGTGGAGGTGTTCTCTATCTGAAAAATAAGGTGCCGCAAATTGGAACTGTGTTTACAACTCACGCTACAACACTCGGACGATCAATTGCCGGAAACGGAATGCCGCTTTATCGAGAGCTTGAGAATTACAAACCTTTTGAAGTCGCCAGACAACTTGGTGTTGTGTCGAAAAATTCAATGGAGTATGTTGCTGCAAATCAGGCCGACAGCTTCGCAACTGTCAGTGAGGTGACGGCAAGAGAGTGTAAAACGTTTCTGTTGAAAGAACCCGATGTTGTAACTCCAAACGGCTTTACGGATTCTTTTTATCCTGATGAAAATCATCTTCACGAAAAGAAGAGAATAGCAAGGGATAAACTTGCCGAAATCGCCGGAACGGTTACAGGACAGGAAATTGACAAGGATTCCTTTTTTATTGTTACAAGCGGACGATATGAGTACAGAAACAAAGGACTTGATGTATTTATCAAGTCACTCGGGAATCTGAATAAGAAGAAAAGAAAAGATAAGCAAATTGTTGCATTTATAACGGTTCCTGGGCACCACGGAGGACCTGTTATTCGTTCAAATAGTAATGAGGTTGCGGAATCGGGGAACGACAACTATTTAACGCATATTTTATTTAACGATAAATCAGATGCAATTCTTAACGAGATAAAGAGAAACGGACTTGACAATACTTCCGAATCAAATGTCAAAGTAATCTTTGTTCCGGCTTACCTGAATGGGAACGACGGTGTGTTTAATATGGATTACTACGACCTGCTTCTCGGTTTCGACCTTTCGGTTTTTCCATCATATTATGAACCCTGGGGATATACTCCGCTCGAAAGCATTGCATTCAGGATTCCTACCATAACAACCGACCTTGCCGGATTCGGAGTTTGGATTAAAGATAATTGTAAGATTGAGCATGATTCCGTAACAGTTTGCCACAGAACCGATGATAATGAGGATGAGATAGTTGCAGAACTCACGAAATCTTTTGAAAATTATATCTCGTTATCAACTGATGATATTGAAAAGGCTGCTGCTGAGGCTTATCAATGCTCAAGGGGGTTGTTATGGGACAGACTGATATCAAAATACTGGGATGCATATACACTTGCATTGGATAAGGTTGATGAGCGTTCCGACCTGTTTAAAGGGAAGCAATCGTTAAACCTTATGCTCTATACAAACGGGAAAAAAGAGAAACCTGTATGGAAAAAGGTTTTGGTGAAGACCAATTTTCCGAAAGAACTTGAACCGTTGAAAGAGCTGACGCAGAATCTTTGGTGGACGTGGAATTATGAAGCTCGTGAACTTTTCAGACAAATTGATGCTGAAGGTTGGAAGAAAAGCAATCATAATCCCATTCTTCTGCTTGATACTCTCAATTTTGAGAGGTTAAAGTCTCTTGCAGCCGATAAACAATTCATAGAGAATCTTCAAAAGATATATCAAAAGTTTAAAGAATATATGTCGGTTAAGAAACCTGCCGGAAAAGGCAAAGTTGCCTATTTCAGTATGGAATTCGGGCTTTGTGAAAACCTGAGGATTTACTCCGGTGGTCTTGGAATTTTGGCGGGCGACTATTTAAAACAGGCGAGTGATTCAAATTATGATATTGTGGGTGTCGGACTTCTTTACAGATACGGTTATTTTGAGCAGAGTATTTCGCTGTTCGGCGATCAGGTTCCGCAGTATATTCCTCAAAGTTTCAGTCATTTGCCGTTGAAACCTGTTAAAAAGGATGGTGAGTGGGTTAAGGTTTCGCTGGCTCTGCCCGGAAGAAAACTGACTGCAAAAGTGTGGCAGGTTGATGTAGGGCGAATACCTCTTTATCTTCTCGATACGGATATCAGTGAGAACGCTCCCGAAGACAGGTTTATCACACATCAGCTTTATGGCGGCGACTGGCATAACAGATTTAAACAGGAACTGCTGCTTGGCGTAGGAGGAATAAGAACTATCAATACTATCGGCCTCAAACCGGATGTCTATCATTTGAATGAGGGTCATGCTGCTTTTGCAGGACTTGAGAGGCTTCATATCCTTGTTGAGGAGAAAGGGCTTTCGTTCAACCTTGCTGTTGAAATAGTCAGAGCGTCATCACTCTTCACAACACATACGCCTGTTCCGGCAGGCCACGATGCCTTTACCGAAGATATTCTAAGAACTTATATACCGCACTATGCCGAGCGACTGAATATTTCTTGGGACGATTTTATGAACCTCGGCAGAATGCATGGAAGACCTGACGAGAAGTTTTCGATGAGTGTACTTGCGGCAAATCTCTCACAGGAGATGAACGGAGTCAGTAAAATTCATGGAAGGGTTTCGCGTGAAATGTTTGCCGATTTGTATGACGGCTATTTCCCCGAGGAATTGCACATCGGATATGTTACAAACGGTGTACACCTTGGCACCTGGACGGAGAAGCACTGGCAGCGGCTTTACGACAATGAGTTCGGAAAAGATTTCAGAAGTGATATTTCAAATCCCGAATTTTGGAAGAAAATACATCTGCTAAGTGATGAAACTGTCTATGCGACGAGGCAGAAAAGCAAGGCCGGATTCATAAGATTCCTAAAAGATAAGGTTACGGTTGACCTTACTAAGAGGCAGGAAAGCCCGAAAAACATTTTAAGAACGGTTGATCATATTGATGAAAATGCACTTTATATCGGATTTGCACGAAGATTTGCCACTTATAAAAGGGCACATCTGATTTTTTCAAATCCCGAGAGGCTTGCGCAAATCTTAAATCATCCTGAACACCCGGTACGAATAATTTTTGCAGGTAAAGCGCATCCCAATGACAAGCCCGGCCAGGATATTATCAAGCGGATCATTGAACTATCGAAAAGACCTGAGTTTGCAGGCAGGATAATTTTCCTCGAAAACTATAATATGCACGTTGCTTCTTATCTTGTTTCGGGTGTTGATATATGGCTGAATACTCCGACAAGACCACTTGAAGCATCAGGAACAAGCGGTGAAAAAGCCGTGATGAACGGAGTTGTCAACTTTAGCGTTCTTGACGGTTGGTGGGCAGAAGGATATCGCGAAAATGCCGGCTGGGCTATTCAGGAAGCAAGAACTTACGGCAATCAGCAGTTTCAGGATGAACTCGATGCAGAGACAATTTATGATATGCTCGAAGATGAGATAATCCCGCTTTATTTCGACAAAAGCGATGACGGAATACCGCATAAATGGATTTCCTATGTCAAAAATACAATTTCGGAAATAGCTCCCCATTACACAATGAAGCGTATGCTCGACGATTACATTGAAAAATTCTATACAAAGCTGATTGAAAGGTCGGGAAAAATGCAGGAGAACAACTATTCCTATGCAAAGAAGGTTGAGAGATGGAAAAGGAAAATTGTCAGAAACTGGAAAGAGATGGAGATTGTTTCAGTAAAATATCCATCTAATGGTGCAGATGCTATTTTTATGGGAGAAAAAGTGAATGTGGAGCTTAAAATAAAGCTGAACGGCATTGATGCAAAGGATATTGGTGTGGAATTGTTAGTCGGAAAAAAGGAAAATGATGAGGCTGAAAAAGTCAGTTACAAGATTGAACTTGAACTGAAGAGTGTTGAGGATGATGTTGCAACATTTGAAGGTGTAGCTCCAATTGAGGTATCCGGTATGGTGCGCTTTATATACAGAATTTATCCAAAGTCCGATATGCTTCCGCACAGAATGGATTTTAATTTGGTTAAGTGGGTATAATTTTTTTTGAATTTGATGAGTTTAATAACTGTTGTTTCGATATTTTTTATATCTTTGGAAAAATATTAAAAAATGGCCAATAAAGATTTGATATTAAAGGATTTAAAAAATATTCTTTCTGATAATCTGGAAGGAAACCTTAAAGATATATTTCTTTTTGGGTCACAACTTACTTCCAAAGAAAATGATGATTCGGATTTTGATATTTTGATTGTACTACGCCAAAAACCTGACTGGGTGATAGAAAAAAAAATATCGGATTTATGTTATGAGATTGATTTGAAATATGGAATTATTACGGATACACATATTTTGGGAGAAACGGAGTTGAACTCGCTTAGAGGAAAGCAACCGGTTTTTTCAAATGCTATAGATAAAGGTTATCGAATATGATTTCGGATGATGACAGAAAAGCATTAATAGCTTATAGAATTCAACAGGCAAATGAAACTATTGAATTAGCAGAGTTTTTAAAAGATGCAGGTAAGTTTGTTATCGCTATTAACAGGATTTATTATGGAATGAAGCAATTTATAAGAGATATTGAAAGGTTAATATGATTAAGAAGGAAGATATACTATCCGCCCAGCAAGCCTGGGGAGATGCATTGGTCAGAATCGGTAGGTTGAAAGATAATAAGGCTCTTTGCGCAAAGGAGACGGAGAAACTGCTCAGGGAACTTTATGCTGTTGATGAAAAGGAGATTCTTTTCAAACCGACAAAAGCTGCTGAAATACAGTTTCGTCCGACATTGGAGGCTGCAAAATCCTATTTTATCGGAGGAAATGAGAAATTCCCCGAAGACAACGGCTTTGCACTTCAACCCTGGATAAAAGTGAGATTTGAAAATGCCGGTTTTATCCTCGAAGAGAACAGGGCAATAGCTATGGGCAACTACTACTTTACCGATTTAAACGGAGATGAAACGAAAGTTGAATATACATTCGGCTATATCAAAACCGGTGAGGGATTGAAAATTGACCTCCACCACTCATCAATGCCATACAGTATATGAGTATTTTTCACTATTTTTCCGGTGATGAGGATAAAAGAGCAAGATTTATTTTCAATCTGATTGCTCCGGTTTACGGTATGATTGATAATGCCATTGAGCAGGAGTATGTTGCAATGACAGAGTTGCTTAACAGGAATATTCCTTTGGAAAATCTATCGGTTCTTGATGTCGGTTCGGGAACAGGCGCCTGGTTAGCTGCAATTAACAGATTCGGGCTGGCTGAAGCCTGCGGAGTTGATTTCTCGCAAAAGATGGTGAAACAGGCAATGAAAAATCATCCTGAAATAAGATTTATGCATGGCAGCGGTGAAGAGTTGAGTATGTTTGAAGATAACTCTTTCGATTTGGTGACCGCCTCCTTTGTGTTGCATGGAATGAAAAGAAACAAACGCAGCCGGGTTCTTGCCGAAATGAAACGGGTTGCACGTAAATATGTTGTAATTCATGATTTCCATAGCAAAACATCTCCGGCAATACGCATACTGGAGTTTTTGGAACGAAGTGATTATATCAATTTTAAAAAAGGTTTTAAAGAGGAAATGAAGTTGCTTTTTCCTCAAACAAGTATTATTCCGTCTGAAAATGGAAACGGGCTTTATGTTGGTTTAATTACCCGATAATAAAGCTGTTCTAATCCCTGCTGTTTACCGGTTGAACCCCTGAATCACTTTGAATCAGCCTTTCGTTAGCCACCCGGAATATTTTTCGACAGCCGATTGCCAATTGCCGGATACGATCCTAATGATCACACAAATTCACACCTGCAGCAAGTGTTCCGTTTAATAATTGTAATACCAGTTCTTCCGGTGTCGCAACATTTACTCCGGTATAAACATTAATGCGGTTTTGGAGGAAAATATCAATTGCACGTTGCCCCATTCCTCCGGCAATAATGTCTGTAACCCCGAGTGAAGCAAGCCAGCGTGGATAGGTCCCGGGCTGATGCGGCGGGGGAGAGTGTGTTTCGTGACCGGTTATCTGTCCGTTTTCCGTTGAAAAAATCATAAAATGCTCAGCATGACCAAAATGTGTGCTGAGTGAGTTGTTTGCTACTGGAACTGCTATCTTTTTCATAACTATCTTTAATATTCATTAATTTATAAAACTCATAATGCAAAAGGCATATTTAATACCTTGTATGTCCTGATTTCATTTTGCTCAACATTCACTTCTGCGTACATTACAACTCCCGCTTCATTTTTGATCCGCAATTGTGGCAAACCGTTTGTCTGCAAGGGATACCTTTTTTATGGGTTATTTTGAATCCGCATGTCGGACATATACAGAATGCCGGGTTAACCGAATAAATGTTTTTTGTTCCGCTTTTCTCCGGATTCTCCCTGATTTGCTTGTTGATATGCACAATATTGCCGGAGTTGCAGGTCGGGCAACTTGTAAAATGCTCAACTGAGGCCGGTGCTTTGAAAAGACTGCTACAGTCCAGACATCTGTACCATTCGTCGGTTAGTTCAATATTGCCTCCTTCAATCAGTATTGACCTGTTCTCAACAAACGCCATTGCAATTTTTTTTCTGGCACGGTCGTAAATCCTTGTAAATGTCGGTCTTGAAACATTCATCCTCTTTGCAGCCTCTTCCTGCGTAAGATTATCATAATCGGCAAGACGTAAAGATTCATATTCTTCAAACAGCATATTTACGGCATCATTCAAAGCCGGAGGAGCACCAAAAGGCTTGAAACCCCGCAAAATAGGAGGCTGATGCATTCGCCGGTTTCTTTTTGGACGTGGCATGTTTCTCTGTTATTGTTTACTTCTTTGTTGAATGATACTATGTCATTTGTAGTCATTTGGCTTATGAATAACCTAACAACTACATAATAACAACCCAATGAACGTCAAAAAACAGTGCAAATTTAATGAACATAAGTTCAGAATGACATTTTTTTTAACTTTTTTTGCAACTATTTGATTTAGCTATTAGTCTTAGAGTTACATATTGAAATAATATTGTATTTTTGTATTTTTATTTTTGAACATTTTCGGAATAATAAAATATTATAGTTATGAAACGAATTGGAACTTTTGTGAGTATTTTTATTTTTTTAACAACCATAGTTATTGCCGGTGGAGTAAATACAGCTCCAGGGTTTTATAAATCATATATTGATAATGAAACCGTTGCTATTGCCGAAAACGGAAATCTTGACGGCAGAATCGGCAGTGTGCTGGCTGCAGACGACCTGACGATTGATGAGAAAGCTGCAATTGTTGATGCACTTGCTTCCTCAGACAACTGGAATGTTAATAATGTTGAAACTTTTAAAATGTTCCTCGGTCGAACCAATAAAATGTCATTTGAGAATTTGGATTATGAAAAACTTTCGGGAACCGATTTGTTTGTACTTGGTTACCTGATGCTTGTTGATAATAATACCGGTAATGATGAGGCTTTGAACCTGCTTGGGATGGCAAAAAGCAAATTACCCCAAAGCCGTACCGTAAACCTGATTTATCTGCTTGCCGAAATCAATGCTCTTGCTGAAAAATCGGATTGGTGCGCTGCTAAAAAACTTATTGACAGTGTTAAAGCTGATACATCGTTTACAAATGATATGAAACCTGAGGCAGTTGAAATTATTCTCGGAAGCCTTGATGAAGTTGCCGTAAGGTGTAAATAGTTACCATAATAAGCTAATTATCAATCCATATTTCAGTGTCCAAATATGAACACTCTGTGTTCAATTACAGTCATTTATTGCAAAAACAATTTGTTTTGTAATATCTTTTCTGTTCATTAGTAATATTTTATCTTTGCAGGCATACATTTTGAGAAAAGAATTGTCTTAAAATATAATTAGTCAAATTAATAACATTTTTTATGAAGAAATTACTTTTAATGTTTGTCGCTCTGGCATTTCTGCAGGTGGCATTTTCTCAACAGGAGGCTCGTTTGCTCAGGTTTCCTGCAATTTATGACGATCAGGTAGTCTTTACCTTTGCAGGTGATCTTTACACTGTTGATAAATCAGGCGGTATGGCGCGCAAGCTTACATCGGGTACAGGTTACGAAATGTTTGCCCGTTTCTCTCCCGACGGGAAAAATATTGCATTTACGGGTCAGTATGACGGAAACACTGAAGTGTTCCTTATTCCTGCTGAGGGAGGAAGCCCCAAACGACTGACATATACGGCAACTCTCGGTCGTGATGATATATCCGACAGGATGGGACCGAATAATATTGTTATGACCTGGAAAGACAACGAAAATATTGTTTACCGTTCGAGAAAAAAATCTTTCAATTCTTTTAAAGGACAACTGTTTGTAGCTCATACCGGCGGCGGCTTATCGGATGAATTGCCGTTACCATCCGGCGGTTTTTGCAGCTTTTCGCCCGACGGTAAAAAACTGGCCTATAATCAGGTATTCCGCGAATTTCGTACCTGGAAGTATTATAAAGGCGGGATGGCAGACGATATCTGGATTTATGATTTTGAAACAAAAGAGACAAAAAACATTACAAATAATGTTTCGCAGGATATATTCCCTATGTGGTTTGGTGATGAGATTTATTTCCTCTCCGACCGCGACAGGATAATGAATATGTTCGCCTACAATGTTAAAACCGGTGAAACCCGCAAGGTTACCAATTATACCGAGTATGATATTAAATTCCCTTCGCTTGGCAATGAGTCAATAATTTATGAAAACGGTGGTTATCTCTACAATTTTGATTTTGCGTCACAGAAGGCAAAAAAAATAGATGTTGAAATTGCCGATGATGTACTTGTGGAGCGTACTTCATATAAGGATGCAAGTAAGTATATTGACAGTTATGCTGTTTCACCGGATGGTAAAAGGGTTACTTTCGGTGCTCGCGGCGATGTTTGGTCGCTGCCCGCAAAGGAGGGTATAACCAGAAATCTGACGGAAACATCGGGCATTCACGAAAGAGATGTTGCCTGGTCTCCTGACGGAAAGTATATATCTTTTATTTCGGATAAAACCGGTGAGAATGAAATTTTCATTATAAAGCAGGATGGCAGCGAAGAAGCCATTCAAATTACTAAGGGAGGCGATACATATAAATACAACGCAACCTGGTCGCCCGACAGCAAGAAGTTGTTATGGTCGGATAAAAAGCAGAGATTAAGGTATGTGGATATTGATACGAAAGAGATTGTTGATGTGGAACAGACTCCCGACGGTGAATTATGGAATTACTCCTGGTCGCCCGACAGCAGATGGATTGCCTATTCCAAACCTCAGAGAGGCGGAATGTCGAGAATATGGATTTATAATCTTGAAACAAAAGAGAAAAATCCGGTTACAGACACCTGGTACAGCTCATCAAGTCCGGTTTTCGATACTGAGGGTGACTACCTCTTTTTTACATCCTCACGCGATTTTAATCCGATATACAGTTGGACGGAATGGAATCATGCATATCGCGATATGAACAAAATCTATTTTGTGACATTGCGTAAGGATGTCAAGAATCCGTTTGCTCCTGAAAATGATGAGGTTGAAGTAAAGGAAGATAA
>CAYOZZ010000408.1:0-1509 GCA_964408535.1 uncultured Bacteroidales bacterium | reverse complement strand
TCACCTCTTCAAGTGAATGAGCACGCGGCATAAGCATCAGAGTTGAATCAAGCATTACCACTGAGTCGAGCACTGCAAAATCTGAATCGAAAAACAGGGTCTGTTTCTCCATATTGGCTTTATGTATCAGGTCAACCATCTGTTTTATCGAAAGGTCTTTCAGGTCGAGGTCAACCATAACTTTACCGTGGGCATGCTTCAATGCCTCTTCGGCAAGAGCTATTTTGTACTCGTTCGGGTCGTCTGACCTTTTCTTTTTCAGGTTAAATTTTAGAAGCTCTTCATAAGTGTAATCTTTTACTGAACCTTCCTCTCCCATCATCCTGTCAAGCGATCCGTCATGAAAAAGGACAAGCACACCATCTTTTGTAGTCCTGATATCGATCTCAACAATATCAACACCAATCTCTGCCGAATAATCGATAGATGCAATGCTGTTCTCGGGATACTTATCATTCTCGGCACGGTGGGCTGCGATCATCACCTTATCCGACGATGCATCATGGAACCTGGCAAGTATCTGATCAATGTTGCTTTGAGTTGTCTTTACATGGCCTGTATTACAACTCAGCAGTGCAACAGAAATAAATATCAGGTAAAATAATCTTCTCATGGTTTATATTTTTTGATTTTGCACAAAAATATCGCTTAATGAGATGTGCAAATAACAGTGCATTAACAAATAGATATTAATTTTTAACAGAAGATAAATATCGAATCCGGTTTCATCTTCTTTTCTATATCACTTCAAGACAAGCATTATCATCTTTAAAAAAAGCTTTTATCAACAGATGTTTCTCTCTAAAAATAAGTTCGATATTGCTTGTGGTTGTATTGCCTGTACGCAACCAAATAATTTTTATCGGAAAATCATTAAGATTGTTTAAATCACAAAAATCCGAATCAAAAGTTACGATCACATATTCATTCTTTTTTGCAAATTCAAATATCTGCAGATCAGTTGCATCTTCCAAACCTAATTCCCTGACCTGTTTTGCTTCGGGATAAATGTCTGCAATCTTTTTAATCAATCTGAAAGAAATATTTTGATCAAATAAAAGCTTCATGATGCATACAAATGTCGTCGCTCCTTGTTGGCTGCAAAAGCAAGGCAGGCATTAATTTTTTCTTCATCTAACTCCGGGAAATCTTCAATTATTTGTTTTTTTGTCATTCCTTCCGATAACCATGACAAAACATCGTAAACAGAAATCCTGGTGCCCTTAACAACCGGCTTACCAAATCTTTTATCTGATTTTATTTCAATATATTTTCCAATTTGGATCATTGCTGACTCTTTTTTACAAATTTAATAAAATTGTTGTCCTCTTTACAACTAACATTCAATTCATCTCTTCACTTCACTTTCAGCTCCTGCTTTTCAAATCCCGGGCCTTTCCAGAACACTTTAAGCTCCTGTCCTCCTCCTGCCTGGAAATACTCCAGCATTAGCGAATGGGTGCCTTTTGTCAGATATATCTTTCCTGACATCAGCTTATAGCCATGCTG
>CAYOZZ010000407.1:0-3399 GCA_964408535.1 uncultured Bacteroidales bacterium | reverse complement strand
AAGACCCTGCCGATGCTAAAGGTACTCCTGAAGAAATCCTGCCTGTTTACCGTAAGGTCAGGGATCAGATTAGGGAACAATTCAGTGCATTACTCACAGAAATCAAGGCGGGAAACAATTAATTGCAGCAGGATGATTTTTCTTGTACTGAAGGACAGGGAACAGACCCGTAAGAACAATATACGCAGCAATCACCCTCCAGCGGCTTTAGTCTCTCACCGCAAAATTCACACACATAAAAAAAACGGCAGGAGTCGGTTGGCATTATCTCCTCTTTGCTGTTGCCGCACTCCGGGCATGTTATTATTGATTTCAACCGGATATTCATACCGGCAAATATAAAGCCTAAGGATTGCCCGTACAAGTATCCCCTATCTTTTAACAGAAATTTAACAAAGCCGTGCAATAACTCCTTTACTTTTGTTTTGCCATCTCAAGTGCCTTTTGTATTTGCTTTAACGAATAATCCGTCAATAATTCCCTTGCCTGTTCCGGTTCGGTTTCGTAAATTTTCATAATGCTTTTTTCAAAATCTGCCTGACCGGATAAAAGCTCATTTTCCATCTCCGAAATCGAAACTTTTACTTCCGGAATAAGTTTTCCGTAATCTTCATCCACTTTTTCGGCTTTTTGTCCGAAGAGCAGATAGCCGTGGCCTTTTGAGTAGGATTTAAAATCCTTAATTTCGTTAAAGTGGGTTTCAAGAGCGGTTTTGTAATCCGTCAAAGCAAAATTCTTAGGAACTACAAGCAGTGAGGAATAGACAGGTAAGAAGGGTTCGGTGCAGGGACGTCTCGGGGCTATCCATAATACGGCACCGATATCAACCGGCATATCCTTCCGGAGTTGTGCCACAAAACCGTATTGGTTCGTGTTTGAGCATACCGACATTGCTTTCTGATGATGGGGATTTCCGGTCGTGTAATTTTCCGTGACATCTAATCCGGTTCCTTCATAATGGTTTCTTAAAACGGTAAATACATCTTTCAGTTCAACCTTCTTTTTCGGTATAAACGAAAACGGAAGTTCATCATCAATTTCATACTGTTTTGCCGACAGAGCATTTATCGTTATCCAGTGTCGTGCCCTGTTTCCGAGCGATTGCAAATTTCCCTCGTCGCTGTAAGCTTTCCTGAAATTGAATTCACCGTCTTTTTCGGGGTCGTACCAGCCTCTTTGCACGGCATAGTCAATCAAGTCGGGCGAGCCGAGAAAGTTTACAGTGTCGGAAAGATCAACCGTAGTGATTGTATAATAATTCGGTATAATGGCAACCTGATTATCGGGAATTCGTTCGGCAACCCAATGTTTTCCCTTAACAGCCGAAAGCATCCACGCACCGTCGGGTCCGGCAATACAATAAGTCCTTCCCGAAGAGGCGTAACCCATCTCATCAATAAGTCTGCCGCCGATTTTAACAGCCTCTTTTGCCGTCTTTGCCCTTTCGGCCATTGCACGTCGCAACCGGTATCCTATTCCCCCGTTTGTCAGTTCCGGGTCGTCCTCCCTTGACGAACAGGCATCGGAAGCAATAACAATTCCATATTCGTTGAAATAGCTGTCGGAAAATTCCAGTTCCGGAATTTCAAACCACAGGTACCTGTATGTCTCTTTGGCCTGAGCAATCCTCCCTCCCCGTTTCAGTATGATTGAATCCGCATCACTGCCGTAATATTCGTAGGGAACTATGTACCAGTTCACGACCCTTTCACCCCAGTCATCCTCATTATGCGCAAACATAACCGAGCCGTCGGCTGTTGCACCTTTTCCCACAAGTATTGAAAAACAGTTATAATTGTTTTCGTAATTATCCTGTGCAATAGATAGATATGACGACAGGAAGAATGTTAATGTAAATAGTGCTTTTTTAATGAAATCCATAATTACTACTTTTTTACAGAATGGCAAATATACAAGAGAAATTTTACTCTAACCGTTTTTCCCGACGATTATTTTTCCGAATGAGATTAGCATTACACCGATTATTGTCAATATTCCTCCGATAATCTGCAACGTTTGCGGGAAATTGTGAAAATATAGGTATGAACCGAACAAAACAAACAGGCTTTTTGTGCTGCCGAGTATTGACGTGCGGGAAGCTTCGATATACTTCAGGGCATTATATCCCGCAACAACAGCTAGAAAAGGCCCAAGCACCGAACCGATTGAAATATTTAAAAGTGCAGATGCCGGAATGGAAAACGATTTCCGGAAAACAAACATCATAACAAAAGCAAAAACAAAAAGAAAGATTGTACGGTTCAAAGATATGATGGCAGGTGAAAGGCTTTTGCCGACGTTTTTCTTTACAATTATTGTGGAAAACGAAAATACCAGCGACCCCAACACAACATAACCGGTTCCTTTTATAAAAATGTCACCGATAGTGTCCGAACCCCTGTAACTGATTATGAAAGCTCCGGTCAGAGTAAGCAGCATACCGAAAAGTTCAAGATTGTTGAAACGTTCTTTCAAAAGGCTTACCCCAAGGATTGTGACAAAAATGGGCCCCATATTTCCAAGGAAGGATGTTACTGACGGATTCTCAATGGTAAATAATCCGAGAAAGAACAGTGTAGTGGCGGCAGTTTCAAGAATACCTATTACAATGAGAATTCCAGCCGTTTTTCGACTTATCTTTCGAATGGTCGAAAGTTTGCAGGTTTTTACCGTAAAAATAAGGTTCCAGACCATTCCGAGACCAAACCAGTAAAAACCGAACTGGGCAATGTGTACCTCGTTCAGTGCGGCTTTGCTGAAAATGTAAACATTCGACAGGGCAATCACCGAAAGGAATGTCCATAAATAACCTTTTACGGCCGGGTTTTTTATCATTGTCAATATTTTGCGTGCAAAGATAATGGAAGTATGATAGCGGAATGAGCACTAATGAAAACTTTTTGAGAGTAAAAATTTTATATTCGACAAATCCTGTAAATATTGTCATCTTGAGATTGTGTGCTGTACAAAAGGGGTTAAATAAATTACTTATTAGTGACAAGATTCAGAGAGAAAAGTGCCGGCGGCAGGAGCTTGGGAAGCGGGAAGGTGGTGGTGGAATAGGCCTGTATTTCCAAGCGTGGACGCTTGGAACATCGGCGAGGGGAGGAGACTGTTCAGACTTTTGGCGGATGATTTGATTGTTTTACGAAAAGCCAGTTAGTCACAATAAGAAAACAGAAGTAAAATGAGAAAGCAACCGAAAACAGACTCACTTTTCAGTAGTCTCTCCCGAAGCTTCGGGAGAGATTTAGAGGGGCAAAAAGCCGATATGAACGGAAAGAGTATCAGAAGTAAGAAGTTCGGTATATTAAAATAATTTTATAACTTTGACGGAAGGAAATTTTTTCCTTCCGTCATTTATTAAACGATAATTATGTTAAGAAATCTTTCTACTAC
>CAYOZZ010000406.1:0-5635 GCA_964408535.1 uncultured Bacteroidales bacterium | reverse complement strand
TTATAATAACCGGCAAACAGGGCAGCGGCAAAACCACTTTTCTGACAAAACTTATCGAACATCTGCATAAGGAAAACAAACTTGCCGGCGGAATAATCGCTCACGGATTTTGGAAAAATAATGAAAGAAGCGGTTTTGAACTTGAAAATATACGAACAGGAGAAAAAATTATTCTTTGTCAAACAGATCCTGTTCAGGGATGGAAAAAATTCAGAAGGTTTTATTTTAATCCTGAGGGCTTTGTTTTCGGGAACAGTGCTCTTGAACCGGAGTATATTGCTAATACCGACATCATTGTTATTGATGAAGTCGGCCCCCTCGAACTTGAAGACAAAGGCTGGGCGCAGGCAATAAAATCATTATTAAAGACAACCGGAAAGCCGGTGATATTTGTAGTAAGAGAAAGTTTGACGAAAGATATCATAAAACATTTCAAAATTGAAAATTCTATTGTAATTGATACCGGTTTATCCGCAGGTGAGGTTGCAAAAACAATCTTCGGATAACATAATATCCGGTACTATTTCGTTTTAGGTTTTGATCCGGGTTTTGAAGCCTCCTCTTTTCCCGTCACTTTGTCAATTACCTTTTCAACCGGATTACGATTATCAACAGGCTGTGCTCCGGGAATCGTTGACGGATTACCATCCCTAACCGCATTGTATTGAGGCGAAAGAATTTCAATGCCAGCTCCGTTAAAAGCATCGAGAATGTTTTTATGAAGCTCGGAATAAATCAGAGCCATCTTTTTCGGTTGCTTTGTATAAGCATTAATCTCGTAATTAACATAATAGTCATCCAGACTTTTCTGAAGCACAAAAGGTTTGGGGTCTTTCTGAATCAGGGTCGTATTACGGGCTGCCCGCAACAACAGTTTGTTTACCTTATCCCAGGGCACGTCATAACCTATTGTCACCGAAGTATGAAGTATCAATCCCAGCTCCTTGGCATTTTTTGAAAAATTCCACAAATGTGTATTGATAATAGTAGCATTCGGAACGGTTACCTCTTCATTTTTCAAGGTTCTGATTTTTGTAACTAAAAGAGACTTTTCAATAACATCTCCAATGGTTTCACCTACTTTAACACGGTCTCCCATTTGAAACGGACGCATATAGGTAATCACAACACCCGCAATGACATTTGAGATGGCGGAAGTGGAACCTAAAGAGAGCAATACCCCGAAAAAGATTGAAACACCCTGAAATGCCTTTGACTCGGAACCGGGAATATGCGGAAACATAAATATTAATGCAAAAGCATAAATAATAATCTTCATTAAGTTAAGTGTCGGCTTAGCCCAGTCTTTATGAAATCCTTTTATGGAAATATTATCCTTCTCATATTCTACAGCGATAACCGTTAAAACACGAACCACGTATTTAGCAACAAAATAGATTATAATTATAAAAAACAGGTCAGGAAGAAAATCTATAAATCCGTTTATAATATACATTACCGGATCGGATACAAGTTTATAAAATTCCTGGACAATTCCTCTTGTCCATGGCAGGAAACTAAACAGCAGAGGCAGATAAAACAGGAAGAGAAGAATATAAAGTATCCACCTGACGATATTCGAAATAAAAACAAAAATATTATCCGGGCCACTGGGCACCAAATATCTGTACAGGCTCTTTCGTTTTCTCTTTAGTTTTTTCTGGTATTCGTTCAGTTTATGGTTAACCCATTTGAAAAATCTGTTTATGGCATAGAAAATAACTATCAGGCCGATAAGTGTAAGCAAAGTAAGTCCGATATTGATAAGCCAGTCTTTAAATGTAAGGTTCTCGATTTTATCCTTAAGTGTGGACTGAATAATCTCCTTATAATTCTCGGCAAGATATTTTCGTGTTGCCCCCTCCAAGGCTGCATCCTCATCACTTATGCTCATTATTATCTTCTTTTTATACCGGATTAACGAGAGATTACCATGTTCAAACATAAAGATAGAGTCTGCCGAAAACTCAAACTCACCTGCAATATCTTCAAGCCTGTTCCTGATTGAGTTAACCCTGTCCTCAACTGTGAACGGGCCTAACCCGGTTTTAAGTAAAAAAAGCGTATCGTTTTTAAAAACTACATATCCCTTTGGATTAGGGTCCGTCTTAATTGTATTGGCAGTATCCTGCGAAAAAGAGAGGTTAACGGAAACAATAAATGCAAAAAGTAAAGCTATTTGTCTGTAAATCTTCATATTCTTAGTTTTCAATAATCAATTTTAATACAATCAGGTATTAATTGTAAAATCAAAAAAAGTATTCTTATCAGTTTAAATACTCACTCATAACTGAAAGCAACACCTCTTTCTTTACGGGTTTTGAAACATGTCTGTCACACCCCGCTTTCAACGACTCATCAATATCTTCAACCATTGCATGCGCTGTCTGGGCTATAACAGGCAGGTCTTTCCTCTTTTTCTTTATCAGAGATGTGGCTTTGTACCCGTCCATAACCGGCAACTGAATATCCATCAGCACCAGTTCGATATCAGGATTTGTCTCACACATTTCAACAGCTTCCTTGCCGTTGTCAGCCCTTAAAATCTTCACACCCGAACCTTCGAGATAACTTTGTAAAAGTAAAAAGCTGGAATTATTATCCTCAACGATGAGTACAACTTTATTTTTCCAGTCGGGATTAGATATTCCCTGTTTTATTTTATGATTTGTCACCTTAACAGGTTTGAACGGCAATGTAAAAAAGAACGAACTTCCTTCACCCTCGTGCGACTCCACTTTCAGATCACCACCAAGCAATTCAACAAGTTTTTTCGAGATTGTCAGTCCAAGTCCCGTACCTCCAAACCTCCTGGTATGGCTATCTTCAATCTGCCTGAAACGGTTAAAAACAAGTTTCTGCTTTTCCTCCGGTATTCCGATACCGCTATCACGAACATAAAATCTTATCCTCGGCTTTTTTGCTTCAAGTATTACCGAATATCCAAACTCAACATAACCCCTTTCGGTAAATTTAATGGCATTATCAATCAGGTTCGAAAGTATCTGTTTTAACCTGAACGGGTCGGTATAGATTGTTATGTCATTCTCGATATCGGGTTTTACAAAACGAAGGTCAATATGCGATTTTTTTTCGGTTTTTTTCACATTTTCAAAAGTCGCATACAAATCAAGAAACATTTCATCAATATTACATCCGCTCTTTATTATCTCTATCTTGCCTGCTTCGACCTTTGAAATATCAATAATATCATTGATTATATTTAACAATAAGTTACCTTTGTTTATGATAATATCAACATATTGCTCCGTTGCTTCCTTAGGAGTTGACGGATCTTTCAAAAGCTGCGCAAAACCGGTAATGGCATTCATCGGGGTACGGATTTCGTGCGACATATTTGATAAAAATGCCGATTTCAGCCTATCCGATTCTTCAGCTTTCTCTTTGGCAACCAACAACCTCTTGTTTGCTTTTCTCAAATCGGCAGTTCGCTTTTTAACAAGTTCTTCAAGATGGTCGCGGTGAAGCGTTAGTTCCGAAAGAATATCCTTATACTCAGTCATATCCTTAACGGTTATAACAACAGCTTCAGGTCTTTTGGACGCATCGTTTAAATAAGCGGCCGAAATTACACCGGGGAACCTTTTTCCATCTTTCCTGACAAATTCGAGTTCATAATTCCCTTCAATTCCTTTCTTTATTATTTCTTCAATTGAATTCCCTCCTTTTTGCTCCTCGACAACCAACAGTTCGACAAGTTTCTTTCCGAGCAGGTTACTTCTCGAATATCCAGTCATTTTGACAAAAGAATCATTAACAAGAATGAATTTCCCTTTAAGACCAATAACAAAAATGCCGTCCTGCGCATTTGAGATTATTGACTCCGTAAACATTTTTGATTGCAAAAGTTCTCTTTCGGCAAGCCTGATTTTTACATTCTGAGCAAGAATTTTATCACGTTGTTTAATAACCATTTCTCTCTCATCCTGATAACTTTTTGTCATAAAAGAGGCAATAAATGCAACAAGAATTATTGTCAAAACAGCTGTATAAAACAAATCCCAGTATCTTGATTCGACATCAAGATAAGGTATAACAGCATCAGGATGGTTCATCTCATAAAATATCATAAACGAAACCGATGCTATAGTAGCTGCCACTGCAATCAACTGGTGACTTCCCCTTGTAAGCACCATAAATAAAACCATTTCGGCAAGAATAACATATAAAACAGGCCCGTTGCTGCCTGCATTCATAAACCATACGTATGTGAGGGTAGTTATTGATACAAGAATGAACGGTATAATAAGACTCTTATAAATTCTCTTTTTGATTGATAAATAATAAAAACCGATAAATAAAAGTGAAATTGCAAGTGTTGATAATGTCAACAGAATGTTGAAGTTCATAAACAGATTGAGTGTCGTAGAGACAACTCCGGCAACACCGCCGACAAGACAAGCGGCATTGAAGAATCTGTGTTCCAGGCTGTACTGCTCAGGATTTCCTATTACAGATTTTACAAACCGATCGTATCTGAACTTGCTTTTTGCCAAAATTGTATTTTTGATTAATGCAATAATATATATTTTTTAGAAAAGTCAACAATTATAGACAAAAAATCCGAATTGACAAAAAAATATTTAAGAATATTTTCTATTCTCTAAACAAATAAATCCTGAGGAAGTTTTCATACCCACATAAATTTCTCAGTAAGTTTTTATAGTTTTGTTGTCGTTGATGCTTTATTAGTAATGAAAAGAAGTGTATTTTATCTAAATTAAACAATTGATAAACCATTCAATACAAATGAAAAATTTTTCATGGGATTTCAAACCCGCATTAAAAGATTATTTGTATTTGCTTGAGAACAATTATCCGCAAAAAGTAATCCTGAAACTTGTCGGCGACAGGTATAAATTGAGTGGAATTGAGAGGAGTGTTTTGTATCGTGGTGTTACCACAAAAAAAGATGCGGAAAAACGGAAAAGCAAACTGACGGATTCTATCAATGAAATCCCGGAACTGCATATTGATACTTTTAACCAGATACTCACAATCGGCAGCTATCTGAATGGGAACGTTGTTTTTATCAGCCGGGACGGATTTCTTCGCGATGCTTCCGAAATTCATGGAAAAGCCTTCGGAGATAAGCTTCTGAATCGTTCCATTGAACTTATATTCAGCTTCCTTTCGGAAAAACAATTAAAAAATATTTTGTTTTATATTGACAGGCAAGTCGGTGCACACCAAAAAGTTGGAGAGCTGATTACAAACTATTCAAATAAATACAAAGCCGGTAGCGAAGTCTTCATTTCAGAAACGGTTGATAAAGATATCAGTAAGATTAATAACGGTGTTATTGCCACTTCCGACTCGGAGATAATTGACAGGTCAACTGTTTCCGTTTTCGACCTTGCAAGGAATGTGCTTTCTTATCACTTTAATCCTGAGTTCGTCAGGTTGAGCGAAGCCGTTTTCGTCAGGTTGAGCGAAGTCGAAACCTGATGCACCCCCAAATATTCCGAATTTTTTTCGATTAAACAAAAAACTTTATCTTTGCACCATCATCCATAGGGGTGCCCAGAGCGGAGTAATTCTGTAACGGGCTGAGATCAAACTCTTTGCTTCATCTGAAGCAGGAACCTGATCCGGTTAATACCGGCGTAGGGAA
>CAYOZZ010000405.1:0-7187 GCA_964408535.1 uncultured Bacteroidales bacterium | reverse complement strand
TTACCTGCTCTTTTAATATGTATTCCATCATTATCACTCTGTCCGATATATACACCGCTCCCTTCGGCACCATCAATTTCCAGCCCGTTATTAAGATTATTAGTTGAAAAAGTTGACGGATTACCGGCTTCATTAACATATAAACCGTTGTGTATCGAAGATGCAACATTTACACCGTTCACTGCTGCTTCCTGCACGAATAGACCACTTCCCCCGGGAGCAAATACATGAAATCCGTTACCTATGGAAAGCCCAACATATACACCGTTCCCGGTGGGAGTCAGAACATGTACGCCGTCATTTTGAGCCCCTTGAATATCAATGCTTCCGTTTCCGGTCAGCTTATGACCATTCAGGTCAATATCCTGTGTGGCGATGTGATTACCAAGATTGTCACCATTAGCCGTATTTCCCGAATACAAAGCATACGGTACACTTAACAATTGTGTCGTGCCCATTGAAGTGTAATTGCTTCCTCCGGCTGGATCAAGCTCAGTTTCAAGATATTTTGAACCGTTAGCCCAGTCAATCAATAAAAAAGAACCGGTAACAGGAATCCCCGTACCAATATCAACACTAACGAGACCGAACTGATTTGTGATCGCAGAATGTATCTCCTGATAAATAACAGTTCCGGTTGAATAACCGTCATGAATGCTTATCCGCAGACTCACATTCTGATTTTGAATAATATCTCCATTATTATCCCTTACCACCGCCTGATATTTAAAGGCCTGTGGTGGTTGTGCCATTGCAGTAATAACAATGGTTAAAACAATTACCAATGTATAAACTAATCTTTTCATAATACAAAGTTTTTAAAGATTTTTAAGGCTTATGCCTCCAAAATATATTAATAAAATTTCATTTTTTAGTAAAGGATGACCTAAAATATCTCAATTGAATCAAAACCCATTAACCGGCTTGTAATGTGGCAAATTTATTAATGGTTTTTTTATTTTCCAAAAAAACGGATAACAATTTGCAATAGAATAACATATATATTACTGAATATCCGAACACTACATATCTAATTTAGACAAATATCTAAATTATTATTAACTCGTGGGAATTAAACCGGCAGGATAATCCGGGTTAGACGACAGATAACAATCCGTTTTAAATATTAACGGTTTCTCTTTATTCTGCCTTATAAATTTCACAGCTTCATCCTCTTCACTGCAGGTATGATATTCTCCTTTCTTACCGGGGGCAAGGTTTCAATAAAAAACCCGCCTTATGCCTTTAGTTTTACGAACTATAATGGATAAGGCGGGTTTAATCTATGAATATGAAGCAATTAACTTAGTTGGTACAATATTTTACAAATAAATACGGAATATTTTTAATAAAAAGCTATTTCAAATGGTACATAAAACCGAGTTTTAAACCGGAAAGCATTCCATAAGACTTGTCAATATTACTAAATACAGGAAAGGCTGTATGCGAAAATGCCAATATATTAAAATTGATGTTATCTGAAGCTTTCAAATTTATTCCTGCAGCTAATTCAGAAGCAAACATGGCGGTACTGGTCTCAAGCAGCCCCATATCAACATCACTGCTATAACTGACAGGGAAATAAACTGCAAAACCGGCTTCAAGATGAAAACCTACTGTTTTTTTTCCCGTTGTCAGGAGAAACTTTACAGGAATACCTATTGAGCCGACATTAGCTGAAATATCTTTCTCCTCATGAATATTGATATCATCAAACTTATATCTCCAGGGCTGATTAAGATAGGTGACTCCGGTATGAATTCCGAAAAGGTTACTAAAGTAAAAATTCATATCCAAACCGGTTGTCATTCCGAACCCCATAGCAAGATTATCATACGCTTCCGTCAGAATAGTTCCATAGCCCGGAGTAAAATGCGCACCGATATGCAAACCTTTTCTAAGGCTTGTATTAGTCGTTTCCTGTGCTTGTAACTGAACAAACCCCACAATTAGAAGTAAAAGTAAAAACTGTTTTTTCATAATTGAAATTTATTTTAAAGTGATTAAAAAAATAGAGTTTTCATATAAAAATGAACAAACTATATTATCTCATACTATTTATGTGCTTCGATAAAAGTGATAACCTCTTGTTCAAATTGTTTAACTTCATTCATCATCGGTGAGTGAGCCGAACCGTGAAATAAAACCCAGTATTTATCTGTACTTCCTATTGCATTATATGCCTCAACGCCCATACTATAAGGAATTACCAGATCATATTCGCCCCACATTATCATTGAAGGTATTGTAATTTGATTAAGTTGTGGTGTATAATCAAGAGTTGTCCAAAGATAGTTAAGATTACCGTTAACAACACTTGAACTAACACTTGAAATTATAATACTCTCCTCATACAAATAATTCAGAAAATCAACACTCACTTTATCCTTGTCGTCCAGTACATGATCATCCATAAGACGCTCTTCCGTACTGTGCCCAAGTTCATTAAGCTTTCCCCCGTTTTCATCGCTATAACCTTCTTCTTTTATTTCATTTACATCAGATTTCAAATCTGTCCAAAAGTCAACACTATTACCTTCCGATATCTGTTCATCTGCAACCTCAAGAAAACGTGTCACCTGATAATCAAACATATCTACAAGATTATGACCTCCGTCAACCTCAATCCATCCTTTAAACGGACTTTGATCCATAAGCAGAACACGGGTACCCAACGCTCCTCCCCAGCTATGACCAAGCAAAAACAGTTTTAAATCATTACCGTATTTAAACTTAAGAACCTTAACAAGTGCCAATACATCCTCTGCCATAAGTTCAGGTGTTATATCCTTTTTTGAATAATTTCCGCTTGACATACCTGAGCCACGTTGATCAAAATAGACTATTGCATACCTCTCCTCAAGGTCCTTAAGTGCCCCGACTCTGTATTCCATAGCTTTTCCTCCCGGACCACCATGTAAAATTATCAAAAATATTTTCTCACTACCGTTCCCATGAATGTAAGCAGGCATCTCCGCATTTTTATACCTGACATACAATACATCATCCAAAGTGCCTGAAAGATCATCTTTTTCACAGGCACTAAAGAGTATTACAAAACTGACTATTATAAATGTTATCTTTTTCATATCTTATAAATTAAAAAATTATAGTAAATAACCTGCTAATTTATTTTTATTGGAATTTCAAAATATTAAACCTGAAACCAAACTCCATTGCCGCCAAAAAATTGACGCTACTATTGTAAGGCATAAGGCTTGTTATATGAACATTAAAAAACCAGGCCGTTAATTTTTTCTTCATTGTATGACCCAATCCCAATATTATTGAAGGAGAATAGAAGATACGGGCAGGGAGTGCGGCTTTCTTTACAGTTCCGTCTTCGGAAACATCATATGTTTCATTAAAAAAGAATGTATTCATCCCCAACGGGCTAACTCCAAAATTATATTGAAATCCTTTATGCGCAGTATGCCTGAAAAGTATTGCAGAATTTACAAATAATGAACCGTAATTATGCGGTTGCCAAAAATATCCAAGATTTGCAGTTATTATAAACTGATTGGTCTTAGTCTTTGTAAATTCACCTTTTTTCCTGGATTTCTTAGTTTTATCCTTCTTTTTCTCGGATATTACATACTCTGCACCAACCTTTAATCCGGGATACCAAACGGTTTCCCCATAATATGATGCGTTAAAGTTCAATTTCTCCTTTTGGAATCCTTTCCTTTTTACATCTGATTGTGCAAAAGCGGCTGCAAAAAGAGACAAAAACAAAACTAATGCAGTTACTTTTCTCATAAGTCTGTTAATTTGTGTTTATAATAATCTTCCACCGTTAAGTATTATAACAATACCGTGACATTAAACCTATTCGCTTTTAACAACAAAACAAAAAAAATGTTTACAAAAAAATAAACTTTTTACTTACTTTTGTCATTCCAAAATAAATACTTATCAATGGAATTTATTCTCATAAGCGGTGCCATACTATCATTTTCTCTCGCAGTTTTTTTGGTTATCAAAAAGAAAGAGAAGTATCTGGCTGATAATATTCTTGCATTCTGGCTCTTTGTTTTTTCCCTTGATTTTATCCGCTCATATATGTTGTTTTTTAAGGAAAAATTATTCCTTTTAGGATTCGGATATACAATTCCTTTGCTTTTTGCTCCGCTTTTATACATATATGTGATCTCAATTATAAAAAATAAAAAGCGGTTTGATATGGCATTTTTATGGCATTTCACTCCCTTCATTATTTCAAATATCTATATGTATTTTTACATATACACAAAGTCGCCTGAGTGGCGCTTTAGATTTTTTGAAAATACATCTTTCAGTTCACGACCTTTGCTATTCAATGCTTTACTGGTAGTTGCATCGGTTGTTTATCCTGTTTATGTTTTTATAATTTACAAAGAACTTAAAAAATATTTAGCACAGTTAAACAGAAAGGTATCCTGTAAAGATCATATTGACCTGTTTTGGGTTAACTACTTGTTGATAAGCGTAATAGTTCTTTGGTTAGTTAGTCTTTATTCTAAATTTGTCAGTGGATATTTCCGCAATCTGCAATATAGTGATGCAACAATGGCTGTCTATTTCTTTGAACTGATAATAATTATGATTATCGGATACTTCGGATTTAAGCAGGGCATAATTTTTATGGGGACACCGATAACCGAAGTTGATGATGTTGATATTGAAAAATATAAAACAACAGGATTAAGCAGTGAAGATGCCAGGAAATTTTTACCTACTCTGCTGAATTTTATGGAATCAGAAAAACCCTATCTCAACAATCAATTAACAATATCACAGCTTGCCGATCAGTTAAAAATACCACAGCATCATCTGTCGCAAATCATTAATGAACAAATCGGCAAGAATTTTTTTGAATTTGTGAACTCCTACCGTGTAGAGGAGGTAAAACGAAGGATTGCCGGAAATAAAAACAATAAATTCACTCTTCTTGCTATTGCATATGATAGCGGATTTAACTCAAAATCATCCTTTAACACCATTTTCAAAAAGCAAACAGGCCTGACTCCAAAGGAGTATATGAAAAGGCAGAATGATAATAGTGAGTGATTAAAAACGGTTCGAATTTATAAGTTCAAACTTTCGATTATTTAAAAATTATGCCGGAATTGTAAGTTCGGGCGATTCATCTTTTTTTTCTGAATTCTTTTGCACAATTAAAATTTGAAAAAAACCAAAAAACTTGGCAAAATGGATAAAAAGATGAAATGTCTCATTGTTGACGATGAAAAGTACTTTCTACTGTACATAAAAACCCTTTTTGAGTTTAACGGCTTCGAGGTAGTATCCAGTTCAAATGTTGATGATGCATTGAATGTTCTGAAAGCAGAAAAGGTGGATTTTATCATTTCCGACCTGCAAATGCCTGTAAAAGACGGCTTTTGTCTGATAGAGGAAATTTCAAAAAGTAATCAGATGAAAGACATTCCAATAATTGTTGTTACCAACGACGACAGGCATGATACTGTCAAGCGTGTTATGAAAATGGGTGTGGCCGGTTATATCAGAAAACCCTTTTTAACAAACCACATTAAAAAGGTAACAGAGCTTTTATCACAAAAGAGATAATATAATCAGGAGGAAAAAACCTGAATCAGGTCTGATAACAATCAACTCTGATTCAGGTCAAAATATTTTATTCTATCTTAATTCGAAATCAGTCAGGCACACCGCCACCTTTACCGCTATTAGGATCCCAAAAATTAAGATCATCACTGTCAACGGTTCCGTCCATATTGAAATCGCCGGGTAAATAACCGGTTGTACCGTTATCAGGATGCCAGATATCATCTTTATCTACATTATCTATTTCTCCATCACTGTTTCCGTCACCACTTGTCATTCCCCAAACACCCGGAGCCAGCTCACTATGAGCAAGGTTGCCTCCAAAAACCTGACTTGCTCCAGTAGAAAAATCATACTGATAAACACCGTCGGTCGTTGTCACAGCACTTGAAGACATAATATCAAGATGATTACGGTGACGAATAACAACAAACATTCCCTGCGACAACGAAATATTAAAATCAAGGTTCGCACAGGCATCAATATATTTAATACTACCGTCCCGCATCAGGAAAGCCGCCTGTCTGTCAACCATTGTTGCCGGGGTAGCCATTCCTGCATTTTTCGCATCCCTGATTTCAACCAAAACCCAGTCAACGACATCATCATTTACAGAAGTAACCGACTCTGTACCGGAATAATTCCACGGAGCCACATTAAAAGGTTGTGACAACGGAACAAGTCCCTGACCGACAAGAAGAGTATCCATATCGGTTCCGTTATAAGGGCCTTCAAGAAATAAATTAAGGGCAACAAAACTTGATGTAAGATCAAAATATAGTTTAAACCTTTTTATGCAATCATCAGGTGTTGCATTGAATGTGTAAGTAGTAGTGGTATTCAGATTTACCAAAACATTATCCTTACTGTCAATCATATAGACTGTAGTAGAGGGATCAAATGTATCAACACCATCAAAAGTAAATGTATATGAGGTAGTTGCACCGACACTAAAGCCCAACTGAACAATATAATTTGTTGAAAAAGTCGGCAAAACATTAACTGCAAGGTGGCAGCACGAAATAATTGAATACAACTGCGGAGCAGCATAAATACCCGGAAGCTTATATGCATCATATTCCGAGTCAAATCCTTCAGTCGAAGGATAATAGAAGTAAATTAATGTCTGATCGCTGTATCCGTTCCCGTCAACAGTGATGGAAAGCAGGCTGTCGGCATCCTTTGAGCCGTTTAAAAATTTCTTGACCGGATTGTCCTGTGCACCTGCCTGTGATGACATTAAAAAAGAGAGAATCGTAAAAAGGGAGATAATTACTGAGAAATTGAATAGATGTTTTGTTTTCATTGAATTGATATTTAATTATACAATCAGAGTGTCAAAATTAGTTAAAATTTTTCTTTCAGCAACAAACTGTTAAAATAAATATATTAAACTCAAAACCATCCTGCTTTGTTACAGTTCTACACTTAAAATTTCAGTGTTATTTCCGAATCGTGATGAGAGATTTTTAAACGTCTCCCATTTTTCAGTATCAGGGTCGCCAATACTCACCGTAAATGTCCCTGCATTATAAACTCCCGGCTGAAATTCATTTCCGGTTATCCGTACGGTATATAGAATTTCACCATTGTCGTCCGATACTCTCACAACAGGATCA
>CAYOZZ010000404.1:0-1928 GCA_964408535.1 uncultured Bacteroidales bacterium | reverse complement strand
CGAATCGCGGATAAATCTGTTTTTAATTGTATCAAACCTGAAAACACCTTTTTGATACGAATATAGTAGCTGTTCGTTGAATTTTGTTATACTTGAGTGCTTCCCCAAAGAAACCTCAGGCTTTTTAACCACTTCCAAAATCCTTGTGTAATCCTTGTCGGCAGTTAATTTGAATACGCCTTTGTATTCGTGGTTTACCCATATCTTGTCATCAAATATTTCCACATACCTTGCCGAATTATCAAACCCTTGTAATTTGTTCCTCAGTTTCCACCTGCCGTTCTCCTTGCAAATAATATTCAGGCCCATATAGTTACCTTGCATCAGGCAGTCTTTCATTCCCGGAATTGTTTTGAATGTCCAGGTTCCCGGAGTATTAATGATCAATGATGCCTTATTCCCTTTTACTAAAAAAGTTCCGGCATTGTGTCCGCATAAGAGTTCATTATTATAGGTGAAAAGAGTCCAGACCTGTCCTGCCGTACCTTTTATGAACTGAAAATCATCGTCATTGTTAAAATTCTTGAAAAACAGCCCCTGATTGGTCCCCACGTAAAGGTTTCCGTTGAATATCTTTGAAGCATACACGGTGCCGAGAATTCCTTTGTTATCTTTATAAATCCTGATGGGAGATGCTATGTTGATACAACTTATTCCGTTATCCAATCCAGCCCAGATGTTTTTATCGGAGTCTTCGAACAAGGAGAGTGCAGTGTTATTATTCAACCCGTTAAACTTGTTAATACGATAAATTATCCGTCCGTTTTTATTTAATATCAGGATACCGTTTGATATAGTACCCAGTACAAACCTGTTATCTTTAAGTCGGATACTGCTGTAAATACTCATCTTCTCCAACTCTTTATCCGATGGAGTGTTCCATTTTGAAACCCTGCCATTTTTCAACAGATAAAAGCCTGAATTTCCGGTTAATATCAAGAGGGCTTTATTGTGAGGGAAAACATTAATGATCTTTTTATTATGTATGGAACCGCTCTTCAGGATGAGATTTGAGTTTCCGTTTTCTATTTTATACAATCCTTCATTTGTCACATCATAATAGATGCTGTTCTTAATTTTATAAATACTGCCAATAGTATTCCCGGATTCTACAAATGTTACTTTCTGAGTGTTTTTATTGTAAAAATATATCCTGTTAAGTGACTGGAATAAGATCCACTCTTCGAAAGGAACAATATGCCAGATATGCTCGTCATCAAGCATTGTAATGTTCAATTCCTTAACTAACGAAGTATATTTAAACCTGCCTAACGCATTCTTTTCCCAATAGCCGAAATCCATATAACAGCCGGAATAGAGCCTGCCGGATATTGCTTTTACTGCCCTTACAATGGTATTATTGGGTGAGGGGAACATTTCCCACCTTTCACCGTCAAATTCCATAATGCCTTCGTTGTTGGCCACAAAAATAAAGTCATCATCCGACTGGGTTATCATCCAGTTTTGATTATGGCCGCCATATTCAACGGGACTGAAATTCCTGATCGGGGGAAGCTGTTGACTACCTGCTTCCTGTATCAGAAAACTTATTGCTAAAAATAGTAAGAGTTGTTTCATCTCTTAATTAACTGTACGTTTGTTTGCTCAATATAACAAACTTCCGTTGTTTTTTAAAATAGGATTAAGCAACGAATGCACCAAACAGCAAAACCGTGCCAGGTGTTGTTTTGAACTTTAACGATGTGCTCCGGCCGTACGGTTTCTCCTTCCGTTCACAATCCAATACAAACCGGGGATCACAAGCAGGGACAGGAACAGTGACAGGCTCATCCCGCCGATCATTGAATAGGCAAGAGGGCGGAGCATTTCGGAACCTTCGCCGATACCGTAGGCCAATGGCAGGAAGCCAAAGATCGTAGAGAACATTGTCATAAGTATCGGGCGCAAACGTACACGCCCGGCCATCA
>CAYOZZ010000403.1:0-3249 GCA_964408535.1 uncultured Bacteroidales bacterium | reverse complement strand
GTAATTGACCCACAGACCTTTTCGTTTACCGTTTTCATCATACCTGTTTACTTTACCGTGAAACAATTGTGCGGTTGAAAAGGCGGGTGCCAGTAAAAAAACAAAAAGCATAAAACGAAGATAGAGATTTCCGTTTCCGGCTTTTCCGGTTGATACTGAAGTTGTATTTGTCATACATTCCAATTCTTCTATTTTTCAATAAACAGACAGATGAAAACCAGTGCTCCTTTAACCTATGTTATTAGTAAACACTGATTTTCGCTTTAAAATAAATTTTAAGCCGCTTCTTTATATGCACCATTTAACTTAAAAATAATCGGCATATTAAACCGGACTCTTACGGTTTTTCCTCTTTGTTTTCCCGGTTCCCAGTTCGGCATATTCTCAATGACTCTGATAGTTTCCTCATCACATCCGCCTCCGATTCCTTTTAAAATTTTAGCACCTGTAATCGAACCGTCTTTTTCAACCACAAAAGTTACGAAAACCTTACCCTCAATACCCTCTTTGCGTGCCTCTTCGGGATATTTCAGATTTTTTGCAAGATATTTTATCCTCGCATCATCTCCTCCCGGATATTGCGGCATCTGTTCCACAACATCGAATATTACTTTATCGGGATTATTCGAATCCTGGATTCTGCTTGCATTGTCAGGTGGAGCAGGTTTCGTTTCATCCTTCGGACTGCCGGTGCACGAAACGATAAAAGCAATAGACAGAATAACCGGTACGACAAATAAGAGTTTTGCTACCGCTTTGAATTTTGATTTTGTTTTTGACATCATAATAAACCTCCTTTTTATAAGTGATTGATTGAAATTATTTGCAAGTGCCAATACGGGCAATCCGAACGATTGATTTATCAGCAGCTCCTGGTAATGCGATTTTTCAATACCCTGCGACAACACATATTCATCTGCAAGATATTCATGGACAGCTATTAACGACCTTCTGTAAAGCCAGATAACGGGATTAAACCAGAAGACGGTTGTAAGTATCTCAATGATAATAAGGTCAATAAAATGCTTTTGTCTGATATGTGCTTGTTCATGGGTTATTATTCTTTTGATATTCTCTTTGTTGCCAACCGAATTGCTGAGAAACACGATGTTGAAAAATGAAAAGTTTGCGGCATTTTTTTCAGTAAAAACCACATTTGCACCATATTCACGGCTGATTCCGGTTTTATGGGCAAGAATAATCAATCTTAATGCCTGGGCAAATATTCTTACTATATTAATAATAACTCCTGCAAGGTATATCCATAACAAAAAATTTGCAATGTTAAAACCTGTTCCGGAATTCGGTCGAATATCCGGCCCGACAATTACCGGCTTCAACATAACATAATATTGCCCGGATAATACTCCGTTTGAAAACATACCTGATGTAAAGGGTATCAATGATGAAAAGAGCAGGGCAAACAAAAGAAATATTCTGTTGCAGGTGAAACAGGTCTCTTTCTTTAGCAGGAGCCAGTAAAATCCGTACAACACAATCATACTGAAACCGGACTGAATAAAATATTGAAGTGTGTCTTTCATAATTTTCGGGTTTTATCTCTTTTTTCTTTCGATTTCTTCTTCCATAAGTTTTTTCATCTCCTCCAACTCCCTGATACTGATGTTTTTGTCGTTCGTAAGAAATGAAGCAAGTGCGGTGTATGAATTGCTGAAATAATTCGTCATAAAACTGCCGAAATATTTTTTTGTATATTCCTTTTTTGAGAGTAACGGGTAGTATTCGTGGGTCTTTCCGTAAGCTTTGTGTGTTACGAAACCTTTTTTTTCAAGGATTCTTACAATTGTCGAAACTGTGTTGTATGCAGGCTTCGGGTCAGGCAATTTGTCCAGAATATCATTTACAAATCCCTTCTCTATCCGCCATAATATTTGCATTATCTGTTCCTCTGCTTTTGTTAATTCTTTCATTTTAACTATTGTTTTAGTTTATTAACTAAATAATTAGTTGTTTATTGTATTAAAAAAGCCATTTTTTTTAAATGACGCTGCAAATATATAACTAAAAATTTAGTTATACAAATTTATTTTAAAATTATTATATTTTTGCAAAAATTTTTTTAACTATGAAGATTAATTTTATAGAAGAACTACGCTGGCGTGGTATGATACACGATGTAATGCCGGGAACAGAGGAGCAACTAAACAAAGAGATGACAACCGGATATGTCGGTTTTGATCCGACAGCCGATTCGTTGCATATCGGCAACCTTGTACCGATTATGCTTTTGATGCATTTTCAGAGAGCAGGACATAAGCCGATTGTTTTGGTGGGCGGTGCTACAGGTATGGTGGGCGATCCGTCAGGAAAGAGTGAAGAGAGAAAACTGTTATCCGTTGAGGATATAAATCATAATCTGGAAAGCCAGAAAAAGCAGCTTATGAGTTTCCTGAACTTTGAAGAGGGTGAAAACAGGGCGGAGGTTGTAAATAATTACGACTGGTTCAGGGATTTTACTTTCCTTGATTTTATAAGGGATGTGGGAAAGCATATAACGGTTAATTATATGATGGCCAAAGATTCGGTTAAGAAAAGACTTGAAACGGGAATGTCGTTTACCGAATTTACATATCAGCTTGTGCAGGGATATGATTTTTACTGGCTCTACAAAAATAAAAACTGTAAGCTGCAACTTGGCGGTTCCGACCAGTGGGGTAATATTGTGACCGGTACCGAACTTATCCGCCGCAAAGCCCGCGGAGAAGCTTTTGCCCTGACCTGTCCTCTCGTTACAAAGGCTGACGGCAGCAAATTCGGTAAAAGCGAGGGTGGTAATGTTTGGCTTGATCCGAAAAGAACATCACCGTATAAATTTTATCAATACTGGCTTAATGTTTCCGATGAGGATGCACTGACCTTTATTAAACTTTTCACGCTGTTACCGAAGGAGGAGATTGATGAACTTGCAAGAGAGCACTCGCAGGCACCGCATTTGAGGATTTTGCAAAAGGCACTGGCAAAGGATGTTACAATTAGGGTTCACTCCGAAGATGATTACAATGCGGCAGTCGGGGCATCACAGATTTTATTCGGAAAAGGTACTGCCGAAACACTGAAAACCCTATCGGAAGATATGCTTCTGTCTGTTTTTGAGGGAGTACCCCAAAGCGAAGTATCAAAAAGCGAAGTTGAGGCAGGAATCGGTATCATTGATTTTGTTTCGGAAAAGACAGGCATTTTTAACTCTAAAGGTGAAGCCCGCCGGATGTTGAAAGACAACGGCGTTTC
>CAYOZZ010000402.1:0-7175 GCA_964408535.1 uncultured Bacteroidales bacterium | reverse complement strand
ACAGCCTCAGTGGCAAGGATAACAGCAATGATTATCAGTGTTGAAGAGTTTATGAAGGCAGCAAATATTTCAGCTCTTTTATATCCGAAAGTGCGGCTTAATGTTTGTTCCTTTCCTGTCAGTCTTTTTGCAATCCAGCTGATTATCAAAGCAAGTACGTCGCTGAAATTATGAGCTGCATCCGAAAGCAAAGCCATACTGCCGGAAATAATCCCGCCAATCACCTGCGCAACGGTGATACCAATATTCAGGAGTATCGTAATACCGAGATTTTTCCCGCCTGTATCGTGATGATGGTGATGTGCCATTTTAAAATATTTCTACAAAATTAAAACTTAATCGGATATTCCCGCATCTTTCAAAACAGTACAACTGAAGTTAATTGCAAAACTCTAATAACCAAAGAGTTATCATCATCGAATTACATAATAAAGTTGAACACAATTCCTACAACCACCATTCCCAGTGAAACCACACCTATAAAAACGGCAATCAATTGCCATTTCAACACCTTCTTTAAAATGATTATCTCAGGCAGCGACAATCCTATAACAGACATCATAAATGCCAAAGAGGTTCCCAGCGACACTCCTTTTTCAATAAGCACACTCACGATGGGGATAATACCGGCAGCATTAGAATACAACGGAACTCCCACAAGGATGGCAAGAGGAACCGAATACCAGTTATTATCACCGAGAATGCCTGCAAGATAATCATCCGGCACATATCCGTGAGCACCTGCCCCAATAGCAATTCCGGCAAGAATATAGGGCCATATTTTCCCGACAATCTCCTTTACCGACTTCCAGCCGGCATCAATACGCCGGTCAAATGACAGCTTTGTGTTTTCTTCGTACGATTGATCAGACTTTATCTGAAAAACCCAGCCGGCAACATATTTTTGAAGATTGAGTTTTTCAATAATAAATCCCGAGATAATGGCAATTATGAGTCCGGTTGAAACATATATAAGTGTTACTTTCCAACCGAACAAACCGATTAACAGTACTACAGCCACCTCATTTATCATCGGGGCTGCAATAAGGAATGAGAAGGTCACCCCGATTGGAATTCCCGCTTCGACAAACCCGAGAAAAAGAGGTATCGCCGAACAGGAGCAAAATGGCGTTACAATCCCGAGCAGGGCAGCCATAACATTACCCGAAAAAAGTGATTTTCCTTCGAGTGCCTTTCTTGTTTTTTCAGGTGAAAAAAATGACCTGATTATTCCAACAAAAAAGATTATCAACACCAGAAGCATCATTACTTTAGGTACCTCGAAGATGAAAAACCGGATTGATTCCGTCAGGTGTTTGTCAGCTTGAAGCCTGAAAATTTTGAACACAATGAAATCTGCAACCGGCTGAAGGTTAATATAGATACCAACCCAGAGAATCAGAAAGAGGAGCACAACCGGTATCTTTTTGTTTCCCATTTTATAACCAGATTATCAATATGTAATAAATCCCTACGGTAATAAACAAAACCGATATAACCCTCCTGAACCATATCTCGAATATTTTCACTTTGTTGTAGATTATTCCAACTTTTCCCAAAGTAAATGCTATCATCCAGGCAAAAATAATAACAGGAATACCGGTACCAAGAGCAAAAATCAACGGGAGGTAAAGTCCTGAAACACTACCGATTGTCATTGGAATAAGCATCCCGAAATAGAGGACACCGCTATACGGACAAAAAGCAAGTGCAAACACAATTCCAAGTATCAGTACTCCCCAAAATCCCTTTTTGCTGTTTTCTTCCATTTTTTTATTTAATGCTGTGAAGCCCGGAAATCTGACTTTTATAACGTCAAGCATAAGCAGTCCGGTAATTATCAGCACCGGCCCCAATATCTTTTCTCCCCATTGCTGGAAAAATCCTGAAATTTTAAATGTTTCCGCTCCAAAATAAAAAACCAGTCCAAGTAAGGTATAAGTTATCGCCCTGCCAAAAGTGTAAACAACACCATTCACAAAAACTCTTTTCCTGTTTTCGATATCACGGCTTATAAAGCCTATGGCTGTGATATTGGTTGCGAGCGGGCAGGGACTTATGGCGGTCATAAGGCCGAGAATAAACGCCGACAATACCGGTAGTGTTGTAGTGTCCAAAAGATTTGTTAAAAAATCCATTCTACTTTACAGATTATCAATAGTCTTCCCTATGGCATCTTTTAACTTGTCAGGTTGTTCTTTAGCATACAGAAATGCCTTGTTTGTGAGGTCTTTTTCTATTTTGTCATTTCTTGTAAAAATAAGTGTCTGGCCTCCTACCTTGAATTGTTCGACTAACGGCTTATTGCTCTCAACCTCAATATTTACCGACAGGAAAACTATCTCTCCGTTTTTAACCTTTTCGGGATAAAGTTCTTTCAGCGATTTTTCGGTAACATCTTCTACCGCCTGGCAGGTTGCACACCTGTGAGTATAGTGAAAATAATAAACCTCTATTGGGGTCGAACCATTTTCTTGGGTTTCCGCATCCTGGGCAAACAATCCCAAAGATGACAGCATTATTGCCGTCAGGATTATGAATGATGATATCTTTTTCATTTTTATAGCTTTTTAACAAATTATAAGACTCCGGATAGTATTTGCTGAATTTCAGCCTTATCCGGCACTTTACCGCTAAGAACCACCTTGTTATTGACAACAAGGCCGGGAGTACGCATAACTCCGTATTCCATAATTTTCATAATGTCCTCGACTTTGGATATATCGGCATTTATACCGAGTGATTCCACAGCCTCGCGGGTAACTTTTTCCAGCGATTTGCAATTGGGGCAACCTGTCCCGAGAATTTTAATTTCCATAACAATTTGTTTTTATATTCGTATTTCGTAATTTTGCGAACAAAGGTATGAAAATTTTTTAAATTGCAAATTTTTTTTTACCTTTGCATCTTTATCAAAAAACAAAAAAAGATATGCTGGTGGAAAACTTGATGATAAAAATAATGATTTTTATCAATGGAGCGGTGAATATGAAGTGTACAAAGATTATCAGGAAGAAATAAAGATGTTGCGATGACAATTGAGGATTAGATTTTTAAAAATAACAATAAACAATAATTATGAAAAAAACATTATTTTTAATCGGGATATTAATTTCTACTATTCTTTACGGGCAGAAGTTTGAAGGACTTGCACCCACACCTCCGATGGGATGGAACAGTTGGAATAAATTCGGCTGTGATGTCAGCGAAAAACTAATCAAAGAAATAGCTGATGCAATGGTTAGTTCAGGGATGAAGGATGCCGGATACGAATATGTTGTGATTGACGATTGCTGGCAGATAGCACGTGACGAACAGGGAAATATTATTCCCGACCCCGAAAGATTTCCCAACGGAATGAAACATGTTGTTGACTATGTGCATTCTCTCGGGTTAAAATTCGGGATTTACTCTGATGCAGGGACAATGACCTGCCAGAAAAGACCGGGTGCACGCGGATATGAATTTCAGGATGCAAGAACCTATGCCGGATGGGGAGTTGATTATCTGAAATTCGACTGGTGTTATACAGGTACGCAAAATGCACAGGCTTCATACAAACTGATGCGTGACGCTATTCATAAGGCCGGACGCCCGATGGTTTTCAGCCTTTGCGACTGGGGATGGAGTAAGCCATGGCTTTGGGCCGAAGATGTGGGACACCTCTGGCGCGCAACCGATGATATTATGGATTGCTGGGATTGTGAAGACGACAGAAATAATGCAGGTTTTACAATATTGCTTGACAGGGTAGCCGACCTTTACTCCTATTCCGGCCCCGACCACTGGAACGATCCGGATATGCTCGAAGTAGGCAACAGCGGTCTGACCGTAAGTGAAAGCCGTGCGCATTTTAGTCTATGGTGCATTCTTGCGGCTCCATTGATAGCCGGAAATGATTTAAGGGATATGTCGAAAGAAACCCTGGAAATATTAACCAACAGTGAGGCTATTGCCGTTGATCAGGATACTCTTGGAAAACAGGGCATTAAGGTTAGGGATGACGGTGACCTTGAAGTGTGGGTAAAGCAGTTGGGTGACGGTTCGAGAGCTGTGGTGCTTTTTAACCGCAGTCTGAAACAGGAGAACATTTCTGTCTCCTGGGAAGAACTGGGATATCCCGGATATCTGAAAGCCAAAGTCAGGGATTTATGGTTGCATAAGGATTTGGGAATATTCACAAAAGAATTTTCTGCTGCCGTCCCCTCTCACGATGCCGTGATGATAACGGTTATACCGGAATAGTCTGTTACAAAGGTTTAACAGCTATACGGAAACTTGTATTTAACACCTCCACTATGCTCTGAGCGTCCGCGCCCGGCATTTTCTAATCCTGATAAAACAAACACCCAACTATCCGTGTTAATTCGTGCAATTCGTGGACGATTTCAAAGCTTGATATGAAAAATTCCGGAATATTATTACTGACGAAGTCCGGGGTGTTTATCATTGCAATTCATTCTCAAAAAGTAGTACTTTTGTAGCGTGAGGTTATTTTTTAGTGGACTTATATTGAAGAAAACGAGGATATAAGACCACTAATTTTATATTTACAAAACTAAAAACAATATGAAAAAAATATGGGTGCTTTTGATAGGTATTAAATTAATTTTTAGTTGCATTAGTTTGCAATCTCAAAATACCGTAACTAAACCCTGGAATTATAATATAAATGTTGAACTGAAAGATTCTGTACTTTATGTTAACCTTACAATTAAAGCAACAAAAGAAAACCTGCAAACCAACTTTTTATTATTTAACAGATACATCAAAATAAAAAAAGCTACTCTTGATAATGTTCCTTTTAATTACACCCGTCATAATGACACCTTATATTTTAAATCGTTTCAAAGAGAAGAAATAACTCTTTCGATGCAATATGATATTCCTTGTTCGACCTCCGGGTATTCAAGAATAATTACTTCTTACGGAGACAGTACTTATACTTACCCTATTCTGTTTGACACAAGTCAAATATTTTTTGAACGTTTTTATAAATGGTATCCCGTAATATATGATAATTTTTCCAATTATGATGTAACTGTCTCCGTACCAAAAACACACAAGGTATTTGCTTATTATCCCGAAACTAATTGCAGAAGTATTGATGAAAAAGTTGTTTATTCATACAATTGTTTTGATGAAGATTTTCCGTTTTTAATAACACAAGCTGACATTTTTCAAGAAAAGAGAGTAATTGTACATAATAAAACATATTTTGAGTTTGATTTTTTACCCCGAAAAAAACGGCTTTTGGCCGTTACAGATAAAAAACCTGTTTATATCAGTGATAAATTACAAATAGATTCATTGTTAAATGTGATAATGAACCGTTGTGTCAATGCTTTGGATTGGTACAATAATAATTTGTGGCAGCAGCAAACAGACACATTACGTTTTATTGAAACAAGGATATTCGGATTGGGAGTCTGCATGAATAGTTTTATCTTAATGGACAGAAGCTTAATAAATATGGAAGCGTTGGACAATTATGCATTTTCACACGAAATAGGACATCTTTGGATAGGTTCTCATACGGAATATTTAGCAAAAGGAAAGTACTTTTTGGGCGAATCTGTTAATGAGTATGTCAATCTTTTATACTTCGAGAGCTGGGCAGGTGAGAATGCTTTTGAAAATGCAATACAAGACAAAATAAACCTAAAGTACAGTGATGTCCCGTTTTTTACTGTCTCTTTTGAGCAGGTGTTGAATCAAAGAAACGGAAACTTACAAACCGAAGTGATTTATAATAAAGGTGTTGTTTTTGTTCATGAATTCAGAAAAATGATTGGCAAAGAAAAACTGCTTAAAATTATACGTGAAACTTATTCTGTACCCAATCATTTTGTCACCCTTAAAGATTTTGAAAAAAGCATTAAAGAAAACGGCTGTTGGAATGAGTATTTGAAATTATATACAATGAAATTGTGATGAAATTCTTTGACTTATCTTCACATAATATTCTTAATCGTCGTATATTTGCCTGAAAAAACGAGAAACTTTTTTTAATGTTTACCGCGTTGGAACAAAGAGTTTTAAAAACATAATAAGAAAACATATTTTGGAAATAGAAAAAGGGTTAATAGCAACAAAAGAGTTATATGCATTTAACAATTCATTCGTGGTAACATTAGGGGAACATTTGATAAACCAAAAACATATTTAAATGATTATTTGGAATATCTAAAACGAAATAAAAAATAATAAACGTAAGGCTATCTGACAAACTGCCGTTAATCAAAATAAAAGAAAATGGATTTTAATGAACAAATAGAATTGTTATCAAATGAAAAATTGTTAAATGTAATCAAATCGAAAGATGATTATCAAAAAGAGTTTTGGGATTGTGCGGTTCTTCACGCTGAAAAGAGGGGATTGAGTAAAGAAGTTAAAGATATTATCGCAGAATTGGAAAACAATAAACTGGAAATAGAAAAAAAGAAAAAGGAAAAAATTTCAAAAGAAGCTAACCTGATTGAGTTATATTCCGAACGAACAATTATAATATTCTCGTTATTGTTTTCAAGCATTGCAGGGGCAATTTTATTTTCCGGCAATTTAAAAAGACTTAAAAAAGAAGGAGGTGATAATGTCATTTTTTTCGGAATTCTTTATACGATTGGAATTATCATAATAACCTCATTAATACCCGATTCATCTTTGCGATATGTCAGTTATCTGTTGAATATTTTGGGTGGATTTATAATCACAATTCATTTTGGAAGCAAACTATATCCGGAAAACCTGGAGTATAAAAACAGAAAACCGTGGAAAGCATTCATTATTGCACTCCTGATAGTTTTAGGAATCGGATTCATTTATATAAAAGCGAAAGCACTATAATTACTGTTGCCAATAAATTATTTTAAACGGTCAGACCTCAACCTGCAGTGTGGGGTACGAGGGATTGACGATTTACGATTGACGATTTACGATGTACAAAGGTGTGCGCCGGCTACCCCCTTCAGGGGATTGTGGGGCGCGCCGGATTGACGGTTTATGGAGAACATAAACTACCGATACACAAACCTTATTGAATTGTAACACGATCCGGTCATCAGGAAACATTGCGTGTCATACGCTACCTTGCACCCAGTTTCAACGGAATTATCTTCTCATTTCCGTCTCTCAGGATTGTCAGTTTGACTACATCATCAGGTTTATAATTTTTC
>CAYOZZ010000401.1:0-2459 GCA_964408535.1 uncultured Bacteroidales bacterium | reverse complement strand
AACCGGGTTAAAGTCGAACACAGCTGTATTCTCCCAGTTATAAGTCCCGTCGCCGTTATAAACAGGAGTAGCTGCATTTATAACCTCGGCAGAACGCACGGGGTTGGCAAACCCTGTTCCTGTCGGAGGTGCATTAGTAACAGAATATGAGAACTGATTATTCATGCCTGCAGTGATAAAATCATTCACTTTATGACTGACATTAACCTTGCCTGAATATCTCTGAAAATCGGATCCGATGGTTGTACCGCTGTCATCGAAATAGGCAAGCGAGAAGTAAACCTTTGTACTTTCCGTTCCTCCGGAAACACCAAGATTGTAATCCTGTATCAAACCCTGGTGATAAACCTCATCGCGCCAATCGGTATTGGTTTTCACTTTTGTTCCCGGCTTTACATGGCCTGAATCATCAAGCGGATCATCTATCTCAAAAGGGTTAAATCCCACAACAGCCTCAACATTCTGGTGAGCAAACTGAATTGCCTCGTCAATTGTCTGTCCGTCATGCAAAGCCCTGTTGTAAAGCCCCTGCCATGAATGCTCATAAAATTCTGTTGAATTCATTAATCGGTATCCGTTGGATATACGCGATGACAAGCCTGTCTGGGCAGAAAAAGAGATATTTGTTTTTCCTTTTTTCCCTTGTTTGGTAGTCACGATGATAACACCGTTTGCCGCTCTTGATCCGTACAAAGAAGCAGCGGCAGCATCCTTCAGAACAGTAATACTTTCAATATCGTTAGGGTTAAGGTCAGAAATAGAACCGGACATTGGAACGCCGTCAAGGACATACAAAGGAGCACTGCTTGCACTCAACGAACCGATACCCCTGATACGTACTGTTGCAGTAGATCCAGGCTGGCCGGAACTGCTGGTCACCTGCAATCCCGAAGTTGTTCCCTGAAGGGCCTTCTGGAATGAAGTAACAGGCCTGTCCTGAATAACCTCTTTGTCCACCACCTGGGCAGCACCGGTATATGCTTCTTTTGTTGCTACACCATAAGCTACTACCATTACCTCATTGAGGCTTGCAATAGCAGGAGACATAGAAACATTTATTGTTGTACGGCCATTAACCTTTTCCTTTATTGTTTCCATCCCAACAAAAGAAAAGACCAACACCGCATTTTCATCACTAACAGTAAGACTATACTTACCGTTAATATCGGTTATGGTTCCGGTTGTCGTTCCTTCAATGAACACATTCACACCGGGCAGCGTCTCTTTGGTCTTGCTGTCAGTAACAATACCCGACACCTGTAAATTCTGACTCAGCGATGGCATAACTGCAACAAATGCAAGTAGTAATGCCTTTAAAATCTTTTTCATTCAATAAGTTTTAATTTTTCAAATAGGGATTAAAAACTACAACTCCTAACGACGAGATAGAAGACGTGATCTTGTTTCTCAGTCTTAATATACAAAAAATAACATTCGTAAAGAAAATTTCAACATTAAAGACAAAAAAGAACCCACAACTTATCCGATTTTATTGTAATAAGATGTGGGTTCATGTTTTAACTATGTTATAATTTCACTAAAGAAAAATTATTAGTTACAGGTTGTTAATTCTGTTATCTCTGCAGCTTCTTCTTCATCAGGAAGTGGTTTATAACTACCATCTTTATATAAAGATAGTTTTGAAGATTCCACAGTTGAAAGAATAGTTGATAAATTACAAAATTTCTGACCTGTTTGATAAGTTAATTTCACATACGCAGCAGCATCGTCAATCAGTGATGTTAACCCTGTTAAAATATTTGTCGCATCGACTATTCCTGACCTAAAGTACATTGTTAATTTCTTCACTTTTGAAAGTAACGGAAGAGTAGCTGTCACAGATGATGGCTTGTAAGACGGGAAATAGAAATTAACATCTTCACAACTTGTCACCAACGGCATGTTAATATCTATTGCACCATCTGCTTTAATGGTTTTAACATAAAGTTTCCCGATACTCTTCAAATTAGAAAAATCAGCTACAATACCAAAATCGTATGAATTAAGTGTTAATGTACCATTGATAGAATCTACAGAATTAGCTTTAATATTTTTAACATTACTCACACTGAAACTTTCCACAGTTTTTATCATATTACCTGATAAAATAACATTAGTTCCGGTTTCAAGATTACTGTTAACACTTAAATTACCAGAAATAGTTGAAACATTTGAGAATAAATCATCTACATTTATAGTTAAATCATTTCTTAGACTAACGATAGAAAGGTTAGCCAACTTATTAAGTTTAGGAAGCACATTATCAGGATAGTCAACACCAGCTTTCTCAAAATATAGTGATAATGAAGTTACTTCAGTTAAACCGGTAAAACTTTTTGACACATCAACAGCACTACTAAGAGAAAGTGTCGATATTTTTGACAGTTTTGCTAAAGGTGCATTAAATGTTGTAATTTTTGAATCAGAATTTATAGACAGCGTTTTACAACTAATAAGTT
>CAYOZZ010000400.1:0-7915 GCA_964408535.1 uncultured Bacteroidales bacterium | reverse complement strand
ATTAATTATGAAAACAAAAATCTCATTGCTGATACTGTTATTTTCAGTTTCAACTTTTTATAGTGCATTTGCACAATTAACAATCCTTTCAGGACCTGAACAGTTAACATATTACAGGTTTGTTCAAGATATAAATAGTGTTTTGGGTAACGATTCGGTACAACCGTTTATCAACAAATCTACAAACGGAGCAGGATACAATTTCGATCAACTTGTTGATTCCAAATCACCTTACAAGATTGCATTGGTTCAGGAGGATTATCTCTATTATATGGCTGCCCTTGACCATCGCGACAATACTGAGAAAACAAAAGATTTGAAAGTTATTTTCCCTCTTGCAAAAGAGCAGATTCATGTTATTACAAGAAAAAACATTGGCATTACCAAGCTACAGGATTTGGATAAAAAGATGGTAGCAATAGGTTCGACTGACCAGGGGACTTATATAACGGCATCTTATATAAAAGATAGATCGAAAGTTTATTGGAAATCCAGAAATATTCATATTGATGAAGCACTGAATGAGCTTTATATGGAACAGATTGATGCCTTCTTTGTAGTTGGCAGTGCACCAATCGCAAAGTTGAATATTGATCCCAGGGCTATGATAAAAGGAATAGATCTGATAGAGCTTGATAACTTTAACGGCTGGGCTGATTATTATGATAACGATACTATTTACAGCGGTACTTACAAATGGCTTGAGAAGGACGTCCCTACCTTTGGTGTTCAAACGGTTATGGTTGTCAACACAGCAAAATTGACCGATGAAGATAAAGCGGAATTAAACAAGTTTATAACGGAATTAAAAGCAAAATTAGACACATTGAAGGAGGTTGGTCATCCGCAATGGAAAGAGGTTGATCTCAATAACTGGTCACCCGATGACTGGCCTGTATATAAATAAAATTTAAAACAATATATTGTAAACCTCCGGAATACCACCGGAGGTTTTTTTATGCATTATCTCCGGTTTCAAAATATACAAAGCCAATAGTCAGCTATCCATATTCGGAATATGCCTGTTTATAAGTATTTCAGCCATTCACAACCGGACAAAGAACCGCATTTGGAACCTTCCGGGATGTTAATTATTATTGTATAAAAGAACCTTTCACTTTATAATTCAATAAGTTGGAGATTTCTATAATCTATTTCATATTCCCAAATTGAGCCTGTTTCCCGATATATCAATTAATCTACGAAAATGAAATACCCTATTGTTTTCGGATAATGAAACTGTTTTTATTAATTTTCATAACTACCTGACTATCTGCTTCTTTATGCAATTTGTCAACTTTGGTACGCTTTTGTAATAATGGGAAATCACACTGAAAAACTACATAAAAATAATTTGAAAGAAAATTAAAAATGAGCAACGAAGAAATCAAAAAAGCGGAACTAAGAAGATCAGAAGAAAACTTCTCAAAAACATTTTTCTACATTCAGGTGGTAAGTCTGATAATTGCGATTGTCAGCATATTTTTAATTAAGTAAGAAATAAAACAAAATACTAACGAAAAATTTAAGACCGTGATTACATCTATTGACTTTCAGAATTTGACCGAGGATTTAAAATGTTACGTAATACTGAACAATGGTCAGCATGTTGCCGAGAGAAATTATGGAATTTACAACATTCAGCTTTATAATGTTTACGGCTTTTATGTTGAAGTTTATTACCTGCCGGGGTCAGAAGAGATAGACCAGATTGTTGCAGTCAATTCAGATGAAATACTTGAACTTTATTTAGACAGTATAGATATTTCCGACCTCTTCATGTAGAAGCCGGGATATCAACAGATTCTTCTTTTTCTTCATAATTCTTAGTTAAATACCCCTTTGAGAATCTCGAGGGGGTATTTCATTTTGCCGAAAGGCATTGAAACCTGAACGCCGGCAATATCCGGTTTTAATAACTCTATTGTTTCGCGTGCAATTGCAAGTCCGGTTTCACGTGCCTCTTCCTTCGATTTTGCACCGTACATTCTTTTCATAATATGGTCGGGGACTGAAGCACCCGGAACCTCATTATTCATAAACTCGGCATTACGAACGCTTACAAGCGGCCATACGCCTGCAATAACCGGTATTTTTATATGCTCAATGCGTTTCAGAAAATTGTAAAACAACTCGTTATCAAACACAGGTTGTGTAATGGCAAACTCCGCCCCCGCCTTCACTTTCCATTCGAATCTTCGTATTTCGTAATCAAGGTCAATAGCTCCCGGATTAACTCCGACGCCGATATAAAATGCCGTTTGATTATCCAAAGGGTTACCTCCGAGGTCTTTTCCCCGGTTCAGGTAGTTAACGACATTGGTCAATCCGATAGAGTCCACATCAAAAACAGCAGTTGCGTCAGGATATGTTCCCATCTTCGGCGGGTCGCCTGTAATGATGAGCAGATTTTTAATTCCGGCGGCATAGGCTCCGAGCATATCACCGACCATTCCAAGCAGGTTCCTGTCACGGCAGGCATAGTGCTGGATAACCTCTATTCCGGCTTGCTGCTGTATCAACAATGACAGATAGCTTGCTCCCATCCGCGAAAGAGCTCTCGGCCCGTCGGGAATATTTATAGCATCCACACCGGCCTCTTTCAAATGAGCTGCCTGTTCAATGGCAACGGACGGGTCAATGCCCCGCGGAGGAACAATCTCAACGGTCGTAACAAACTCACCGTTGCAAATCTTTCTTGCAAAATCAGATTTCTCACAAGAGGGAACAGCAGGTTTAAAAGACTCCTCAATTTTTATGTCAACCGGTTTTGTGACGATTTTTCTCGGTTGAATTGCCTGAATTGATTTGCGCATCTCTTTTATGAATGACGGATTTGTTCCGCAGCATCCGCCTACAATCCTTGCACCCGCCTGTATGAAACGTTTTGTGTATTCGGCAAAATAATCTGCCGTTGCAAGATAGATATTACGTCCGTCAACGTTTTGCGGAGTTCCGGCATTGGGCATAATGCTCATCGGCACACCCGAAACCTTGCTCATTTTTTCGAGAGCATCCAGCATCGGTTTGGGCCCCACACTACAATTTATTCCCACCACATCAGCTCCCCACTGCGACATACGTGTAGCAAACATCTCAGGCGGTGTTCCGAAAAGAGAGTTTCCCTCATTATTAATGGTCATTTGAGCAATAACGGGAATATCAAATTTACTTTTTATGGCGAGAATAGCCTGCTGAATAAGGTGAAGGTCGGAGAATGTTTCAAGAATAATCAGGTCAACACCACCGTCAATAAGTCCTTTTGCCTGCTCAATGAATATCTCCCTTGCCTCCGATTCCGCAAGCGGCCCCCAGGGTTCCAGTCTTTCGTCAAGAGGTCCGATTGAACCTGCAACATATATTTCATCACCGGCAATTTCGCGTGCCAGTTCAGCACCTGTCAGATTAATCTGATATACTTTATCCTCCAGACCATGTTTTTGAAGTTTAGGCCTGTTTGCTCCAAAGGTATTGGTCTCTATTACATCCGCCCCCGCTTCGACATACGAACGGTGAATATCCTGTATCAGCTTCGGACGGGTTAGATTAAGTTCATCATAACAACTGTTGATAAATACTCCGCGGTTGTATATCTCAGTTCCGATAGCTCCGTCAAACAGAACCAGGTTGTCTTTCATATATTCAAGAAACGGTATTCTCATTTCGTTTTGTTTTTTTCATATTCACCATTCTTTCACTATCTAAAAATTTCTCCTTAAAATTAATTGATAAACCAACTCCCTAATTCTCCAATTCCCAGTGTCACCAATTCAAATTAACATTCAGCCACTTTTCAACCTGCTTAGTACTCACTCCTTTTCGTTTTGCATAATCCTCAACCTGATCCTTTCCTATTTTACCAACCATAAAGTATTGCGACCGGGGATGGGCAAAGTAATATCCGCTGACGGAAGCTGCGGGATACATCGCAAAGTTTTCGGTAAGCGATATACCGGTCTTCTTTTCAGCGTCGAGAATGTCAAAAATAACTCTTTTTTCCGAATGTTCCGGGCAGGCCGGATATCCGGGTGCAGGACGAATTCCCCTGTATTTTTCCCTCAATATTTCCCTGATGTCGAAATCTTTATTCTTTTCGTATCCCCAGAACTCCCTTCTAATCCTGAAATGCAGCAATTCGGCAAAAGCTTCTGCCAGCCTGTCGGCAAGCACCTTCATCATAATGCTGTTATAGTCGTCGTTTTTATTTTCGTAATGCTTAATCCATTTTTTCAGCCCGGTTCCGGCAGTAACTGCAAAAAGACCTATGTAATCGTCTATTCCGCTGTTCACGGGTGCAATAAAATCGGAGAGACAAAGATTCGGCTTTCCCGCTTCCTTTAACTCCTGATTTCTCAGAAATCTGAGACTTTTCAATAGCTTACTTCTGTCTTTTTCGGAATAAACTTCAACATCATCACCGACGGCATTTGCCGGATAAAGGCCGATTACTCCTTTTGCCGTGAGCCTCTTTTCCGAAATGATTTTATCAAGAAGCTCATTGGCATCATTAAAAAGTTTCCTTGCTTCATCACCTTTGACAGGATCGTCAAATATTTCCGGATATTTTCCATTCAGTTTCCAGGCGTGGAAAAAGAAGGTCCAGTCAATAAAATCCCTGATTTCTTCGAGAGGATAATCATCAAAATATTTGTTTCCGGTCATCGCCGGAGGTGTTATATCACCGGCATCCCAGCTTATTTCCAGTTTGTTTTTCCGTGCTTCTGTCAGCGAAATATATTTTTTCGTTTGTTTTTTAGATTCGTATTGTTCTTTTAACCTGTCGTATTTAATTTTAATTTTCTCAACATACTTCTTCTTCATATTTTCGGATATAAGACCGGCGGAGACGCCTACACTCAGAGAAGCATCTTTAACGTGGATTACCGGAGCCGTATAGTTCGGGGCAATTTTAACGGCAGTATGAATTTCGGATGTCGTTGCACCTCCGATCAAAAGCGGTATGTTCATTCCGAGCCTCTCCATCTCTTTAGCAACGTGCACCATCTCATCGAGGGAAGGAGTTATCAGTCCGCTGAGTCCGAGAAGGTCGGCATTTTCATCTTTTGCAGCCTGAATTATTTTTTCGGCGGGAACCATAACACCGAGATCAATCACCTCAAAGTTGTTGCAAGCCAGAACCACACCCACAATATTTTTTCCTATATCGTGTACATCACCTTTAACTGTTGCCAGAATTACCTTGCCTGCCGACTGTACCTTTCCCTCTGCAGCCTGCTCCTGCTCAATGTACGGCAGCAATTTGGCAACAGCCTTTTTCATCACCCTTGCAGTTTTGACAACCTGAGGCAAAAACATCTTGCCTTTCCCGAAAAGCTCTCCAACCACATTCATTCCTTCCATAAGAGGACCTTCGATAATATCGAGCGAGCGTTTGTATCTTTTGCGTGCCTCAAGGACATCTTCCTCTATATAATCGGCATTACCCTTAATGAGTGCATACTTTAAACGCTCAGTGACATCACCTTTTCGCCATTCGTCCCGGACCTCAACCTCTTTTGTTTTACTATCCTTAATTTTTCCGGCATAAGCAATTAACCTTTCAGTAGCATCCTTTCTTCTGTTGAGAATCACATCTTCGACAAGAACAAGTAAATCCTTTGGAATCTCATCGTAAATCTGCAACATACCTGCATTGACGATACCCATATCAAGACCTGCATTTATAGCGTGATACAGAAAAGCGGAATGCATCGCTTCGCGAACCGTATTATTTCCCCTGAATGAAAACGACAGATTGCTTATACCGCCACTTACCTTTGCATAAGGCAGATTGTCTTTTATCCATTTTGTCGCATTGATAAAATCAACGGCATAATTGTTATGTTCATCCATTCCCGTAGCAATTGTGAGGATATTGGGGTCAAAGATGATATCTTCGGGAGGGAAACCTACTTCACCTGTTAAAATACGGTAAGCACGTTTGCAAACGGAGATTTTCCGGTCGAAGGATGTTGCCTGACCCTGCTCGTCAAATGCCATAACAACGGCAGCAGCACCGTAATCACGAATTTTGGCTGCTCTTTTTTTGAACTCTTCCTCACCCTCTTTCAGGCTGATTGAGTTTACTATTGCCTTTCCCTGGATACACTTCAGACCTGCTTCAATGACCGGCCATTTTGAAGAATCAATCATTACCGGCACCCTGGCAATATCAGGCTCGGCGGCAATCAGATTCAGGAAAGTAACCATTGCCTTTCCGGCATCAAGCATTGCATCATCCATATTGATATCAATGATCTGGGCTCCGTTTTCAACCTGTTGCCTTGCAACAGAGAGGGCTTCGTCGAATTTCTCCTCACGTATCAGCCTTGCAAATTTTCGTGAGCCGCTCACATTGGTTCGTTCACCGATATTGATAAAATTACTTCCTTTATAAACTTTCAACGGTTCGAGTCCGCTCAACGATAACTCATGTTTCGGCTCCGGCACATTTCTCGGCGATGCCTTTCCGGCAAGTTTAACGAACTCCCTGATATGTTCAGGAGTTGTTCCGCAGCATCCGCCGATAATATTAGCAAATCCGTTATCAAGAAAGTCTTTCATCTGACCGGCCATAATCTCCGGAGTCTCATCATATTCCCCGAACCGGTTAGGCAGCCCTGCATTGGGATAGACACTTGTATAATACGGAGCCTTGTCGGAAAGTTCTTCAAGGTAAGGGCGAAGGTCTTTTGCACCCATTGCACAATTCAGCCCGACCGTAAGTAAATCGAGATGAGAAACGGAGGTCAGAAACGCCTCTGTTGTCTGCCCCGACAATGTTCTGCCGCTTGCATCCGAAATTGTACCGGAAACCATAACCGGCAGCTTAACACTCTTTTCTCTTTGAGCGTCGGAAACAGCCATTAGGGCAGCTTTGGCATTCAGGGTATCAAAAACGGTTTCAATAAGAAACAGGTCAACACCACCCTCAATCAGTCCGAGAGCCTGCTCTTTGTAAGCACTATACAAATCGTCAAAAGTTACGGCTCTGAATCCAGGATTATTCACATCGGGTGACATTGAAGCGGTTTTGCTTGTAGGTCCCATCGAACCGGCGACATATCTCGGTTTGTCAGGTGTAAGCCTTGTGAACTTGTCGGCAGCTTCTTTTGCAATTTTTGCCGATGCAACATTAATTTCAAAAGCAAGGTCTTGCATATTGTAGTCGGCAAGCGAAATAGTTGTGGCGTTAAATGTATTTGTTTCAATAATATCGGAACCGGCTTCAAGATATTTCTCGTGAATTTCTCTTATTATTTCCGGTTGTGTCAGCGACAGCAGGTCGTTATTTCCCCTTAAATCATTTTTAAAACCGGCAAATCTATCTCCTCTGAAATCCTTTTCTTCAAGATTATATTGCTGAATCATTGTCCCCATTGCACCGTCAAGCACAAGAATCCGGTGCTTTAATTCCTCTCTGATATCCGGTTTTATAAACATTCCGCTTTTTTGAATTTCACATTATTAACATTAGCAAAAGTACAATTATGTTTCAAAATATTGACAATTTCATTTCTGTTTCTACCAATCTATTATCTTTGCAATAAAATATCAAACAAAAGAGAAGGATGCTGGAAATTCAAGAAGTTAAAACTCCGAAACAAAAAAAGCAATTTGTAAAACTGCCTTTCAGTATTTATAAAGGCGATCCGATGTGGGTTCCCCCGATAATTAAAGATGAGCTGAAGCAATTATCACCTGAAACAAATCCTTCATTTGAGTATTGTGATGCAAAATTCTGGACAGCCTGGAAAGACAAAAAGTGTGTGGGGAGAATAGGTGCGATTTTGAACCGGAAATATAATGAGAAGACCGGGAAAAAATTCGGCAGGTTTACACGGATGGAATTTATTGACGACAGGGATGTTTCAAAAGCTCTTATCGAAACGGCTGAAAAATGGCTCGGTGAAAA
>CAYOZZ010000399.1:0-8432 GCA_964408535.1 uncultured Bacteroidales bacterium | reverse complement strand
AATGATGTAAATTATAAATCCGGTCTCACACCGTAATACCCATCTGCCTCATTAAAACGGTTGCATTCATATTTTGGGAGACACCGCGTCTGAGCCTGTAGTCGAATGTAAGTTTATCGTCGGTAATGTCAACTTCAAAGCAGAAGTTTTTGATATTTTCCGAGAAAGTTTTCTCAAGAGTCCCGAGAGCAACATCGTGAGTTGCAATAATTCCGGTGGCTTTATATTGAATCAGTTGTTTCAGAAGAGCTTCCGAGCCGGAGTGTTTGTCTTTTGAGTTTGTTCCCTTCAGTATTTCATCAAGAATAATAAAAATCTCGTTTCCGGATTTTATCTCATCAATGATACGTTTAAGACGTTTAAGTTCTGCATAAAAATATGATTCGTTTTCGGTCAGGGAATCCGATGTGCGGATACTTGTAAAAAGCCTGACAGGTCTGAAACTGTAACTCACTGCACAAACAGGTGCTCCTGCCATAGCAAGGACAAGATTAACACCGACAGTGCGCAGATAGGTACTCTTTCCTGCCATATTTGCCCCCGTTACAATTATAAACTCTCCTTTTTTGATGTCAACATCGTTTCCCACAAGCTGACTTTTATTAATCAACGGATGTCCCAGATTTACGGCTTTGATTGAAAACTCACCATCGGTTATTTCGGGGAAAATATATCCGTCGTTATTGAAATAATAATTTGCAAGGCTGTTAAGAGCATCAATCTCCGCAATCACATCAAACCAGTCTCCGGCTTTTTCCCTGTTCTTCTTTTGCCAGTTTTCAAGCCGCAGCATCTGTAAAATATCCCACAGAAAAAATCCGTTCAGAAAAGCCCAGGCAATCATATTCATCCTGTGATCAAGGGCATTCAGGATTTTTGAAAGCTTACGTATGCTTTGACAGGCCGACTGCTTGCCGGTCATTAGTTTTATTTTCAGTTCATTAACATAGGACGACCGGATTTCAAGGCTCTCAATCTCTGCAAGAAGAAGGGAGTAATTATTCAGTATTTCCGATGTTTTGCTGACCAAACTATGCTTTTTGTTTGTGCGGCCGCTCACTCCACCTGCGATACCCCACGGCACGAGAAGCCAGACCATAAAAACCTGAAAATCAATGTATCCTGATGAAAGGAGTATTGACATCAAAACAGTAACGGGTGGAATGACATATATCAGAATTTTAAAAATAATGTTGCCAAATAACGGCTTCTGTCGTATCCAGTTTATGATTCGTTGTTTTCCCGAACCGTCGTCATCAATTGTCAGGCCTGTTGCCCTGAATCTCTGCCGCCAGTCAAGATTCTCTTTCAGGTCGGCAACAGCCTCCTGGCGTTTCAATATGGTTTCACTGTTCATTTCAGGATCAAGAAGCCGGCCGGCCAGCTTTTTATAGCCGGGGTGTGTTGCAGACCTGTCGAGAAACTGAAACAGAGAGCGTTTTCCGAAAATATCAATATCGTTTGCAAAAGGATGTCCGGGATCTCCGAACTCCTTACCATCTTTAAACTGTTCCGTCTCTCCTTTCAGAGCTTTCAATTCATCTTTATTAACCTTTATGAAAGCTTCATAAATCCTTTTTTTATTTATTATTCCGGAGTGATATTTCACAATAATAATAAAAAGGAAAACAGTTATCACAGAGCTGAAAACAACACCGGTAATTGATCCCGATGAAGCAAATATATAGATGAAAATAATTCCTGCTAAAAAAACCGCAAGACGCAACATTGACAATTGCCTGCCTGTTTTACGGCTTTGCCCGAAAAGTTTATCATACTTTTCAAGCAGATTTTCGTATATCTCTTTTTTTTCTTCAATCATTATCCCGGGAAATTATCCGGCAAAAGTAATCTTATTGTCACTAAAACACAAAAACACAAAATCCCACAACAGAAAATTACCGACAATACTTATCTTTGCAAAAAGATAAAAAATTACAGAATATGTACACATACACTCCTCCCGATTATTATCAAATTGACGGGTTGCTTACCGATGAGCATAAAATCATCCGCAGTGCTGTCCGCGACTGGGTTGATCGTTCGGTTATACCGGTTATTGAAAAGGCTGCACAAAATCATGAATTTCCGGTATATCTGCTGAAAGAACTCGGTGATATCGGTGCTTTCGGGCCATTTATCCCTGCGGAATACGGTGGGGCAGGGCTTGATTATATCTCTTACGGGATAATAATGACCGAACTGGAAAGAGGCGATAGCGGTATCCGCTCTGCTGCCTCCGTACAAACTTCGTTGGTAATGTATCCCATTTTCAGGTTTGGTACCGAAGAACAGCGAAAGAAATATCTCCCGAAACTGGCAACCGGAGAAATGATTGGCTGCTTTGGTCTGACAGAGCCGAATCACGGTTCCGATCCGGGAAGTATGGAGACTAAGTTTACGGACGAAGGTGACCATTATTTGCTTAACGGTGCCAAAATGTGGATAACCAATTCTCCAATTGCCGATATCGCCGTTGTTTGGGCAAAAGATGAAGAGGGGAAGGTGAGAGGCCTGATTGTGGAAAAAGGAACGCAAGGCTTTTCCGCTCCCGAAACAACCGGAAAATGGTCGTTAAGGGCTTCTGTAACCGGCGAACTGGTTTTTGATAATGTGAAAGTCCCAAAGGAGAATCTTCTTCCGAATGTTAAAGGATTGAAGGGGCCGCTTTCCTGCCTTAATTCGGCAAGATACGGGATTGCCTGGGGTGCCGTTGGTGCTGCAATGGATTGTTACAACACGGCACTTAACTATTCTCTTGAAAGAAAGCAGTTCAACAAACCGGTAGCCTCTTTTCAGCTCCAGCAAAAAAAACTGGCGGAAATGATAACCGAAATAACAAAGGCACAACTGCTCGTCTGGCGGCTTGGAGTTTTGCGCAATGAAGACAAGGCTACACCCGCACAAATTTCGATGGCAAAACGGAATAATGTGGAAATGGCATTAAAAATAGCAAGAGACTCACGCCAAATGCTTGGTGCTATGGGAATAACAGATGATTTCCCGATTATGCGCCATATGATGAACTTAGAATCGGTAATTACTTACGAAGGAACACACGATATCCACCTGCTGATAACAGGGATGGATGTTACCGGAATACCGGCTTTCGGATAAAATCATTTTTATAAAAAAAAACAAATAATGAAAAAGGTCACATTTGATATTATCGTAATTGTTTTTATGGCAGTTTTACTGACAGCAGTTTACTACTATAATTTCTCCGAAACGTTTGTCAAATTCGGGATAATTCCACTGCTGCTTTTTTACTACATAGGTAGCTTTGCAGGGAAAAAGTTTCATTAATGCTTTGCAGTAAGCGGATATTTTTCAGGATTTAAAAAAGAATCCTATATTTGAACATCGGGTAAAACCCCTGCTGATAATCAAGTTTCAGCTCCTTATTTGCCGGATCCCAAACCTGCTGAAACACATTTTGATGATTTGTAAGATTTTGAATTTCAAGAACCCACTCCTGATCTGTTTTTCCCCAGTTTAATCTGAAAGATATTTTAAAATCGATTCTGAAATAATCCGGGTGATGTTTTGAGAAGGCTTTATCTTCAATATAAACAGGTTCATTTTTTATTTTTGAAGCCTCTACATCAATAGGCGTGTAAGGATTACCTCCGGCATAAACACCTTTTATGTCAAAACTCAGTTTGTTTGTTTTTATCGGAATCTCATATCCTGCCAAAGCATTAATAACAAATTTGTTGTCAAAAGCTGAAGGATGTTCATTGCCATTATACCCTTTATAGAGCGAGCGGAACAGAGAAACAGTCGTTAATATGTAATAGTTTTTGCTGAAGAATTTTTCCATTGTAAACTCCATACCGTAATTTGCACCTGTACCTTTATTTATAAGGCTGTCCTCCAGTGAGATATAGAAATATGCACCTTCGTTCAAGACCGAATAATCGGGAATTGATTTTGAAACGGGAACCTTATCAAGTGCCTGATAATAAATCTCCGACTTGAACCTCCAGTTTTGTCCGAACAGTTGCTGATAGCCTGCCACGAACTGATTGCTCCTTGTAAAATTCAAATTACGGTTTGTTTCAATACCGGTTCCGTCAGGCAACTCGGCACGTGCAAAATAGATTAGCTTGGGCTGTGTTTGAGAAAGCAATCCGTAACCGAAACTTATTGTTTTATCCGGTGCAGGATTCCATTCCAAAGCTGCTCTCGGCTCCGTTACATTGCTTCCGTTCAGACCGAAATATTGAAAATGAAGGCCGGCAGTAACAGAAAAATTATCCGTAAAATTATGCTTCCACTGCGAATATAGCTGATAAAGTCCCATATCGCCTTTTGTGTCGGTATTTTTAAAATAGTCATCCGTTTCGCTCCTGTAAGTACTGTCAATAAAACTAACTTTGTACATATCGAGAATCAAACCGGCAACAAGAGTGTTTTTGGCATTGAATTTATGTGTTAGTTTTGATGTAAGACCAAAATTTGTCTCAGCATTTGAAGACCTGTAATATTGCTGTTTGATTTGATTTTCGCCGACCAGCGAATCAACTGCGGTGACTGCTTGTGTTCCCGAAGCATAAATTCCGGTTTTCAGCTTGGTTTTCTTACTAAAAAAATATAGGTTCGAAAGGCCAATAACTCCCATATCCGAACCGAAATCGGTATCGGTGCCGGTTAATCCGTATGAGAACTCATCATCTTCCTTTTCGCTGTCCCAGACTTTAATATTGCTTATTCCTCCAAGCCCGAACAGTACCCAACGACCTGCTTTTTCAGTAGGTATATCAATTTTGAAAGTAAAATCCTGATAGTATGGAACCGAGCTTCCTGAGATGGATTTCAACCCTATGGCATCCAGAACAGCAATTGTGGAATTTCTGTAATTAACTAAAAATGAGGTATTATGTTTTTTTGAAAAAGGTCCTTCGGCTCCCAGTTCAAAACCGTTAAAACCAATCTGCCCGACAAATTCATAATTTTCATTGTTACCGCTTCTCATATTCAAATCGAAAACACCCGATAGTGCATTACCGTACTCGGCAGGAAAAGCTCCTGTCAGGAAATCGGAATTTGACAAAAGATTGCTGTTAAGCATTGTTACCGGGCCGCCTGTTGTTCCCGAAGCTCCGAAATGATTGGGGTTAGGGATGTGTATTCCGTCCATCCGCCAGAGAAGACCCATCGGCGAATTACCACGTATGATGATATCGTTACGTCCGTCTCCGGCACTCATAACTCCGGCATAATTCTGCGCCATTCGCGAAGGGTCTCCGAAGGTTCCTGCATACCTCTCCGTCTCTTCGGGTGTGAATGTCCGTGCGCTGATAAAAGCGATATCATTCAGCGGGCGGGTTTTATCAATCTTTGCGGTAACTGTTACTTCATCCATCTGGACAACCTGTTCCTTAAGTTTAACATCAACAACAACCTCTTTCCCTGAAAATAATTCAAGATTTGTCACATATCCGTCCTTATATCCAATAAAACTAACCTTTATATCGTATCGTCCAAACGGAAGGTTTTCAAGTTTAAATTTTCCGTTTTCATCAGTAACCGTACCTATTATCGGGTCACTTCCCAGGATAACGACCGTAGCTCCCGGCAACGGCAGCTCCATAACTTCGTCCGTAACGGTTCCACGTATAACTTGTGTGTTCCGGGCAATAATAAAGCCGGGAGCAAGAAAAAAAATCAATGATAATTTTAATAAAATACCTTTCATTTTGTTCGTCGTTTTGCCTGCAAAAATAGAGGAAGGACAATATAAAATTAAAAATATGTGATAAACAGACCTGTTTTGTGACGAACGGTAATTGCCGTTTCATCACTTATTACCGATAGCCGACAAAACAGCCTTTTCCCTGGCACGTGAAACAGGCACTTTTAGTTGCATATTATCAATGCAAAGAATTACACTCCTTGCATTTCCTTCAGCTCCCGTGACATTTTCAAGATTTATGATATATGACCTGTGGCATTTTATAAAACCTGAATATCCGGTTAATTGAGATTCTACATTTTTTAAGGGAATACGGGCAATTTTTTTTGAATAACCGTTACCGTTTTTAATAAAAAATGTCGAATAGTTCCCTTCGGCTTTAACAAGTAAAAGATTACCGGGTTTAACAGGAAAACTGTCTGCCTGAACCTTAGCAGTAATTTTAATAATACTGGTGTTATCTTTTTTATCGGTTACCGTTTTTTTTCTGTCTTCAATCAGCCCGGCTGCTTTTAAGGCCGTTTTTTTATTCTCTTTCGATAGCTGATGTTCTGAATATACAAGAATCATTGAAACGGGGAAAATGCCGATTGCAACAGTATAAAACAAACTTTTCCAGATACCGGCAGGCTCTGTTTCAACGACGATATTCATAAATAGATAGTTTGCCGCTGAAATTGTAATAATATTGAATAAGGAAGCAATGAAGGTATGTTTTAACTGCCAGTTCTTTCTGTCAATTATTCTTTTGGGGATTAACATAATCAGAAAGAAATTTGTGAGCACCACAACAAAAGTAATTATCCCGAACCCCAAAATGTAAATTACCGGATACCGTATATCTTTGGTAACCTCAAACGGATTGAATATCAGAAGGAAGAGGAAGATAAAAACGCCAAAAGCCAGAGCAATAAAAAATGCCTTTCTCTTATCGTCAAATGGGGGATAGGGCCTATTCCAGTATTTCAATATTTGCTCTGACAAAACGGAAATGATTAATTCGTTATTTGATATTGAATTTAATCTTTTGCCGGAATGACGACGAGGGGGATTTTTGTTTTGTGCAATAGTCCCTCACTTACGCTTCCAACCAGGAAATTATACATTGCTCCGCGACCGTGGGAACCGGTAATAATAGCATCAACTTCCAGTTCTTCAGCCTTCTTCAGAATCGTTTCAACCGTAGCACCCTGTACCAGGAGGGGAGTTACATCAATTCCTTCTTTTTGCAAATCATCAGCTATTTCATGCAGTTTTTTGTGTTCCTCTTTAAACCTTTTGGCTACAAATTCACGCTCAGTATCAGGCCCTACTCCATAACCGACAAAATCAGGGTCGGGCATTGCAACATGAAGAAGCCAGATTTTGGAGTCCTGTTTACATACAAGACTTTTTATACTGTTCAGAATCTTTCCGGTAGCCGGTGAAAAATCTATTGCGACAAGTAATTTCATAATATGCTTTTTTAAAATGCAAATATACGGTTTGTTTTTAAATGTCCGGGTTTTTATAATCATTTGATAAGTGATATACTGTGGCTGCATTTGATGTCCGTTAGTAATATTGAGCAAAGTCGAACGTCACATTGAGCGAAGTTGATGGTCACATTGAGCGAAGTCGAAATGTGACAATCCCAACCCGCAAAAAATCCCCTATCTTTGCAACCTCAAACTGTTTAACATGAAAGAACCGCTTTTTGGAAAGACACTATCTCAGCTTCAGGAAATAGTAACCGGACTCGGTCTGCCGAAGTTCACGGCAAAGCAGATCACAGACTGGTTGTACAAGAAGGATATCACAACCATTGATGAGATGACCAATCTGTCGAAGAAAGCGAGGGAGCTTCTCTCCGGGAATTTTGAGTTTGGACTTGTTCCACCGCGAAAGGTTTCCGTATCATCCGACGGGACAAAAAAATATTTGTATCCTGTTGAAAATAACAGATTTGTGGAAGCTGCCTATATTCCTGAGAAATCAAGGGCTACCCTTTGTGTTTCCTCGCAGGTTGGGTGCAGGATGGGGTGCAGGTTTTGTATGACCGGAATGCAGGGGTTCCAGGGAAACCTGAGTGCAGGCGAGATTTTAAACCAGATTAGAAGCCTGCCCGAGCGCGAAACCCTAACCAATATAGTCTATATGGGTATGGGTGAGCCGTTTGACAACTATCAAAATGTTATTCAAAGCCTTGAGATATTAACTTCCGGCTGGGGCTTTGCAATGAGTCCGCGAAGAATAACCGTTTCGACAATCGGTGTAATACCTGCAATGAAAAGGTTTCTTGAGGAGAGTGAATGTCATCTTGCCGTCAGTCTTCATACCCCGTTTGATAATGAACGGCGAATGCTTATGCCTGTCCAGAATAACCATCCCATTGAGGAAGTACTTGATGTGATAAGAAAATTCAATATTAGCGGACAGCGGCGGATTTCGTTTGAATATATCGTCTTTAAAGATATGAACCACAGTCCGGGACACGTCAAACAACTTGCAAGGATACTGAACGGAATTCGTTGCCGTATAAACCTGATTCGCTTTCACCCCATTCCGGGCTCTGAATACCGGTCACCAAATGAGGAGACGATACGGTCGTTTATGGAAGCCCTGAACAGCAAAGGAATAAGAACAACCTTACGGGCATCACGCGGTCAGGATATTGAAGCTGCCTGCGGTCTGCTTTCGACAAAGGAACTTGAAAAACCGTAATTGTTATCCATAGTGCCTTAATACCATCTGT
>CAYOZZ010000398.1:0-7269 GCA_964408535.1 uncultured Bacteroidales bacterium | reverse complement strand
GCAAATTGCAGTCACGAGACCCTTCTCATTAACCGCAATACTTGAAAAGGAAATTTTAATAACCGGATACTCTTCCCACTGAATCTTATCATAAATCCAAAGTCCTTCAAAAAGTTCTTTGCTTCCTTTAAAAACCTCTTTAATAGTGTTTAAAAGCAATGACTTACCGAAACGCCGGGGACGCGAGAGGAAGTAGTACTTATTTTTCAGAAGATTATAAATATGCTCTGTTTTGTCAATATATAAGTAATTTCCCGGCAGAAACTCCGAAAACTCCTGTATGCCAATGGGTAATCCCTTCATAATTAATTATTTGTTATTGCTTTACAAAGATAATAAATGTTTTAATAATCTATTGAATTTCAACAATCAATTTGTAAAAATATTGCAATTGAGTGAAAACCTATAAATATTTTATAGGAAAAGAATTTACACCTTTGCAAGAGTTCTTGTCCCCGTTGGGCTATCGGATTTAATTTTAAACCGGACAAAAGTTTCTATGAGGCAAAAGACTGCAAATCATACAGTTTTTTATAAACACCTTTTTGCTCTAACAACTCCGAGTGTGTTCCTCTTTCAACAAGTTTTCCTTTGTCAACAACTACAATCTCATCTGCAAACTGTATGGTTGAAAGCCTGTGGGCAATAACAATTGATGTCCGGTTTACGAGTAATTTCATAAGCGCATCCTGAACAAGGCGTTCTGATTCGGTATCAAGCGATGAAGTCGCTTCATCAAAAATCAGAATCTGCGGATTTCTCAACACCGCTCTTGCTATGCTCAACCTTTGCCTCTGTCCACCGGAAAGTTTAGTGCCGCGGTCGCCGATGGTTGAGCTGTAACCCTTTTCCATCTTAACGATAAAATCGTGCGCATTGGCAATCTTTGCAGCCTCGATTACCTCCTCCTCTGTTGCATCTTCCTTACCGAAAGCGATGTTATTGAAAACGGTATCGTTAAAGAGGATTGATTCCTGCGTAACAATACCCATCAGTTTCCTGACGTCGGAAATAATATAATCTTTAATGTTTATTCCGTCAATTAGGAGTTCACCCTCAACGGGGTCATAAAATCTCGGCAACAGGTCAACCATAGTGGATTTTCCTCCGCCGGAAGCACCTACAATAGCAATGGTTTTCCCCTTTTTGATTTTAAGGTTTATATCTTTAAGAACAAACTCATTTTCATACTTAAAGCTCAGATTGCGATATTCAATTTCACTTTTAAACTCATCAAGATGTATAGCGCCGGGTTTTTCCTCAATCACTTCTGGTGCTTTCAAAACCTGCTGAATCCTGTCAACCGAGGCAGAGCCTTTCTGAACATTATATATCGCCTGGGTAATGCTTTTTGCAGGTGGGATAAGCTGTGAAAATATACCGAGATAGACAATAAAAACAGAGCCGCTGATTGAAGAGTCGGAACTCAAAACCATACGGCCGCCATACCATATTACAATGACCATCACAACCGCGCCGAGAAACTCACTCATTGGTGAAGCAAGATCACGTTTGCGATAGAGTCTGGTCATTATTTTTGTATATTCGTTGTTTGTTTCGTGAAACCTTTTATCAATAAAATCAATTGCATTGAAAGCTTTGATTATTCTCAGTCCCGAAATAGTCTCCTCAATTTGCGAAAGAATAACTCCCATCTTTTTCTGTCCCTTTTCTGATGTCCTTTTCAGGCTTTTACCTATTCTGCCGATAAGAAAACCGCTGACAGGCAGTAAAACCAGAACAAACAACGTCAGCATAGGACTAATGACGAAAAGTGTAATTAAAAATGAAATGATTGTAATCGGTTCCCGGAATATCATCTCCAATGATGTCATAATGGACCACTCTACCTCCTGTACATCAGTTGTCATTCTTGCCATAATATCGCCTTTGCGCTGCTCTGTAAAATACGAGAGGGGCAATATGAGTATTTTCCGGTAAAGATCATTTCGCAGGTCTTTTACAACTCCGTTACGAACAACAGCGAGGAAAAACATCGCAAGATAGCGAAAAAGATTTTTAAGAAAAAAAAGCGAGATTATTGCAATCGAAATGTAAAACAGCGCTTTTTGCTCACCGTATGTATTGATAACCTCATTTATCCTGTAATAAAAATTGTCTCTCAGCAAATCTTTGTCGAAAGTCAGAAAAGCGTTGAGTGTCACCGGAGCAGGAACTTTCAGAACTTTCTCGGTTTGGTTGAAAAGAATATCAAGAACGGGAATAAAAAAGGCGAAAGAAGCCAGCGAAAAAAGAACGCTAAGGATATTAAACAGCACACTTACAGCTGAAATTCCCCAGTAAGGAATAACATATTTTAATATCTTCATCAGATTTTTCACGAGCGCAAAGATATCTATTTGTATCAGACAAAAGTAATAAAATCCTGTAATTTTGCGCTTACCCCTTACATATTAAATTAATATTTATTCACCTATAAATATTAAGAATTCGATATTCTTATGATTTTACTATTTTTGGCCTCTCAAATAATTTTGTTATGAGCAAATTGTATCCGCTGAAATTCAAACCTCTTTTTAAAGATAAGATATGGGGAGGAAATAAAATAAAGACCGTATTAAATATGGATTTTTCACCACTGCCGAACTGTGGTGAGGCCTGGGTGCTTTCGGGTGTTGAAGAGAATGAGACGGAAATTCTGAACGGCTGGCTTGCCGGCAACAGTCTGAACGAAATAGTCGAAATTTATATGGGCGACCTTGTGGGAGAAAAGATTTTCCTGAAATTCGGAAATGAGTTTCCCATTCTTGTTAAATTTATTGATGCAAACGACTGGCTCTCCATTCAGGTGCACCCCGATGATGAACTTGCCGCAAAACGTAATGAGGGAATGGGAAAAACGGAAATGTGGTATATCCTGCAAGCCGACGAAGGTGCAGAGTTGATTAGCGGTTTTAATAAAAAAGTTGACAAAAACGAGTATCTCGAACATCTTGAAAATAAAACACTCAAATCAATACTCAATTTTGAGAAGGTAAAAACCGGTGATGTCTTTTATATCCCGGCAGGCAGGGTTCACGCTCTGGGACCGGGACTATTGCTTGCCGAGATTCAGCAGACCTCTGATACGACCTACCGTATTTACGACTGGGACAGAATTGATGCTGCCGGGTTCACAAGAGAACTGCATACCGAACTTGCTGTTGATGCCATTGACTATAACGTTTATAAAGATTACAAAACAAAATATGAAGATAAGGAGAATAAAACGGTTAAGCTGGTTGAGAGCCCCTATTTCACCACAAATATAATTCATTTAACACAAGCAATAAAAAAAGATTACAGCGAACTCGATTCATTTGTAATTCATCTTTGTGTTGAAGGCGAATATGAACTCAGGTACGGCTCCGAATCCCTGACAGTGAAAAAGGGGGAAGCTTTACTTATCCCTGCTGTTTTTGAAGATGTTGAAATTTATCCGAATAATGAAACAAAAATCCTGGAAGTCTATATGGTGATGTAAAATCATTTGTTTTTTCAGACAACTTTATTAACGGTTGCTTTGTCTGAAAAATGTTTTGTTCTTTTTGGGACCGGTTTTTGCATAAGTAACGATAAACTGAATTTTTTATAAATAAAATCAAACACATGAAAAAAGTATTGTTATTAAGCCTGCTAACTCTGTTTATAACGGCAGTTTATTCGCAGAATGAAGAAAAAACAGGACAGAAAGTTCCTTCTGTTGAAGTTAAAACCCTTGACGGCACAACATTTAACACTGCAGATATTTCAAACGATGGGAAACCCGTTATTATTTGTTTCTGGGCTACCTGGTGTAAACCCTGCATTAAAGAGCATGATGCCATAAATGATGTTTACGAAGACTGGGTTGATGAAACGGGTGTAAAACTCTATTCCGTTTCGATTGACAATTCAAGGTCAAGCAGCAGGGTTCAGCCGTTTGTAAACGGTAAAGGCTGGGAGTTTAATTTCCTTCTTGATGTAAACGGCGACTTTAAAAGAGCTATGGGTGTAAACGTACCTCCACACACATTCATCCTGAATGGAAAAGGAGAAATCGTCTGGCAACATATCGGTTACCTTGATGGTGATGAAGAAGAATACATCGAAATAGTCGAAAAAATCATTAAAGGAGAAAAAATCAAATAGCTTCTTTATTGTTAAAAAATCATATTGTTAAACTTTTTAAAGGACGACAAATTGAAACACGGAAATATTTTACAGAGACTATTACCGGCATTATTTTTTCTTCCTCTTTTTTCGTATTCGCAAAGTTTTCCGGAAGGAGCCAAAGTATCGGGAAATACGCAGATTGATGCTCAGGTGTACAGTGAAGACTCAAAGCTCGGAATTACCGACTCGACTCTCAATTACAAAAAATTCGGGATGAATGGTTTCACAAACGTTAGATACACTAACGGTAATTTCAGTGCTTATATGCGTGTTGAAGGATTTCTGAATCCTATGGTAGGTTACGATCCGAGATATGAAGGAATAGGTGTTCCGTACTGGAATGTAAATTACAAGATTGGCAACCTTGAAATGACGGCAGGTCATTTTTACGAACAGTTTGGCAGCGGACTGATTTTGAGAGGCTGGGAAGAGTGGACACTCGGTTACGACAATAACATTTACGGCTTCAATGCCAAATATTCGCCGGCCAAAGGTGTTATGATAAAAGGTTTAATCGGCGTTCAGAGATACTTTTGGGAGCCTTATACTCCTGACAGCAGGGGAATAGTGAAAGGTATTGACGGTGATTTTTATCTCAATGATATGTTTAAAGGGATGAACAACGCCAAAACCAAGATCACCCTCGGCGGTAGTTTCGTAAGTAAATATGAGAAAGTTCCTACAATGGGTTTCACAAGAGACTCTGTTTATACGGTAATAACCGGTTATGACACTGTAAACTGGGTTAAAAAAACGACATATCAATATAATCTGCCGCATAATGTGGGAAGCTGGGCTGCAAGAATGAATATTGCAAACGGAGGATTCAGCCTCTATGCCGAATATGCCGAAAAAGGAAACGACCCGAACGCAACAAACAACTATATCTATCTTAAAGGTCAGGCTTTGTACTCAACGGTCTCATTTTCAAAGAAAGGTTTCGGGATATTCTTTTCCACAAAGTGGATCAACAATATGAGCTATAAATCGAAGCTTACCGAATCGGGAAATCCGCCGATGCTCGATATAAATTATCTTCCTGCTACTACAAAGGTACATCAGTACAGTTTTGCAGCAATGTATCCTTATGCCACCCAGCCAAACGGTGAATTCGGTTTACAGGGGGAAGTTGTCTATACAATTCCGAAGAAGTCGGTACTCGGTGGTAAATACGGAACAACAATTACAGTAAATTACTCCCTCGCAAATTCAATAAAAAAGGAACGGATTTCTCCGGATATTCCTATTGACTCAACCGGAACAGACGGTTATAAATCCAACTTCTTTTCTTTTGGAGATATACCGTATTACAGAGACCTTAGTGTTAAGTTTGAACACAAATTCAATAAAACATTTAAGGCAAAAGCGGTTTATTATAATCAAGAATATAATAAACATGTGATTGAAGATGAGATTTACGACAAAGATGAAATTGTCTATGCCCACATCGGTGTTTTGGATATGACCTATAAATTCAGCCGTAAAAAATCGTTAAGGGTTGAAATGCAGGGATTATGGACTAAGGAAGATAAAGGCAACTGGGCTGCAATGACACTTGAGTATAATGTTGCTCCCAAATGGTCGTTTGCTGTCATGGACGAATGGAATTACGGAAATGATAACAGCGATATGAAAATTCATTACTATAATATCGCAGTGGGATATACAAAAGGCACTAACAGAATCGCATTGCGATACGGCAGACAACGTGAAGGTTTGCTGTGTATCGGAGGTGTCTGCCGGTATGTGCCGAATTCTACCGGTTTGACTATTACTTTGACAAGCTCTTTCTAATCCGGCAGGTAATTATTGAATGTGTGAATGATTAAATAAATGAATGTTATGAAAAACAGATTTCACCTTATATTGATAGCAGTTGTTATTCTGGCGGGATGGACTGCCTGCGATAAAATTGACGAACCTCTTAAAATAGTTAGTGTTCAGGATATTCCGGAAAATATCAATGACACACTGTTTTATATGGATTCTGTATCGGTTACGCAAAAACAGGTTCTGCTTGAAGACTTCACCGGGCACAAATGTGTAAACTGCCCTACTGCCGGCAATGCTGCTCACCAGTGGGCAGAGGATTTTAACCACAGGTTGATTATTTATGGAATTCACGCCGGATATCAGGCTGAACCTGACGAAACAGGTCTTTACACTACCGATTTCAGATGTCCTACGGGTGATGAACTTTTCAACTATTTCGACCATCCGTTTAACCCTTCTGCTACTGTTAACAGAGTAAAATATAACGGGAATATAATTCTTTATTATATAACCGGTGACTGGGAAGCCGCCGTTAACCTTGAGATGGCAAAGGACAATGTAATTAATATGAAGGTAAAAAACACCTACTTCCCGAATAAAAAAGCTGTCCTGATAAATATTTCATCCTCAATTTTACAACCTCTTGAAGGAAAGTATAAAATCGTGGTTTATCTCGTGGAAGACCATATCATTGCAGCCCAGAAAAATAACGATTCGGATTTAGGTCCCGAACCCGACTGGGAAGATTATGATCATCGAAATGTGTTGAGAGATGCCGTTAACGGAACATTCGGAACCTATGTTTCGGATGACGGAACCGTTGCGGCTGGAGGAACATACTCTAACGTGTTTTATTACACTATTAATGACGAATGGCTTACCGGTACAACCGACCTGAATATTATTGCATATATTTATAACGAAGAAAACGGTGAAGTACTCCAGGTTGCCGAACTGGAGATAAAAAGGGAGGAATAGTTCTTCTAAAAACTTTCAAGTGATTGCCGTCCCTGCGATAGGAAACCCGGAAGGTTGAGTAGGTATGGCTGAAATGTTCACAAAAGGGGTCATTACAAATCCTGCTAATATTTGCTTGTGAATTCGGAAATCCCGAACAGCACGGGGTAAGCACTCCATAGTTGATAAATACCGTTTACTCCGCTTCTTTTATCAGCATTATATAAACCGGTAAATGGTCACTGTATCCGCCTATGTAAACCCCGCCGGCAAAGGTACGCCACGGATAACCTTTATAACGTCCCCCTTTTTGTTTCAGAAAAGGTTTGTTAAATACTCTCGCTTTATAAAACTTATATGTTGAGTAATCCTTACCGAGAAGAC
>CAYOZZ010000397.1:0-8648 GCA_964408535.1 uncultured Bacteroidales bacterium | reverse complement strand
CTAAACAAACCATGGAAACACTAAAAGCAGAAAAATTAAAAGTAGAACGATGGAGAGAAAGCACACAATTAAGAGCACAAGTTAAAACAACTATTTACGATGCTCTTTTGTGGTTGCCGCAAGAACCATATCCTGAAAATGAAATTAAAGAAAAAACAAGTGAAATTCATCAGCATATTTCTACAAATTATTACGGAGGAGAAAAAAGTGTTTATAACATCAGAGTTGCATAAAATATTTCAGAAAATGCTCCGTTAAACTTATCAACAATCCAATGTTATAATTTTAAGATATAGTAACATATTTACACTTTACATACTTATTACTTTTGCTTGAATTGAGAAAACTGTTTTTTACGGTTTGAGAAATGACAAATTATTGATTTTATGGGTGTAGATATGATGAAAGAAATCCGGTTAATAGTCACATTTATTATTATCTTAGCGTTTGGGAATATCCTTTCCGGACAGAATACGGCTGTTTACAAAAATCCTGAGGCAGATTATCGTCTTGGTGTCGAACTTTTCAACAAAGAAAAGTATGGTGCAGCCCGTACCGTTTTCAGTAACGTAATATCTTCGGTAAAGAATCCGGAATCACCTTTAAGGATTAATGCCGAGTATTATGATGCGGTTTGTGCACTTGAGCTTTTCAACAAGGATGCCGAATATAAGTTGAACAGATTTATTCTTTACCACCCTACCGATACGAAAAAAAACCTCGCATATTTCCAGTTGGGAAGGTATGCATACAGAAATAAAAAATACAAGTCGGCATTAAAATACTTTGAGCAGAGTGATATTTCGGATTTGACAGACATACAGAAAGGTGAGTATTATTTCAAAACAGGTTATTGCTATTTCAAGGCAAAGGATTATAACAAGTCGAAAAATGCCTTCGACAAAGCTGTCGCATACGACTCAAAATATGCATCACCGGCAAAATATTACCTTGCACATCTTGCTTATGAGAACGGCGATTACGAAACTGCTCTTACAGGTTTTCGGGAACTTCAGGATGACCCGAACTTCAAAGCAATAGCTCCCTATTATATTGTTCAGATACTTTTTATGAAAGGAGAGTATGGGAAGGTTGTGGAACAGGCTACTCCACTGCTTGAGAATGCCTCAAAAAAACGTGCTCCCGACCTTGCACGTATAATCGGGGAATCGTATTACAAACTGTCTGATTACGATAAGGCTCTTCCTTACCTCGAACAATACAGCGGAGCAACAAGAAGCAGAATGAAAAAGGAAGATTTGTTTATTTTGGGATTTGTACGCTATAAAACAGGTAATTATACTGATGCTATTAAAGACCTTCAGCAGGCGACAGGCAAAAACGATTCGGTTTCGCAATATGCCTGGTATTACCTCGGAGCCTGCTATCTTAAGACCGGCCAAAAGAAATTTGCGGCAAATGCTTTTAATTCGGCTTTTAAAATGTCCTTCGATAAGGAGATTAAAGAGGATGCGCTATTTAACTACGCAAAACTAACCTATGACCTTTCATTCGATCCTTATAACACAGCCATTAAAGCTTTGAAAGAGTATCTTGCCGACTATCCGAACTCCAGCAAAAACGACGAAGCATACACATTCCTCTATAAAATAGCAATGTCAACCGGAAAATACGATGAGGCAATGTTTGCACTCGAAAACATTAAAAATAAAGGCAAATCGTATAAATCCGACCTCGAGAGAACGACTTTTATGCTCGGAACCGAACTTTTCAACAAGATGGACTATGAGGAAGCTGTGGTGAAGTTTAAAAAGGCTGCGGATTTGAATAGTGATAAAAAAGTCACTGCCGAAAGCCTGTTCTGGCTCGGCGAATCGTATTACAGGCTAAATAATTATCAGTTATCATATACTTATTACAAAAAATTTCTTGACTCACGCAAATCGAAAAGTCTGCCTGTTTATGACATTGCCTTTTATAACATCGGATATGTTTACTTCAAACGCAAAGAGTATGCAAATGCACTCAATTATTTTAAAAGATACCTTTCATCAAAACCCGGCAATCTGCAAATGGCCGCTGATGCCGCTCTGCGTGCCGGCGACTCCTATTTTGTAATGAAACAATACGACAATGCGATTTCGTATTACGATAAGGGAATTAAAATGCAGGCTCTTGATGTTGATTACGGTCTTTATCAAAAAGCCCTGGCACTCGGCGTTTTACAAAGGTATGACGAAAAGGTAATTGCTCTCAACAAAATACTAAACGGTTTCCCAAATTCTTCACTTTACGGAAAAGCGCTTTATGAGCTTGGCAATACCTATCTGATTATGAACAATAATGAGAAGGCCCTGCTGAGTTACAAAAGATTAATAAAAGAGCGGCCGACAAGCTCATATTCGGTAAAAGCCCGGTTAAAATCAGGATTGATTTATTACAACGGCGGACAAAACGAAATTGCACTCGCAACGTTTAAAAAAGTTGTTTCATCGTTTCCGGGAACTCCCGAATCAAAGGAGGCTCTTTCGAGCATTCGTAATATTTATATTGATATGAACCGTGCTGAGGATTACTTCACCTATGCCGCCGGTCTCTCCTTTGCAAATGTTACACCTACCGAGCAGGATTCGGTAATGTATATTACTGCCGAAAATCAGTATCTTGACGGTAATACACAAGGAGCAATAACTTCTCTGACCAAATATCTTGAAAAATTCCCTGACGGTGCTTACAAAACGAATGCGGAATTTTATCTTGCCGAATGTCTTTACAGTCAGGATAAAAAGAATGAGTCGCTCAAATACTACAAAAACGTACTTACCGCACCCCGGTCGGAATTTACGGAAACAGCACTTTACAAAGCTGCAACAATCAGTTATGCGAACGAAGATTATGCCGGAGCGGCACCTCTTTTCGCAAGGCTTGAGGAGATTACCGAAAAACCCGGGCTTTTGACCGACGCGAGATACTGGCAGATGAAATCGTATCTAAAAATAAAGGATTATGAAAATGCTCTTGTTGAGGCAAACAGGCTGCTCTCTACCGAAAAGATTGAAGATAATATTAAATTGGATGCATTAATGGTTAAGGCAAAGGCTTTTCTGTCGGCAGGTGAACTTGCTCTTGCCCAAAAATCGTTCAGCGATATAGTTAAGCTATCGCAGGGGGAAGCAGGTGCCGAGGCAAAATATAATGTTGCCGAAATCGAATTTCTGCTGAAAAATTACAAAGAGGCCGAAACAACGGTCTTTGCACTTGTAAATGACTATTCCGGCTACGACTACTGGGTTGCCAAAGGTTTTATCCTTCTCGGCGATATTTATACCCGGACGGGAAATCTTTTTCAGGCAAAGCAGACCTTTCAAAGTATTATTGATAATTATGACGGTGAGGATTTGAGGGATATTGCAAAGAAGAAACTGAACGAAATTATTGAAACGGAGCGGATTGAGCTTGACAAACAGAAAGCAAAGGATAGTGTACTTACAGTGCCCGATACAATTAGCATTAAAGGAGAACCGGTTGAGTTACAGGAGTTTTGATTTTGACAGATAAAAAATAAATAATTGTATGCCGACACAAAACATAATGATTATAAAGTTTTACCAAATGAAAAAAATATTTGTTTTATTGATAATTATAACAACGGGTTCAAATCTTTTTTCACAACAGGATACCACAAAGAATGAAGAGGTAACGGTGGTCTCAGCGTATGAACCTACTGTTAACGATGCTTTCAAATTGAATATTTCACCGAAGATAACGGAGGATAACATTGAAAAGCCGGAATTTGATTATTCTGTTGTCTCAAAAAATATCAGTTCACCATTAAGTGTTAATCCGATTATGGCTGCAAGAATCACAGGTGAGTCGGTACCGAAACTTTACAGGAATTATGTAAAACTGGGATTTGCAACTACCCTGTCACCATATATTGATTTTTATGCGGGAATGCTCCGGTCGAAAAAAAGCGGTTTCGGTGTACACCTGAAACATTTCTCATCTTCGGCAGGCATTAAAGAATATGCCTATCCCGGCTCAGGTGAAACGGAAGCCAATGTTTATACGAAAAAATTCGGGAGCAGACACGCCTTCTCTTCAGAACTGTTTTACAAACAAAAACGTGCACATTTTTACGGATACAAGCCTGATGATTTCCCCGGGATATCCTTGTCGGACAAGGATATCCGCCAAACATACAACATTGTGGGAATTAAGACCTTATATGAAAGCACCTACAGACAGTCATCCGCCCTCCATCATACTTTAAAACTCAATTACTATTATTTGTGGGAAGGTTACAACAGTGCTGAGCATAACATTATGTTTGATGCCGATATCCATAAAAAAGTTAATTTCTTCAACTTTTCAAAGGAGCAGAAACTCGGACTTGATGTGGGTACCGACCTTTGGTTCAACAGCGACACCATAGCAACAGAAAATAGCGGAATAGTTTCGTTCAAACCTTATTACAATCTGAAATTTGCACAGTACGGTTTCTATGTCGGAATGGATGTGGCCCTGCAGATGGATTCGGCAACTTCAGTTCATGTTTACCCGGTGGTAACTGCCGAAGTACAGGTAATAAAAGATGTTTTGGTAACATATGCAGGAATAAAAGGATATCTGGAAAAGAACAGTATGAAAACTATGAGCGATGAAAACATTTTCATTACATCAACAATTGAAAAAAGATTTACGAACTATAAATTCGGGCAGTTCGGCGGAGTAAAAGGGCACATCGGCAAATATTTCGATTACAATCTGATGTTTGTCAATTTCACGGTTGAGGATATGCCCTTTTTTGTTAACGACACTTCTTCGGCACCCGTAGCAGGACTGAACAACAGGTTTTCCGTTGTTTACGACAGGGTTAAATATTCAAGGGTTATCGCCGACTTCGGATTTCACTACAAAAGTAAATTCAATGCTATACTGAGCGGAACATATCACAACTACTTTTTAGATAATCTTGACGAACCATGGCACAAACCTAAGTTAGAAGTATCACTGATGATGGATTACAATATGCAGGATAAATTCCTTTTGAAAGCAGAACTTTTCACCTTTAGTAAAATGTATGCACCGGTTTATCAATACAGCACCGACGACAACGGATTGAAAGTCGTAACACAGGTTGCAGAAGAGATAAAAGGTGCGGTTGACCTCAATCTCGGAGTGGAATACCGCTATTCAAAAGTTCTGTCGGGCTTTATCAATCTGAATAACATACTTAACCAACGCTATTACAAATTTTACAATTATCCCTCATACCGTTTTAATTTGATGCTTGGAATTACGTACTCTTTTTGATTTGCCCGGCTATGCTATGTTTACAGCGGATTTACGGTTTACAAAGACCATTCCGATTAACGGTTTGGAAGAAACAATAAAGGTATTGCAACCGGATATTCCTGCTAACCGGTTGACAACCTGAGAAATTTCATTATCTTTGTGGAAATTATGGAATTATATACTTTTTAAATCCAAATAATTAGAAAAATGAAAAATATTTTTATCCTCGGATTTGTTTTAATCAGCATATTACAAACCCTAAGAGCCGAAGACGAAGCCGGGCTTACCTGGCCCAAAGAAATTGAGAAAAACGGGACTGTGGTAATTTTATATCAGCCGCAGCTCGAATCATTAAAAGGCAATATTTTGTCGGGACGTATGGCATTATCCGTTACTCCAAAAGATGAAGAACAGATTTTCGGCGCCTTATGGTTCGACACAAGGATATCTTCCGATTTTGACAGTCGTACTGCGGTACTGGAAGAAATAAATATCACAAGAATCTACTTCCCTGATTATGATGACACTGCAAGAATCGAGAGGTTTAAAAAACTGCTTACCGAAGAAATCGAATCTTGGGATATGGTTATGTCGCTCGACAGGATACTTGCAGGACTTGAGGATACTGAAAATCTGAATACTCTTTCTGACAAGCTTAACAACGACCCTCCCGACATCTATTTCAGGACCGAACCCGCAGTATTAATAACGATTGACGGGGAACCGATAATCAAAGATATACAAGGCCAGGATTTCAAATATGTTGTCAACACGCCTTTTTTTATTATTGAAAAGAAAAATAAATATTACATTAAAGGCGGAAAGTTCTGGTTTACTTCCGGCAATGTTACTTCCGGTTATTCTGAAACCACAAAAGTGCCGCCGGACATAGAAAAGTTTGCCACTGAAAACCTCCCTGACAGTGAGCTGGACTCTATTTCCGAAAATATGGAGAAAGCACCCGAACTGATTGTTGTAACCAAACCGTCGGAACTGATTGCCACCGACGGCAAACAGGAATATGCTTCGATTGACGACACAAAACTGCTCTATGTTTCAAATACAGAAGATGATATCATAATGGATATTGAAACACAGGAGCATTACGTACTGCTTGCCGGCAGATGGTATAAATCAAAATCGCTCGAAGACGGCAGTTGGGTATTTGTTGATCCGGCTGATCTGCCTGCCGGTTTTTCAAAAATTTCCGAAGATTCCGATATTGCAGATGTCAGGGCAAGTATTCCCGGCACTCCTGAAGCCCAGGATGCATTACTCGAACAGGTTATACCACAGACTGCAACTGTTGACAGAAAGACAACAACGGTGGAGGTAAAATGGGATGGCGACCCGAAGTTTGAAAAGATAAAAGATACCGAAGTTTCGGTAGCAAAAAACAGCGATAAAACGGTTTTACTTATCAACGGCGAGTATTATTGTGTGGATGACGGAATCTGGTTTGTGGCTGATAAACCCGACGGCCCTTGGGCTGTCAGTGATGTCCGTCCCGATGAGGTTGACAAGATACCTCCTGAATCGGAAGCCTATAACGTCAAATACGTTTACATTTACGAATCAACGCCGGAAGTGGTTTATGTCGGATATTTACCCGGATACACCTGGTCATTTCCTTACCACGGGTGTGTAGTTTACGGCACCGGTTACTGGTATCGCCCCTGGTACCACCATTACTACTATCCGCGCCCGGTCACGTGGGGTTTTGGCGTCCACTGGAACCCATACACAGGCTGGGGATTCTCATTCGGAATCAGCTACGGATGGATTGGATGGGGATTTCATCCGTACAGAAACTGGTGGGGACCGCGTGGTTTCTATGCCGGATATCGCCACGGATACTATCACGGATACCGTCACGGATATCACCATGGTTACAGGCGTGGTGCTGCAGCCGGATATTATGCAGGCAGACGACAGGCTTACAATAATGTGTACCGCCACCGAACATCCGGAGTTAAAACCAGAACAGCGAGACCAACAAGAGATTTGAATGCAAAAACAAGACCGACAACAAGACCGAACAATGTCTATACCGACAGAAAAGGAAATGTTTACAGACGTGATAAAAGCGGAAACTGGAACCCCGTAAATAACAGGCCTTCAACACGACCTGCACAAAAACCGGCTACACGACCTACTCAGAAACCAACCACTAAGCCGGCTCAGAAGCCGACTACACGACCGGCTCAAAAACCGGCACAAAAGCCCGCAACAAGACCGGCAACAAAACCTGCACAAAAACCTGCAACAAAACCCGCAGCAAGACCGGCAACGAGGCCTGCAACGCAGCCGCAACAACGACCTTCGATTTCGCCTCAACAAAGGCAGCAACTGAACAGATCGTATCAAAACCGCAGCCGCGGTAATACCAATTACAACAGGGCACGTTCTTATGGCGGGGCAAGAGGAGGTGCCCGTATGGGTGGCGGAAGAAGGAGATAATCCGGAATTTATAAAAACAAGCAGGAAATTATCCCTTCACCACATACCGGTTGTACAATCTAAGCGAGATTGCGGCAACTAATCCTATGCTGAAAATTACAATCCAGATGTACGACGGATGGTAACTGTTCCAAAGGTAGTCGGTAAGCTGCTTGTCAGTCATTTTCATCATTCCGGCGGCTTTATGAAAATATTCGTTATGCGAGAGGTTACCCTCTATTAACAATCCCCTTTTGGAAATCTCCTTCATCAGTAGGCTGTGCTTATCCGACAATGCCTGATATACATTTCCCGATATTATCCCTGCAAATACATTTCCGATAAATACAGGAATAAAAGAGTATCCCATATATAGCGCCTTCTTGTCAGGTGAAGCTATCTTGCCAATATATTCGGTAATTTTGGGAGAAGCCGTCATCTCACCCACCGCAAAAATAAAAAGTGCGACCATTATGAACATTACATTCTGTGTCATCAGTGTCAGAGCCATACCGAGTGAACTGATAATGAATCCTGTAAACATAGTATTCAGAGGTTTCCATTTCATCACTATTGAAGAAATAATAATCTGAAACACGATTATAAACATTGCATCAAAATTTGTGATGAACTCCGCCTCCATCTGCCCGTGATCGCTGTAATTTGCCGCAACAAACGGAATATACTCCTGAAAAAACCCGTACATCGAAGATGTGTCAACCCACTGGGTTATAAATACAGGCAAGGTAAAAAAGAGTTGGTTGTACATGGTCCAAAATCCGGCAACTATCAGCAGAAAAAGCACAAATTTTAAGTCCGTCACTACAAGCCCGATATTTTTAAATACATGAGCAACTGATTCCGAAAACGTTTCATCCGGTTTCCGTCTGTCCGGTTCCTTATAAAACAACAACAGTATAAAGTTCAGTGCGATGATACCCGCCGATATG
>CAYOZZ010000396.1:0-15328 GCA_964408535.1 uncultured Bacteroidales bacterium | reverse complement strand
TGGAATAGGAGTGGAGGTGATTTAGTCCGGATTTTTCCGCAGGAGTTGTTAAATAATATAGGATTCAAACATCATTCCCCGTCAGGGAACTTGTCGGGTTTGCCAAAATCGGGATTAAGTATGAAACTTGTATCGGAAAGTGTGAGAAGGAAAGCCTTTAGGTTTGCTTTTTCGGTGGGTGTAAGCATATTTCCTCCTGTTGCGATATGGTGCATCAAAGGGTCAATATACGGTGACCAGACAAGCCCCGAACTGTAAAAGTCAATAACCTCATCCAAAGTATTAAACCTGCCGTCGTGCATATATGGCGCAGTGTATTCAATATTTCTCAGGGTTGTTGCTTTATAAACTCCGTGATCCATCGGGTTTCCGGTTATTGAGTAGCGGTCTTCCGGATCATTGAAAATACTGTCTTTTCCGTTGTTATAAAAGCCGTTGGTTGTAAACAGCGGATTCCCTGCACCACCATGACAGTGAAAACAGTCGGCACCTTCCTCAGTTGTAAAAAGCACAAATCCGTTAAGTTCGGCAGAGGTCAATTGAACCTCTCCCCGCAGGTATCTGTCGAATTTTGAATCTGATGAAATCAGTGTTCTGACAAACTGTGCAATCGCTTTGGCAATACGGTCAACAGTAACATCCGGTGTCCCGAATGCCTTTCGGAACAGCTCAGGATATCCCGGAATATTTCTTATCGCAGATTCAACCTTTTCGTATGTGCTGTTAAACTCATTCGGTGCGGTTATTACTCCGAGTACATCCTCCTCAATGGATGGAATACTTCCGTTCCAGCCGTACCGGCCTGGATTCCAAACAAGATTAATCAGCGGGAGCATAGCGTGATGTGTCGGCACTCCGTCCAGTCCGAAAGGGGCCGGACGCGGCTGTCCGATGATAAAAGAGTTCTCCTGCAGATGACAGGATGAACAGCTCATATATTTGTCTTCATCCTCCCTGCCGGCAAGACGACCGTCATAAAAAAGATAACGTCCGAGTTCAATTCCTTCGACCGTCATAGGATTATCCTCCGGAATATTCAGTTCCGTAGGAAACCCGTAAGGAATATGTATTTCATAAGGTGTCGGTTTGTAAACGGGTATGAGTTCGGGTTCGTCATCCCTGTTGCAGGAATATGAAAAAAGAGCCGATAGAAATAATATGAAGACAAACCTGTTCATCTACTTCCTGTTAAAGTCTGCATTCCACAGACTGGTTCCAACAGTATCCTTTTTGGTATATTGTAATGAAATTATCGAATCGTTAATACTTCCGCTGCCCTGAATTACAACCGATGCGGTATCAATTCCAACTATCTGAAAAGGAATAATTATGACAGTATCATAGATATCGCCGTAAACAATTTTGTTAGTATCTCCGCCGAAATTTGAAAATCTGATTCTGTAGTTAACAGTTGAATCAGCTGTGATTTTTGATTCAAACTCTTTACTTTCGGTGGAGGGAAATACCTGAGTCTCGTTTACATTATAATAACCGGTAAAATTCCAGGCCTGATTATAAACAAAAACCCATCTTGTTGCAGGTGCGGCTTCATTTCCCTGTTTATCAACAACATTGTAAACAACAGTATATTCCCCGACTTTATCTACATCAACATTATTAGTTATGTAAATATTGTTTGTAATATTTCCGTCAGCTTCGTCGGTAGCAGTTGCCCCCGGGTCACTATAAGGCTCATTTAATATGTGTTTAAGGCTGTCGGGAGGATTCATATTTATTATTGGCGGAGTATCGTCAACCTTTCTGCACGAAAAGGCGATAATAATTATTACGATCAATATGCCAGAAATATATTTCGTCATTTATTTTTCAGTATTTTATGCAAAAATACACTATTATTCCGTATTAAGAATACGAACCGAAAAAACATTATGTCCGTTTTCTTTTGCAATCTGCATTGCTTCCTGGTTTTGCATAATGTAACCACCGTAAACATCAAGGTCGAAAATGTGCGGGTCTTTAAACCAGTTTTCCACATTCATCTGTATCTCAATATATTTTCTTTGGCCGGCTGAGATTGAAAATCCGGAATTCGGCAGGCTTACCCTGAATGAATTATCAATAAATCCGATAATGGAATCAGGATAAGAATAATAAATTTGCCCCCGTCCAAGATGAAAGTCGAAAGGTGTTGTTTGCCAGGTCTGTCCCTCTTCAAGCCATTTGCCGTTCAGTTTCATGTAGTGATATCCACCTCCGAGATACTCAGGCCAGAACATATCCCTTTCGGGAGGATTGACATACATAAACGATATGTTTTTTTTATCGGTAATACCGAAAATAAACGAAATGGAATCGTAAGTTCCAGGAGTTATGTCATCATAAACTTCCCAACTCCAGGTATTTTCAAGGTCTGTATCAACATAGTAAATATCCTGCCAGTCTTTAATCGTTTTTTCGGCTCCGTCGCTCTTATAAAGTGTAACATCCGAAATAAAATATTGTATTTCGTTAACCATATATTTATTTCCGGCCGCATTTGTGTACATAAGGCTGTCAAAAATTACCGGTTGTCCGTCAATCAGGTGGTTAAAAGAAAAAGTTATCTTCCCCGGTCCCGGATCGGGAGGTTTATCCTTGTTCTTGTCACAACCCGAAAGGGATGCCGACAATAGAAAGATTACCAAACCTGCAATTAATATTAACTTTGAGTTATTATACATTTTTTAATCTTTAATATGGGATTGTCCCCGATACTATAACATACTTTCCTGGTTCATTATTGCTTGATCCCGATTTGTAAATTTTCCCGTCAAGCAGGATTTCAACCTTTACGGAGGATGCCGAGTCGGTGTAAATAGCTGAAACATAGACAATATCACCTTTTTCACCGCTAAAAGAGTAGCTCCGGATATCTTCTCCGCTGTCAAAATTAACAGTATCCGTATTCATAATACCCGTTTCATCGGTATATGAAATGATTGTTTCCGAATATGCCGAGCTTACCCGGTATGTTACATCAACCTCCGAATCGTCCTTATTACACGATGATAAAGCAATTACAGCCATTAATAAAATTTTAAAATTTCTCATTTGCTTAGTTTGAATTTTTTTCTGTACACTTTCTGTAATCATCATACGATAAATGTTTCCTGATTTCCGCCTGACCAGTTAATCGGACAGGTGTGAAAATCCATCACTCCCCCAAGTAAAACACAAAATTACATTTATTTCTTTGAAAATAGTATCGTTTTAGACAATTATAATGCCAGTGATAACAGCTATATCAAATTGATTTATATTTTATTTTTTCTTCTATAGCGATAGTATTACTACATATTTAGCAATATTTTTGTGTTTGAATCAAATATTTGTTATTTTTGTAAAAATTTAAGCAGTATGACTACTCAAAATAGTATTAAATTAAAAACACTTATTAATGTTTTAAAACCCGGAGTTATAGTCACGGGTCCTTTTCTGGAAAGCATTGGTATTTCACGAAATTTACAGAAATACTACTTAAAAGCCGGGTGGCTGGAACCGGTAGGAAGGGGAGCTTATAAAAGACCCGGCGATAAGGTCGAATGGGCAGGGGGATTAAATGCAATACAAAAACAGATTAAAACAAAAATACACGTTGGAGGTCTGTCCGCATTATCTTTGCATGGATTAGGTCACTATATCAGATTTGACAGACAAACATTGTACTTGTTTTCACAACAAAAAACAAAACTTCCAAAATGGTTTGCAGAATATGATTGGAGAATTAAGGTATTCCATAAATCAACATCCTTTTTATCGGCAGATATAGGATTGAAAACCATTAAGATAGACCAGATCCCCGTAATAGTTTCCTCACCGGAAAGAGCCATTTTGGAAGTTTTGTATTTATCACCGCAATTTTTTGATTTGGAAGAGTGTTATCATCTGTTTGAAGGTTTGGTGAATCTACAACCAATACTTGTCAGAAAACTACTACTTGACTGCAACTCTGTAAAAGTAAAACGTTTATTCTTGTATATGGCTGAAAAAGCAAATCATCAGTGGTTACAATTTATTCAGATTGACGATATTAACTTAGGTAAAGGCAACAGAATGATAACCAAAAACGGTGTTTATAGTTCTAAGTATTTAATATCAATACCAAAGGAATTGAGTGAATTATGATTTCTGAAATATATAGAGCTCAGGCGGATTTACTATTGCAGGTAATTCCGTTTATCGCCAGAGAAAAGAATTTGGCGCTAAAAGGCGGAACTGCCATAAATCTGTTTATCAGGGAGATGCCACGATTATCCGTTGATGTGGATTTAACATACCTGCCAATAGATTCGAGAAGAGATGCTTTGAGAAATATTCAGAAAAGCTTAATCAGAATCAAATCCGATATTGAAAATAATGTGGATGGTATTTATGTGCATACGGTTTTTGAAAAAGGCGGATCCATAATGAAGTTGAATTGCCAGAAGCAAAAAGCACAAATCAAAATAGAAGTAAATACTATTACCAGAGGAAATGTGTTTCCTGCAAAATTAATGCAAGTAAGGGATACTGTTCAGAAAGAATTTGGAAAGTTTGCAGCGATTAATGTTGTTTCTTTGGGAGAGTTATATGGAAGTAAAATTTGTGCTGCTGTTGACAGGCAACATCCTCGTGATATTTTTGATATAAAACTTTTGTTTGAAAACGAGGAAATAACAGATGAAATTTGGGATGGTTTTAAGGTAAGTTTGATTAGCCACTATAAACCAATTAGTGAATTGGTATCTCCTGTATTAAAGGATCAAAAATCTGCTTTTAAAAAACAGTTTGCCGGAATGACTTCCATTGAATTCACTTATGATGAATACATTAGTACTCGTAAAACATTAATAAAGAAAATAAAGCAAAAGTTAACCGATGAAGACAAAAGGTTTATTGTCAGTTTTGAAAAGGGTGAACCTGAATGGGATTTATTCCCGTTACCGATATTAAAAGAATTGCCTGCAGTACAATGGAAATTGTTCAATATTGACAAACTCCGAAAATCAAATCCCTCGAAACATAAAACATTGATTAAAAAACTTGAATTAATTTTGGATAGTATTTAACTTTATTAATGATTTTATCCATTTACGTTAATAAATTTTCTCACCAATCCTAAAAGATTTAATACAAAATACATCATCCCACAATCAAATTTTAAAATACAAATTAACCCAGAAACTTCTTCCCGGCTCATAAAGTTCGTATTTTTCTCCAATGATATTTCTGTTCAAATGTTCAAAATATGCATTATCAAAGATATTATTCACACCTCCCGTAACAGAAAGATGTTTGTTAAAGTAGTACCTGAAATAGAACTTTGCGGTTACAAATCCGGGTGAAGCCTGCTCATATTGCGATTGTGAAATATGGTTTTGTGAGGCGACCGTTCTAACAGCAAGAGCAGGAACAAATTTACCGTCAAATAAGCTGTATTTTACTATTACCGTTGTCTCAAAAGGCGGTATTTCGGCAAGCGCATCGTTAACCAGTTCTTCATCTCCTGTTACCTGTCCCTGCTCATTAACAATGTATCTTTTGGAATTATTAATTGTGCCGTAAGTATATGCAGCAAAGATATCAACTCCAAGCCTGAATCTGACAGGTGAAGAATAAATGAATTCAAAACCTCTCATTTTGGCATTTCCGGCATTATAAAAGCGCTTTACCCCCAAAACACCCTTTGTTAACGGTTTCTGAACCGACGGAGGAAGTCTTTTTCCGGTTATGTAGTTGTTTATTAAAGAATAAAACCCGTTTATCTGCATTAAGCCGTATTTTTCATCGGTCAGTTTAAATGTCAAATCAACCTGATTATTGGTTTCTGGTTTCAGTTGCGGATTTCCGAGATAATCGAATTTATCGTACCCGACAGGCAACAGAATTATATACCGTTCAACCATATCCGGACTTCTTGTCCCGCTTCCTGCCGACAGGGAGATGGCAATCTTTTCGTTAAAATGCTTTGTTGCACCGGCATTAAAACTGAAATTTGTAAAATCAGACTCAATGGAATCGGTCGAGTATCTGTAAATTTCGCCCTGCATAGGAGCAGTGATTACAATTTCGTCAGAGGATCCGTAGTTAAAGTCGGCTCTTGCCGAGGCAGTAAAATCCCACGATGAAAATGTTGCTGAATATTGTGTAAATATCCCTGTGTTTCTTATCAGCGCATTATTCCAAAGCTTTTCCTTTTTAACAGGTAATCCGGGTTGCAGAATCATACTTTTGACACGTTCACCGTCTTTTGTAATATACTCATAATCAACACCTGCATACAGAATACCGTTTTTTAAATTCACTCCCGTTTCCGCTCTCAAACCTTTGTTAACGGCTGCAATATCAGAAACCGCAACAACCGTATCGGAAACCGGCCTGTCTTTATTATCCATCTTGTGATTCACATCCGAATCGTAAACTTTGAGAGTAATAAAATCAAGAACACCATTATCAAAAGTTCCCTTGTAGTCGAATGACATAAGTCTTGTATCGTCCTTTCGCTCATCCATCGGAAGTGCGGGAAAATCAACATTTCTGCCCTTTGACTCATCATACTTAAATATGACGGTATGATTTTTCCCTATTCTCACTCCGGCAAATCCACCGTAATTATATTTGGTGTATGAAGCATTAACTTTATTTCCGTTTCCATCGAGGTAATTTCCATAATTCTTATGATTTCCCGAAATACCGAAGAAAAACTTTTTGTCTCCGCCCGTAACCGAAAGTTTCCCTTTGGTTCCGTTCCAGTTACTTTGGAAACCCATAAGTGCATTTACATTGACAATAAATCCGTCATATTTTTCAGGAGCAAATGTGATAAGATTCAAAGTTCCTCCAAAATTCGGCCCGTAGCGTAAAGCATAAGGACCTTTGTAGATATCTATCCTTTTAATATCCTCAATATCAAGATGTGAAACAGCCGGATCCATTCTGTTAGGGCAACCGCCTTCTATTTTCTGTCCGTTATCGGTTATTACATTCAACTGGCTGAATTTAAAACCTCTTACCACAGGATCAATTCCGGCACCTCCTTTTCTAATTCCCGAAATATTTGACGAGCCTCTGAGAAAATCTCCAATTCCGCCGGCACTGCTTTTGGTTATTCCGCTTTGCACAACTGTGGTTTTAATATATGGAATCCTGCTTATCAAATTTTCTCTTTCACTGTTTTGTATAATAGTAAATTCATTCAATCTTCTCATTTCAGTCGAAAGAAGGATAGTCAAAACCTGATTCTGTCCCTTCCTTAACTCTATATTTTTCTCTTTTGTGCGGTAGCTTATATGTTTTATGATGATTTTATAGTACCCCGGTTTTATGTTTTTGAACTCAAAAGAGCCGTTTGCACCGGAAATTGTTGCCATACCGAGTTTTGGAATTTGTATCTCGGCATTCTCAACCGGTTGCTTTGTAATACTGTCGCCAATAGTTCCCGTAATCGTCGCAACACCTTGTGACAAACCTGAATACAGGATAATCAACAAAACAAATGTTGACAGGAAATATTTCATAAATCAATTCTTTTTTTTGAAAAAACCTGAAACAAAATTAACAAAGAATACCATACGTTTCATTAAATAAAAATATTTTAAAGTTTTTATTTTGCGATTTAATTTATTTCATACTTTTGCAGTCTCTATGAAAAAGATTGAAACCTTTTTTTGTTAAAAGGGTAAAAGGGAAGACATTATTAATTTTGCAAAAATTATCGTTATGAAAAATATCTCCAAATTAGTTTTAATTATCGCAGTTTTTCTAATAGTTCCGTTAACAACAGTTTTTGCCGATACACCTCCTGATCCGGGTGGAGGACCTGGTGGTGGTGACCAACCTGTTGGTGGTGGTGCTCCTATTGGTGGAGGCCTGATAATCCTGATGGCACTCGGAGCAGGTTACGGTTCTAAAAAGATTTTCGACGCAAGAAACAAAATTATGGAATAATCCATAGCTTATCATAAAATAAAAAAACCCTGTCTGACTTAAGACGGGGTTTTTGCTTTTATAAGCCGGCTCAAACTATTCGTTTAATAATATTGAAATATCTATAGGGGATGTATTTAAGTGGTAAATCAATCCTGGTCGGAGTAGTGACAATTGCACGACTGTTGCTGAAAGCCAGAAAACTCTCTTTTCCATGATATTTGCCGGTTCCGCTATTGCCGACACCCCCGAAAGGCAGATTGTGGTTTGTAATGTGCATTAATGTATCGTTAATACAACCTCCGCCGGATGTGGTTTTATTCAGAATATCACCGGCCTGCCTGTTGTTCCCGAAATAGTAGAAAGCAAGCGGTTTTTCATTGGAATTTATATATGAAACCACCTCATCAATTTTGTCGAAAGTCATCACTGGAAGCAATGGCCCGAAAATTTCTTCTTTCATTACCGGGTCATCAGGTTTAATATTGTCTAAAATTGTGGGTGCAATATATTTTTCCTCCTTATCGGTTTCACCTCCGAATTTTATTTCGCCTTTATCCATTAAACCGGCAATTCTATCGAATGCTTTTGTATTGATAATCCGTGCATAATGTTTACTCTCCTTAATATCGGGACCAAGCATCTTCTCAATGTTTTCACCTATTTTTTTTATCAACTCGTCTTTCACCGAACGGTGTGCAAATAGATAGTCGGGAGCAATACAGGTTTGTCCCGCATTAATTATCTTTCCCCAGGCAATCCGCTTTGCGGCAACATCAATATTTGCACTTTTATCAACAATACAAGGGCTTTTTCCGCCAAGTTCCAAAACTACTTGAGTCAGGTTTTCGGCTGCAGCTTTCATAACCACTTTCCCGACATAAGGACTGCCGGTAAAAAAGATTATGTCGAAGCGCTGTTCAAACAAAACCTGATTTACTGCCCTGCCACCCTGAACGACATCAATATACTCCGAACTAAAAGTTTCCCGGATAATATCCTGCATCACAAGTGCAATATTTTCAGCATATTCGGATGGTTTCAGAATGGCACAATTGCCTGATGAAATTGCTCCTACGAGAGGATTCATTAACAACTGAAACGGATAATTCCAGGGAGCAACAATCAAGGCTGTTCCGAGCGGTTCGTAAATAATTTTGCTTGAAGACGGCCACAAATATATGGGTGTTTTAACACGTTTCGGCCTTGCCCACCTCTTCAGATTTTTAATGTGATTGTCTATTTCGCCTAAAACGATGCTTGTCTCGGTCAGATATGTCTCTTCATAGGATTTATGCAAATCTTTCCAAAGAGCACCGGCAATCTTTTTCTCATTTTTCAAGATAGCCGCCTTAAATTTTTTCAGAGCATTTAATCTGGAATCAATATCTCTGGTCTGTCCTGATGAAAAAAAAAGGCGTTGACTCTTTAATATCCTTTCTATTTTGTCTCTCGATGTAGCTTCCATATTTTTATTCAATAACAACCTTCGTACGGTAATCCCCTCTTTACCGCTTCAATCAAAATGAAGTAAATTCCGCTGTCAAAACCTGAAACATCAATTCTGAAAACAGCAATTGAAACCGGAAGTAGTCCCGGGTTTTCATGAATGATGAGATTTTATTTACATTTCAGTATTTTGAAAGCCCAAATATACATAAAATTTCTTTTTCGTATTAAATTCCGATAAAATGGCCTTTCAACAATATTTCAATGAGGAGAATTTAGAATCTTTCCAAATAACAATATAATTCTTTGATATACAGCCGTATAAAAAGTTTATTCTAATTAGCGGACAAATAACATATCTATATATTATTGATAATCAACACCGTACGTATCTATAAATTTTCATATAAAAATCTGTCGGACTAATTAATAGTTTTTACATTTGCCACCGTGAATGATTTAACACAAGTTTTTTTTTGAAATAAATATTCTTAATCGTGAATGATGTAGTATTATATGCTGTATTATCGTTAGCGGCAATCGGAGTTGCCGCCGCAATCATTTTATATTTTATAGCCACAAAGTTTAAGGTCATTGAAGACCCGCGAATTGATGAGGTTGAGGAAGCTTTACCATCCGCAAATTGCGGGGGCTGTGGATTTGCCGGTTGCCGTGCTTTTGCAGAAGCAACGGTTAAGCAGGGCAGCGAGAAAAATAATCTTGAGGGATTGAACTGTCCGGTAGGAGGAAACGAGGTTATGGCTCAGGTAGCTTCGATTCTCGGACTGGAGGTTGAGGAAAAAGAGCCGTTGATTGCTGTAATAAGATGTAACGGAGGGAAAATCAATTCACCTTCCAAAGTATCTTTTGAGGGGGCAACAAGTTGTTCGTTTGCCCACAGTCTTTTCACCGGTGAGGGCGGCTGTCCGTTCGGATGTCTCGGACTTGGTGACTGTGAAGCAGCCTGCGACTTTGATGCTATCCATATAAATCCCGAGAGAGGATTGCCCGAAGTAAACAATAAATGCGTTGCCTGCGGTGCCTGTGTTGAAGCCTGCCCTCGCGATATAATAGAATTACGTCCCAAAGGCAGAAAAGAAAAACGTATATTCGTCAGTTGCATAAACAAGGAAAAAGGCGCTGTTGCGAGAAAGAACTGTACCGTTGCCTGTATCGGATGTTCAGCCTGCTTTAAAGTTTGTGAATTCGATGCGATTACGATGAAAGATAATCTGGCTTATATTGATCCTTTCAAATGTAAGCTTTGCAGAAAATGTGTCGAGGTTTGCCCGACAAATGCAATTCATGAAATAAATTTCCCGCCGAGGAAGAAAAAGGACGGAGATAAGAAAACTCCTGCAAAAACCCTTGCCGTAAAGCATCCCGAAAAGAAAAAAGAGGTTGTCGTTGAAAAGGTGAATCTTACTGAAAAGGTGAAACAGGAAGAAAAACCGGCGGAAAAGAAAACAGATACGAAAAAACCCGGACCTGATTCCGTGGAAAAAGATAAGAAAACAGATGAATAGTTGAGGAAAACGGAAGCTGGAAATTATTATAAAAGTATTTTTTAATCAAATAATCAGAGATGTTAAAGACATTCAAACTTGGAGGAGTTCATCCGGCGGAAAACAAGTTGTCAAAAGATAGCCCTATTGAGGTACTGCCTGTTCCCAAACGGGTTGCTGTCCCTGTCGGTCAGCATTTGGGTGCTCCGGCAATCCCCCTTGTCAAAAAGGGAGATACCGTTAAGGTCGGCCAACTGATTGCTAAGAGTGGAGGTTTTATTTCTGCAAATGTCCACTCTCCTGTATCGGGAAAGGTTTTTAAACTTGATAATGTGATTGACGCAAGCGGTTATCGCCGTCAGGCTGTTATCATTGATGTGGACGGCGATGAGTGGGAGGATAGTATTGACAGAAGCCCGGAAATAAAAAAGGAGATTGTTCTTGACCAGAAATCTATTATCAACCGCCTGAATGAAATGGGAATTGTCGGTCTTGGTGGTGCTACATTTCCGTCACACGTAAAATTAATGGTTCCCGACGGTAAAAAAGCCGAAGTCCTTATAATCAACGGTGTGGAGTGCGAGCCTTATCTTACTTCCGACCACAGACTGATGCTCGAAAGAGGGGAAGAGGTTCTTATCGGAACTAAAATACTGATGAAAGGTCTTGGTGTCAACAAGGCTATGATAGGAATTGAAAATAACAAACCTGATGTTATAAAACACATGACCGATTTGGCAAAGGATTTTGATGGGATTGAGGTTTATGCGTTAAAAGTTAAGTATCCGCAAGGAGCTGAAAAACAATTAATTAAAGCTTTGATTAACAGGGAGGTGCCGTCCGGAAAATTACCTATTGAAGTTGGGGCTGTTGTCAATAATGCCGGAACCGCTTTCGCTGTTTATGAAGCCGTTCAAAAGAACAAACCGCTCATCGAAAGGGTTGTTACATTGACCGGAAAGTCGGTCAAAAAACCTTCCAACTTTCAGGTCAGGGTGGGTACTCCCGTATCCGAACTTGTAGAGGCTGCCGGCGGACTGCCTGAGGATACCGGAAAAGTTATCGGCGGAGGCCCTATGATGGGTAAAGCTCTCTATTCACTCGATGTTCCGGTCGTTAAAGGAACATCAGGCATACTTATTATGCCAGATGAGGAATCGCACAGAGGGGAAACCGGTAATTGTATCCGCTGCGGAAAATGTATAACGGTTTGCCCGATGGGATTAGAGCCTTGGCTGCTCGAAAAGGTTGTTATGCACAAAGACTTTGCAAGAGCCGAAAAGGAGAGGATTATGGATTGTATCGAATGCGGTTCGTGTCATTACACCTGTCCGGCAAACCGCCAATTGCTCGATTATCTGAGGCTCGGAAAAGGTACGGTTGCAAAAATTATGAGAACAAGAAAAAAATAAAATTGAGATTTATATAAAAACTTAGAATAATATGAGTCTATTTACAATATCGGGTTCACCGCATGTTCATTCCGACACAACTACCAAAAAGTTGATGTACAGCGTAATTTATGCTATGATACCCGCTTTGCTCGTTTCCGTCTATTTTTTCGGGATGGGCGCAGTACGTGTAATTTTGATTTCGGTGGTTGCAAGTCTGCTGTTTGAATACCTTATTCAAAAATACCTTATCAAAGGACCGGCAACAATAACCGACGGATCGGCTATCATTACCGGAATTTTACTTGCTTTTAACGTTCCGAGTAACTTGCCGACAATCATTCTGATAATCGGAGCTTTTGTTGCCATTGCAATCGGAAAGATGTCATTTGGAGGCCTCGGAAAAAATATCTTTAACCCTGCTCTGGTCGGAAGGGTATTTTTACTGATTTCTTTTCCGGTTCAGATGACAAGCTGGCCTGTTCCAAAACCTTTGTTTGCAAAGGGACTTACTGACGCTATTACGGGGCCGACACCTCTCGGCGCACTGAAAGAGGAACTGAAAAAAGGTGAAACGGTTCAGCAGATAATGGATAACGGCGTCTCCTTCCTTGAAAACGGAAAGCAGGTTGTTTATCATATCCCTTCGTATATGGATTCGCTTCTCGGTGATATGGGAGGTTCGCTTGGTGAAATATCGGCTATTGCAATACTGATCGGCGCTGCCTATATGCTTCTGAAAAAGGTTATAACCTGGGAAATACCAACAGCTTTCATTGGCAGCGTGGTTATATTTACCGGAATATTATGGTTGGTTGACCCGGCCCACTTTGTAAACCCGCTCTTCCATCTGCTCACAGGCGGATTAATGCTCGGAGCCTTTTTTATGGCAACGGATATGGTCACTTCTCCGATGTCATCGAAAGGTCAGTTGGTCTTTGGTCTCGGTGCGGGAATACTGACGGTTTTAATCAGGGTATTCGGAGCATATCCCGAAGGTGTTTCGTTTGCAATCCTGATAATGAATGCATTTGTTCCGCTTATTGACCTTGGTTTTAAACCGAAGCGTTTCGGCGAAGTAGTAAAATAATAGATATTTTGAAGATTGAAAAAAATAAATACATAAGAAAATGGCAAAAACAGAATCTTCTTTTAAAAATATGGTTATCACCCTGTTTGTTGTGACTGTGGTTGCAGCCCTTGCACTCGGGGGTGTTTACACTATGACTAAGGAGCCGATAGCCATAGCGAAAAGAAAAAAGGTTGAAAAGGCTATTAAAAATGTAGTTCCGGGATTTGATACGATAAGAAACGAGTTTAAGGTACCTGGCGACGACGGTAAAGACTCGCTGACATTTTTTGAAACATATAAAGGTGACAAAAAAATCGGAACGGCTGTAAAAACCTATTCACCTGACGGATTTGGAGGAATGGTATGGATAATGGTCGGTTTTTCTCCCGACGGTACGATATTGAATACTGCCGTTCTTGACCATAAGGAGACTCCCGGTCTGGGTGACAAAATGGATATTAAAAAGTCGGATTTTAGCATACAGTTTAAAGGAAAGAACCCGAAGGACTTTAACCTGACGGTTAAGAAAGACGGCGGTGATGTGGACGCAATAACAGCGGCGACCATATCTTCACGCGCATTCTGCGATGCCGTTAAAAGGGCTTATAAAGAATTTGAGAAGGAGGATAAATAAGATATGTACATGAAAATATGATACACATGGCAAGCGTGGACGCTTGCTCATTGTAAGTGGAAAAGAAGAAATAGTATTTATAAGTTAATTGAAAATAAAAATATAAAAGAATATGAATCAACTGGCAAATTTTACTAAAGGTTTTATAAAGGAAAACCCCGTATTCGTACTGCTTCTCGGGATGTGTCCTACTTTGGGTGTGACGACATCAGCCATCAACGGGCTTGGAATGGGACTGGCTACGACCTTCGTCCTTGTTATGTCGAATCTCGTTGTATCACTTGTCAAAAATTTCATCCCCGATAAGGTCAGAATACCATCGTTCATTGTTATTATTGCTTCCTTTGTAACGATCGTAGAGCTGGTGATGCAGGCTTACCTTCCTGCACTGTTCGAGCAGCTCGGGCTGTTTATCCCTCTTATCGTTGTGAACTGTATCGTACTGGGAAGGGCTGAAGCATTTGCCTCCAAAAATACACTTTACTCTTCCATCATTGACGGTCTTGGAATGGGGCTTGGATTTGCTTTTGCGCTGACGCTTCTCGGCGGGGTAAGAGAAATACTGGGCAGCGGAGCCATTTTCGGAATGAAATTCCTCCGGGGCGACGGAATGCTTGTCTTTGTTCTGGCTCCGGGCGCTTTTATTGCTCTCGGATATCTGATTGCATTAATTAACAGATTAAATAAAACCGCATAAGGATTGTTAAATTTTAAAATCATAATAAAATGACATACATAATAATAATTATCGGGGCAATTTTTGTTAACAACATTGTACTCAGCAACTTTCTTGGAATATGCCCCTTTCTCGGTGTTTCAAAGAAAATTGACACGGCTGTCGGGATGGGCGGCGCTGTTGTTTTCGTACTGACACTTGCCGTGCTGGCAACATGGCTTATCCAGCACTATATTCTGGTTCCGTTCGGAATAGAATTTCTTCAAACCATAACATTTATCCTCGTAATTGCAGCCCTGGTTCAAATGGTTGAGATTATACTGAAAAAAGTGAGTCCGTCACTGTTTCAGGCATTGGGGATATTTCTTCCACTGATAACAACCAATTGTGCCGTTCTCGGAGTTGCCATTCTGACCATTCAAAAAGATTTCGGGCTGATGGAAGGTGTTGTTTTTGCCATTGCCAATGCAATAGGCTTTGCACTTGCACTCGTTATCTTTTCGGGTATTCGTGAACATCTCGACCTTATGGACGTCCCGAAAGGAATGCGCGGTGTTCCGATAGCTCTCGTTTCAGCCGGAATACTTGCACTTGCTTTTATGGGTTTTGCCAATCTGGTGTAATTAATCAGACTATTTTGTCGGTGTTGACACCGACAAAAAAAGTGAGACGGATTAAACCCGTCTCATATCCGCA
>CAYOZZ010000395.1:0-3599 GCA_964408535.1 uncultured Bacteroidales bacterium | reverse complement strand
AGGGAGAGACGGAGGGACTATGGGACGGAGAACTCCTGTAAGGTTTGCGTGCCGGGCTGTGGGGAAGATGAACCTTGCAGGTGTTGGGGAGAGAGAGGGAGAGACGGAGAGACGATGGGACGGAGAACTCCTGTAAGGTTTGCGTGCAGAACTATGGGGAAGATGAACCTTGCAGGTGTTGGGGATAGAGAGGGAGAGAGGGAGAGACGAAGGGACGATGGGACGGAGAACTCCTGTAAGGTTTGCGTGCCGGGCTGTGGGCGAGATGAACCTTTGCAGGTGTTGGGGAGAGAGAGGGAGAGAGACGGAGAGAGGGAGGGACGAAGGGACGATGGGACGGAGAACTCCTGTAAGGTTTGCGTGCCGGGCTGTGGGCGTGATGAACCTTGCAGGTGTTGGGGTGAGAGAGGGAGAGAGGGAGGGACGATGGGACGAAATGCGATAGAGCGATGGGGCGATAGGCGATAGAAAGAGAGTACGAGATGAAGAAGCAAAAGATAATTTATCTTGATTTTATTATTGAATAGAAAATAAAGAACTGCGATATGAGTATCATAGAAATAAAAAATCTGAAAAAGATTTATAACGAAAACAGCGAAGTTCCCGTCCATGCTGTAAACGGTATAGACCTGAGTTTTGAACAGGGGGAATTTTCTGCCATTGTCGGGCCTTCGGGTTGCGGAAAGACAACTCTGCTGAACCTTCTCGGCGGCCTTGATTCGCCAACAACCGGTGAAATAATAATTGACGGTGTAAATATCGGAGACCTTAGTGAATCGAAACTGACCGATTTCAGGATGAACAACATTGGGTTTGTTTTCCAGGCTTACAATCTTATTCCTGTTCTGACGGCACGGGAAAATGTTGAATTTATTATGCATCTTCAGCATAAACCGAAAAAAGAGCGTCTTGAGAGGGCAATGGCTTTGCTTGAATCGGTAGGTATCGGCGACAGGGCGGATTCAAGACCTTCAAAACTTTCGGGCGGTCAGCAGCAAAGAGTGGCTGTGGCTCGTGCACTGGCTTCAAAACCAAAGTTTATTCTTGCCGACGAACCGACTGCAAACCTCGACTCAAAAGCAACCGAAAAATTGCTCGAAATAATGGAAAAACTTAACAGGGAAGAAAATATTACATTTATTTTCGCAACTCACGATGCACGTGTTATGAAAAAAGCCCGCAGACTGATAAAACTTGAGGATGGAAAGGTCATTGATTAATCATAATATTCGTCTTTTTAGGATTGTATTGGTGCTTTTGCTCTTTTTCGCGACAGTTTCCAACACCGGCGCACAGGAGCAAAAGCAGCGAAAATATTCGCTTAACGGTTATATTTCCTATATGAATTCCAATATGTTTGACACAATAAACAATATCTGGTTTATTGATAATCAGCTTCACAACCGGTTGAATTTCGAATATTTTCCAAATGATAACCTGTCTTTCACAGCACAACTGCGAACCCGTTTTATATACGGAAACTCTGTTCTGTTAATTCCCGGATATGCGGATATGATAAAGAGCGATAACGGTTACCTGAATATGAACTGGAATCTGTTTTCGGAGAAAAACTTTCTGCTTAACACAACCTTCGACAGGCTTTATGTAAAATACAGTTTCAAAAATCTTGATTTCCAGCTTGGGCGCCAACGGATTAACTGGGGAAGAACATTGGTTTGGAATCCAAATGATATCTTCAACACATATTCTTACTTTGATTTCGACTATGTTGAAAAACCTGGCAGCGATGCAGTCAGGGTACAATATTACACCGGCCCTGCATCTTCACTGGAACTCGCAGCCTCCATAAATCACGAAAAAAGGGCAACTGTCGCAGGCAAATGGCTCATCAATAAATGGAATTACGATTTTCAGTTTATACTTGGAGAGATGGAGCAGTATGATTATATTGCAGGACTTGGATGGGCAGGCGCAATTAAAAATTTCGGTTTCCGGGGTGAGGCAACATATTTCAACCCGATTGACAACAGCGACACAACACGTGAGGCAGGTCTGAGTGCAACAGTATCGCTGGATTATATGTTTAGTAACTCGCTGAGTATTACGGCTCAGGTTCTTTATACAAAAATCACAAAAGACAACCCGATAACGAACTTCGCAACTTTTTATACGTCAAACCTGAATGCCAAGTACCTGTCGTTTACACCCTGGAATATTTTCGGGAGTGTTCAATATCCCATAACACCCTTGTTTAATGTCACAATGGCTGCAATGTATTATCCCGAAATTGACGGATATTTCCTCAATCCGGGTTTCGATTATTCTCTGTCCGATAATCTGGAATTCAGTTTCATTTATCAGTTTTTTAAAGGGAAGTTTCCAAGCCCGCTTACCGGTCTCAGTGAAAAACAACAGATTAATTTTGCCTTTTTAAGATTTAAGCTGAATTTTTAAACAATAGCTAATCCGGATTCAGGTTATTTAGTAAAGTCTTAAAACCAAAGACCTCCATCACGTAATGCAATGGAGGTCTTTGAATAAATAATTTCAGAATATCTTACTTCTGAATTATGATTTTCTTAACAATATTGGTTTCACTGCCTGTTATTTGCAGGTAGTAAAGTCCTTTTGCATATTCATTCAGATTGATATCCTGAACGAATTTTTGACTTGTTTCAACATTGTTTTTGCTAAAGACAACTTCATTCAGTGCGTTGTATATTTTGATGTCAACTACATCGGAAGAATTCAGATTTATCTTAAGCTTGAAAGTTCCGTTATTAGGATTCGGATAAACCAGAACTCCGTCAAGGTTATTTTCACCGATACCTGTACAGGCATCAACAATAATATCCTGTTCAGCTGAGTTGGAGCATCCGAAAGCATCTTCATAGGTGTATGTTATTGTGTGAGTTCCTATTCCGGCAGCTTCAGGATCAAAAATATTATTTGTAACACCATCGCCTGAATATGTTCCGCCGGCAGGTTCACCGCCTGTCAGTTCAAACGGCTCATAATATACACAAACCATTTCAAAAGCTTCCAGGGTTACTTCGGGAAGTTCGTGAATTGTAACCGTTAGAACATCCGAGAAGTCTCCGGTTCCGCAATAGTTAACACCCGCTACGCTTATTGAAGCGTCGCCTGTGAAAGTTTCATCCCAGTCAACTGTTGCAGTGGTTCCGGTTCCGGTAATTGTTCCGGCATTATCCGGTTCCAGTTTCCACTCATATTCGGTTGCGCCTGTAACGCCTGTTGTATTATATGATGAATTCAGAGGGTCCATACAGAATTCCGTAGGTCCTGCCGGCATAGCCGCAACACCAGGAACATCACTGACAGAAATAAAGTTTTCAATCATCAGTGTATCACTATCTTCTCCGTCTGAAACAATCAGTTTTACATCATAGGTTCCCACATTATAGTACATAACTGTCGGGTTCTGCACTGTTGAAGTTGCCGGTTGCCCGCCTTCAAATGTCCACTCCCAGGATGTTGGTTGTCCTGATGAAGCATCTGAGAACGTAACCGTATTTTCAACACAAATTTCTGTTGCATCGGCTGTAAACAGTGCCTGCATTGAAGCTCCGATACCAAAGAATTCAAGGTATTTGGCCATTAACTCTTCCTTAGTTGAT
>CAYOZZ010000394.1:0-15568 GCA_964408535.1 uncultured Bacteroidales bacterium | reverse complement strand
AGTTTACAGAATTATTTCGCCAAATTTTAATGCAAACTTTCGGATTTTGCACCTTGCACATAACAGTTTGCAGCTATGGCACGTGGCCGTTTAGTACTCAAATTTATATTGATTTGTACTTCATTTTATGTTTGTAATTATTTTTCTTGATTACCCAAATGTGGCCAAGTGCTATGAGGTGTTGTTATAAGCTGGGCTGTCCTAATTTATTATTATTTTCTTTGTCTCAATTGTTTTATTATTATGATCTCTTAGATGAACTAAGTAGACACCTTTTGGATAATCAGAAATGTCTAAAATACATTTTCCATAAATTTCTTTAAACAGTATCTTCTCTCCTAAAATATTTCTAATTTCTATTAATAATTTTGCTTTAGATTGTATTGATATCAAACCATCTGTAGGATTTGGATAAATGAATACTTGTCTTAAGTTCAAATTTTCGTCTATTCCAACCTCTGTATCTATTTTCACAACCCAATAGTCTTTGACACCATTGTTGCCTGTCACATTAAAATCATTTGATGCAGAAACCCCAACAAGTACGTATTCGTTCAAACCAGTATTTTCTATTTGGAATGAATAATCTTCTTGGGACCCACCTATACATTGTTGCCAAACTATTTCACCGGTATTATCAATTTCCACAATCCAAAAGTCAGATGAGCCAAGTAAACCAGAAACATTGCCATTATTTGAATTTGTTGAACCTGAAAAAATATATCCTGAATTAGATTTGTTAACTATGCACATAGCTTTTTCATATTCAGTTCCCCCATAACATTTTTGCCATATTAAACCTCCTGTCGAACTTAATTTTACAATCCAAGCATCGATTTCCCCATGATTCCCTGAAACATTAAAATCATTTGATCTGGTATAACCTGTCATAATATAGCTCCCATCACTATTTTCGATTATGCATTCTGCATAATCGAAACTACTGCCACCTAAGTTTTTCTGCCACATTATATTGCCTTCAGTATTTAATTTAACAACCCAGCAATCAGAAGAACCATAATTTCCGGTCAAATCACCATCAGTTGAGTATGCTTCACCCACAAATGCAAATCCTCCGTCATCTGTTTGAATAATATGTTTCGCATCTTCCCATAAGCTACCCCCAAAATATTTCTCCCATTGAATTACTCCAGTTGAATTTAGTTTAATAATTAGTGCTTTATCATCATTAAAATTGATTGGATTTCCTAATTGACCTGCAACAACAATATCTCCTGTATTTGTTTCAATGACATGCCATCCAATATCAGTTAATGGACCTCCAATTGATTTCTGCCAAACAATATCACCTGATGGATTTAATTTCACTATCCAGATATCCGCTCCCCCATTATTAAAAGTCAAGTCTCCGTCAGAAGAAAGACTTACACCTGTAAATACATAACCATTATCAGAGGTTTGAACAATACTAATAGCAGATTCATCATCAGAACCGCCATAGCATTTTTGCCACTCAATGTTGTAATTCATATCAAGTTTTATTATCCAGCAATCAGAGCCACCATGATTTCCAGTGACATTTCCATCATTTGATTCAGTTTTTCCTGCTATAATTATTCCACCATCATCCGTTTTGAAAATTGATTTACCAAAGTCATCATTACTACCCCCCAAATTATTTTGCCAAACAATTGTTGGTGTTTGAGCATGTAATTGTAAAGTGAAAACAATTGCTGCTAAAATATTAAATATTGTTTTCATAAAGGGTTGTTTTTGTTATTGATGTTGTTTTGCCTTGCTTATAGCCTTTATTGTTTTTGAATCACTATATCAAAAAAACTCCTGAATATATCCTAAATCAGTAAAATAGCAGTTATCATCAGATTGGGATTTCCGTTTTTGCAGTCGAAAACTTTTGTTTTGGACTGTGCAAATATACAAAATATTTTAAAAAACAAAAATTTTTCCACCCTTTTTTTCGGCATAATCTCCATAAATCTGTGCCTCTCAAAACCACGGTTCATTTCTTATCCGGAAAATCATATAAATATTAAAGGTAATTGTATAACATTAACAGCAATGGGTGTACATACTTTTGCAAAGTTTGCTTGCAAAAATTACTACCTTTGCAAACCGGATTTATAATGGAATGTATTCATTGATCTGTTTTTTAAAATGTAAATATATTGAAGTTTAAAGAGTTTAATTTTGACCCGCAGGTACTTGAAGGGATAGAGGCTATTGGATTTGAAACCGCAACACCTATACAGGAAAAAGCCATACCTGCAATTATGGAAGGAAAAGACCTGATTGGCGCAGCACAGACGGGAACCGGTAAAACGGCAGCTTTTCTTTTACCCGTTATTAACAAAATAGTCCTGACCAAAAAAGATGAGCACATCAGAGCGCTTGTTATTGTCCCGACACGGGAGCTGGCAATACAGATTGACCAGCAGATGGAAGGACTTTCATACTTTACACACGTTAGTTCGCTTGCGGTGTACGGTGGTACGGACGGTACATCTTTTTCGCAGGAGAAAATAGCACTTTCGCAGGGTGCGGATGTCATTATCGGTACTCCCGGAAGGTTGATTGCCCATCTTCAAATGGGATATGTGGCAGTGGAAAAGCTTGAGTTTCTTGTGCTTGATGAGGCTGACAGGATGCTTGATATGGGATTTCACGATGATATTATGAAAATAATTTCATTCCTGCCTGAAAAGAGACAAACACTTTTGTTTTCGGCTACTATGCCGGCAAAAATACGTCAGCTGGCCGGAAAAATCCTGAATAAACCCGAAGAGGTGACAATAGCAGTATCAAAGCCCACTGAAAAAGTATTGCAGGTGGCTTATGTTGTTTATGATAGTCAGAAAGTGCCGCTTGTACAGCATATTTTAAGCTCTAAGCACCTTAAAAGTGTCATCGTTTTTTGCTCGACAAAAAGCAGTACCAAGGAGTTAAGTCAGGTTTTGAAAAGGGCAGGACTTTCGGTAAAAGATATACACTCCGACCTTGATCAGAAAACAAGGGGTGAAGTTTTAATGGCTTTTAAAAACCGGGAATTAAGTATTTTGGTCGCAACCGACATCCTCTCGCGGGGTATTGATGTTGAGGATATTGATCTGATAATCAATTATGATGTCCCGAATGACGGAGAGGATTACATACACAGGATAGGACGAACGGCACGGGCTGAGTCTGACGGTGTTGCAATAACATTGATAAGTCAGAAAGAGCAGTCGAAGTTTGCAGAAATTGAGGAGCTGCTCGGTAAATCCGTTCAAAAAGTAAGGCTGCCTGCACATATTGGTGAAGGGCCTGAATATAACCCCGTTAAGGAAAGACGATCAGGAAGAAGAAAATATTCAGGGAATAATAACAGAAAAGGAAGGAGAAAAAGATGAAAATATACAAATTTAAACTGAAACCTGAGGAGATAAAGGAGCTTGTTTCTCCGATGGGTTATTGTCTTGTTTCTGACAAAATCACTGTTGATGGAATGAAAGTCGGTTTTATGTACCGTGAAAAACCTGAGGAGAAGGATGACAGTGGATGGCGATTTCTGTCGGGAACAGAAACCGAAGAGTATATGGATGATGAGAATAATACAATGATATTTGATGTGAATGTTGTCGCCAATTACGATGAGGCAATTATTCCCTACCTTAAATCCAAAGTCGGAACCGAACTTGAAAGAATTGAAGGCTCTGATGATTTTAAGGAGTTGTAACTGCGGACGTTAATTGCCGTCTTTCAGGTTTTTGTTTGTTCATAATATAACACTCCCAAACAAAAACCATAATAAAATATTTCTAAACAGTACTTTTCTTTCCGTTTTAATCATATTGGCATATCCCTTGCGCTATATAGTATGAATTAATGCAATGTTTAATAGATTGGAAAAGTAATATGCTGAAACTCAATAATATAAATCCCATCGAATTTCCCAATATGGGAATTATTGACTGTTTTGGGAAAATGCTTGACTTCTGTTTAAAAATGTTGTATATTTATGCACAAAATTTAAATTTTTAACCTGAGACCGTAAATATGAAAGAGGTCAAAAATATATTTTTAACTGTTGTAATTCTGGTATTTTTTTATACTGGTGATGCGCAAACGTGGGGAGGATATCAAGGTGTACGTTTCAGTGACTTGTGGTCGGTAAATGTTAATGGCGGAACTACCTCATATTTCGGAGATTTGAGTATATATGATACTGATATCCCTTTAAAACTATCAAGAGAAAGCGGGCCTGCATTTAGTCTGTTGATTTCGAAGAGTATAAGTAATACTATTTCTTTTTCCGGTCAGATTATGATTGGCAGTTTTAAAGCGAGAAAGAGAAATATCTCTTTTGAAACAAAGTTTTTGGAGTATAATGCCAAAATGAATATGGATTTTGTAAATATGTTTTCCCCCTGGAAGCCGCATAATTATGGACTTATTGGATATATTGGCGTTGGAAATTATCTGTTCAATTCAACAAAAAATGAATATTTTGAGGAAAGGATGGAAACAACCACAAACAAAGCACGTGTTCCTGAGTTTGTTTTTATTATTGGAGGCGGTTTCTTTTATAAATTTACTGATGATTTTAGCGTTACATTTGATATTGGCCTTCGCCAGTCGCAAAATGATAAACTTGATTCTTATCACCACGGTACCGATTATGATTATTACTCCTATTCGAGTATCGGAATAACTTATAACATCCCGACCCGGGTTAGAAAACCCGTAAGGGAAAAAACCAAAATGGCCTATAATGGATCCGCCAGACTGAAACCATTGAAAAGATAACAGAATATTTTTTCATTCTTACTTATTAAGTAGTACCTTTGCCATTTTACCGAGTAATATGAAAAAGCTGTTTTTACTTTTTGCAGGTTTTGGGTTTGTAATCTCAATTTGCCATAGCCAACCGAATTTCCCGGAAGAATCTCCCGTCTTTAATGACAGTATGGTTGCACGGGTTGATATTTTTATTAATCCTGATACTCTTCAGTGGATATATGATAATGTTGAAAGCAATATTGAATGGCACGCCGACTTTGTTTTTAATAACGGGATTTTAAATGATACAATTGAGGATATAGGATTCCGCTTGCGGGGCAATACTTCAAGATATTCAAATAAAAAGTCGTTTAAAGTTTCGTTTAATACTTATGTTTCGGGAAGGAAGTATCACGGACTTGAGAAAATGAACCTTAACGGCGAACATAATGACCCGTCGGTTATACGTTCAAAACTTTGCTGGGATTTACTGCGGGATTTTGGGATTCCTGGCTCACGTTCAAGCTATGTAAGAGTTTACATCAATGATAATTATTACGGTCTATATATTAATGTGGAGCATATTGATGAAGAGTTTGTTGATTCCCGCTTTGGAACTCAGGACGGGAACCTCTATAAATGCCTTTGGCCTGCCGATTTGGATTATCTCGGCTCCGACCCTGATAATTATAAACTGACTGTTGGCGACAGGCGTGTGTATGACCTGAAAACCAATAAACAACAGGATGACTATTCCGATCTTGCCCATTTTATTGATATCCTGAATAATACTCCCGACGATGACTTCCTTTGTGAAATGGATAAGGTTTTTAACATCTATGACTATCTGAAAATAATTGCAGTGGATATTTTTACAGGTAACTGGGACGGGTATATTTATAACAATAACAATTTCTATCTTTATCACAATACTAAAACAGGTAAATTTGAATACATTCCGTATGATATGGATAATACTTACGGAATTGACTGGATAGGTCGTGACTGGGGAACCCGAAACATATACGACTGGCAAAAGCATGGTGATAATGTCAGGCCTTTATACACCAGAGTGATGGAAAATCAGGAGTTACGTGACATGTTTTCTTTTTATATGTTGGCCTTGATAAATGAGTATGCCGGTTTGCCTGCATATCAGCAGAGAATTGATGAAATAAGGGATATGATAGCAGTGTATGTGGTTGATGACCCGTATTACCCTTTGGATTACGGTTATACTTATGACGATTTTTTGAATTCGTACGATGAACCTCTTGGAGGTCATGTCGCTTACGGTTTAAAGCCGTATATCAACACCAGAATCAGCAGTACTCTGGATCAGCTTGAGATGAACAACATGGAGCCGGTAATTAAATATATAACAAACGGGCAGGTTTCGGCAGGTGCGGATATTTGGGTGACGGCGTTTATTGAAGATGAAAAGATGCCGGCAGAGGTGAACCTGAAATTCACTTTAAATGAAGGCAATTGGGTTGACAGTACGATGTATGATGACGGCCAGCATAATGACGGAGAAGCCGGAGACAAAATATTCGGCAGTGCTATCCCGGGTTTTGATTTTGGAACTACTGCAAAATACCGTATTTATGCAGCCGACAGTTCAGGGAACTTTTCGGAAATGCCGTGTGACCCTGTAATAATTGAGTTGTACCCCTCAGAATACCCGCTTCTCTTTATTAATGAATTTATGGCGAGTAACGACACTACCATTGCCGATGATAATGGCGAGTATAATGACTGGATTGAGCTTTACAATGGTGACGATACTCCTGTCTGGCTCGGCGATAAGTATTTGACGGACAATTTAGAAAATCCGGGAAAATGGCAAATGCCTGATTACACTATGTATCCGGGTGAGTTTGTACTTTTTTGGGCAGATAAAGACCCGGAACAAGGACCGTTTCATACAAACTTCAAACTGAGTAAAAGTGGTGAGGAAATCGGAATATTTGACAGTGAGTCAACCGGTTTTGCCGCACTTGATACAATCGTATTCGGTGAACAGGAAACGGATATCTCAATGGGGCGTGAGACAGACGGCGGAAATGTCTGGGTTTTCTTTAACCAACCCACTCCGGGAGCGAGCAATGTGCCTGGAGCTGTCTTTGAAAAGTTTTATAATGCCTCTTTAAAAGTATTCCCGAATCCGGTTACAGGAGAATATCTCTTTTTTGACAGGGAGGTTAGCATTAAATTATTCAACTCTTACGGACAAATGGTTATGGAAAAGGAGAATGTGAAAATGCTTAATGTAAGTGATTTGCACAGAGGTATTTATGTGGTTGTTGCAGGTGGTGGTTTGAAAGCAAAAGTCGTTATTGAATAAGCCGGAACGATAAATATGTTTTTTGATATGAAAGCCTGATGATATATTAAAACGCATTTATGCCTTCTTACTTCGTTTCGTAAACTTTAAAATTTATGCAATTTGTCGTACACTCCTATGTTTTCTGTCAGTTTATTTTATACTTTTGCAAGGTCATAGTAAGAACAAAAATTAAATTATGAAAGCACAGGTTGCAGTTTACGATTCTCATGAAAAAGCACTGGAAGCAATAAAAGTTTTAAGTGATCATAACTTTCCTATGGACAAGGTATCGTTACTTGGGAAAGCCGATGTAATAGGTAATCATATCCATGTTAAATCAATGGAGGACATAAAGGATGCCCCTGCTTTACTCGGTGCGGGTGCGGGAACAATAGTAGGATTACTTACAGGCGTGGGAGCTTTTGCCATTCCCGGCTTTGGATTTTTATACGGTGCCGGTGCGGTTCTCGGTGCGATAGGTGGATTCGACCTTGGTATTATTGCCGGAGGAATAGGTACTCTTCTTGCTACAATCGGCATAAAAAAAGATAAAGTCATAAAGGTTCACGAACATTTGGATGCAGGTAAGTTTCTGGTGATTGTTCAGGGTACTTCAGAAGATATTGAGAATGCAAAACGTATCCTGCATACACACGGTACTCATCACTCAATGGTTAATGCATAGCGGTTTATCAGTGTTTTTATTGCTTTCTGCCGATAATAACAGGCTGTCTGTCGATTTTGAACCTTTGTAGTCCTGATGTTCATTATTTTTGTTTTTTATTTTAAAAATAATGACACAAAAGAAAATATTTGGCATACTGTTCCATATTCTGCTTTGGTCGGGATTTATCTTCCTCCCTTTTTTGCTGTTTGATATGCCTGAGGATAGGGTTTTTCCACAATACAGGATATTTACTCTCGGACTGGTTGTTTTTTTCTTCTATCTGAATTATTTTATTCTTATTCCCAGACTGCTTGCACGTAAAAAATTTGTCGTTTATTCATTAATAATTGCCGGAAGCCTTTTGTTTACTTTTTTTATAAGTCATGCCTATTTCCATTATATTGAAGGAAACCGGATGACATCTCCCGGATATCAAAAAATGATGAAAATGCATGGTTCGAAACAGGGCAGGGGAGGCCGTATGGGTTTTCAAAGGGCACGGATGATGCGCGAACAAAGAAACAAAGAAGCCACTACCTCGGCTGTTTTTATTGCACTACTGTTAAGTGCCACTATCAGAATAGCGCAGGAATGGTACAGGAACGAGAAGCAAAAGCAGGAGATGGAAAAGGAGAAACTGGCTTCCGAACTTTCATTTCTGAAGTCGCAGGTCAATCCTCATTTTCTGTTTAATACGCTGAATGGTATCTATTCGCTTGCAAACAGAAAATCGGATAAAACACCCGGTGCAATTGTAAAGTTATCCGATTTGATGAGGTATATGCTTTATGAATCGGGAAAAGAGGATGTGTTGCTTGACAAGGAGATAGAATATATTAAAAATTACATTGAACTTCAAAAACTGCGTCTGCCGGCCGGTGCTAATGTGTCGTTTACGGTTTCCGGTGAAACGGCAGGGAGGAAGATTAGACCTATGCTTTTAATACCCTTTTTTGAAAATGCTTTTAAACATGGTGTTGATGCTGATGGTGCTGATATTGAAGCAGAGTTGGTCGTTTTGGATAAAGAGTTGAAGCTGAGGGTGGTAAATCGCATATCGAAATCTCAAAGAAAGGATGAAAGCAGTGGTATAGGCCTTTCAAATATTAAAAAACAGTTGGAGTATCTCTATCCTTTTGCCCATAGTCTGACTATTGAGGAGAAGGATGGTTTTTTTAAAGTTGACCTTGGATTGAAATTGTAAAATGCGGAATATGAACTGTATAGTAGTTGATGATGAGCCTCTCGCAAGGGATTTGTTAGAGGATTTTATTGCAAAAGTCCCGTTTTTAAAACTGAAAGCATTATGTAAAAACGCTTTTGAGGCTATGGATGTTCTGCAAAAGGAGAAGATAGACCTGATTTATCTTGATATTCAGATGCCTGACCTTTCAGGAATACAGCTTTTTGAATCTCTTACCGTTAAGCCGCAGGTTATCTTTACAACTGCTTACCACGATTACGCTGTGGAAGGATTTGAACTTGATGCCACCGACTATCTTGTCAAACCTTTTACATTTGAGAGGTTTTTAAAAGCATCCGACAAGGCATACCGTATTTTCCATATTAACAATACAGGTGTTGAATCCTTAAAGCAAACCGAAGAAAAGACTTCAAAGGATATCCTTTTTGTTAAAGAAGGTACTGCTACAGTGAGAATCAACCTTAATGACGTTTTGTATATGGAAGGGTTGAAAGATTACATCAAGATATTTACAACCGGAAAAACCATCCTTACCCTGATGCCTCTGAAAACGATGGAAGAGAAGTTGCCTGACGATACTTTTGTCAGGGTTCACAGGTCGTACATTGTTTCAATACCAAAAATAGATTCGATTGAGAGAAACCGGATTATTATCGGTGAAAACTGGATTCCCGTCGGTGATTATTACAAAGAGGAATTCCATAAGCGCTTACAAGGTTTTGGGGTATAGGTATTTACTGTGGTATTCAGGATATCAACATCATCTGTTTCACAACAATTCCTGCAGGACAAGGATGTGCAAAATTGATTGATAGGTTGTTATTTTATTGTATATTTGAGCCCGGAATCAATATATCTTTTAACTGTGGAAAATCAGGATTTAATACAAAAGGCAGAAGAACAGTTAACAATTAATTATCTTTGCACCGAAATTTAAACAACAGATATGATTGTAGTTACAGGAGCAGCTGGTTTCATTGGAAGTGTTCTCGTCGGAAAATTGAATGATGAAGGGCATAAGGATGTAGTGATAGTTGACAAGTTTGATAATCCGGAGAAGAATAAAAATCTGAAAAACAAGGAGTTTACCGGAAAGGTTGACAGGGATGATTTTTTTATCTGGCTTGTCGAGAACCATCAGAATGTTGATTTTATATTTCATATCGGAGCCCGTACCGACACCACAGAATTTGATGTCGAGGTTTTTAACAAGCTGAACCTGAACTATACAAAAGGTGTCTGGAAAACATGCGTTAAATATGATATCCCGCTTGTTTATGCCTCATCAGCCGCCACATACGGTCTTGGAGAGTACGGATATAATGATGATCACGAAATTGTTGAAAAACTCAAACCTCTGAACCCTTACGGTGAATCAAAGAATGATTTTGACAAATGGGCTTTGAAGCAGACTGAAAAACCGGTTTTTTGGGCAGGAATGAAGTTTTTTAATGTTTATGGCCCTGACGAATATCATAAAGGCAGAATGGCTTCTGTTATAATTCACGCTTTTAAGCAAATAAAGGAAGCAGGTAAGGTAAAACTGTTCCGTTCTCATAATCCTGACTTTGAAGACGGAAAGCAGTTGCGCGATTTTGTTTATGTTAAGGATGTGGTTGATGTACTTTATTTTATGATGAAAAGCCGGCCGCAATCCGGTTTGTATAATCTCGGAACCGGAAAAGCCCGTACCTTCCTTGATTTGGTAACGTCAACCTTTTTAGCTCTTAACAAAGAACCGGTAATTGAGTTTATTGATACTCCCGAAGATATCCGCGACAAGTACCAGTATTTCACCGAGGCGAATATGAAAAAACTTGTTTCGGCAGGGTATGACAAACCGTTCACTGAACTGGAAGACGGCATTACGGATTATGTACGGAATTATCTGACAAGCGGAAAGTATTTATAACCCTCGAATCAACCGGTATCTCAAGAGTAAATCCGGGAGTGCATTTGTTATCAGGAGATATCCTCCTTCAAATCCAAAAGAAACCGTTTTAATTTTTTTAATGTTTTGACAACCTCAATGTTGTTGATTGTTTCTTCTTTATTCTCTTTCAGTTTCTTTTTAGCTCCTTCAAGTGTAAAACCCCTCTCTTTTACAAGGTGGTAAATTATATGGAAATTATCAACATCTGCCCGGGTAAAAAGCCGGTTTCCCTTTTTGTTTTTCTTCGGTTTGATTATTTCAAATTCCTTCTCCCAAAAACGTATCAATGAGGTGTTAACATTAAACATTTTGGCAACCTCGCCGATTGTGTAGAATAACTTATGGGATTTTCGGTCTTTCACTGCTAAAACCTTTAGTCGAGTGATTGTGTAGGTTGTGTTGACAACTTTAGTACTGTTTCGTACTCGTCAGGGGTCAGGTCGTTAAAGAAATAGTAAATAGGATTAACTGGCCGGTTATCTTTCCTAACCTCGTAATGAAGGTGTGGAGCTGTTGATTTTCCGGTATTTCCGACAGTTGCTATTAACTGACCTCTTTCAACTTTTTGCCCTTTTCTGACCTTAAATGAATGAAGATGAGCATATACCGTCCGGTAGCCATATCCATGGTCAATGACCAAACGGTTTCCGTAACCACGGCGCGACCGCTTAACTTCTTTAACTACACCGTCTCCTGTAGCATAAACAGGTGTTCCGACGGGAGCAGAGAAATCAATTCCCTCATGAAACCTTTTGACTTTATAAATCGGGTCTGTCCTGTAACCGAAATAAGAGGATAACCTTTTAAGATTTTTATTGCTGACCGGCTGGATTGCAGGAATACAGGCAAGCATTTTTGTCTTGTTTTTGGCCATTTCAAATACCTCGTCAAAAGATTTTGACTGGACGACAAGCTCGCTGACTATTTTATCCAGCTTCTTTGTCGTATTAATTATAACATCCGAATTCTTATATCCTTCTAATTTTGAATATCTGTCGGTGCCACCGAATCCCGCCTTGCGAATTGCGGAAGGAATAGGCTCTGCTTCAAAAATTACACGGTAAATATTGTCATCCCTGTCAGCAAGATCATTCAAAACCTTTTCGGCATTATTCAGCCTTTCATTAATAATCTGGAATTGAAGTTCATACTGTGCTATCTCCCGCTTGAGCATCTTTTCCTTTGGTGAGTCGAGAAAAGTATAGGCCAGAAAAATTACAACAGTGGCAAAAACCATCCCTGTTGCAACAACCCAGAGGATTTTCAGTAACCGCTCCTTAACCGAAGGTTTTACCTCTTCAAATTGGAGCGACTTCTTGTTAAATTCATAATTTATCTTAGCCATAATATTTTATATCCCTTAATCTGAAAAAATGTTTCAAATAAATTAAGAAATATTTCAAGGTGCAAAATTAAGGAAATAAATTAATTTTGCAATCTTTTTGTTTTTGAGTATCAACACTAAATTGTTAATATTTCTTAATTATGGATTCAAAACAGGTCAGACAAACATTTTTCGATTTTTTCAAATCGAAGGATCACAAAATAGTTCCATCGGCACCAATGGTTGTTAAAAACGACCCTACACTGATGTTTACCAATGCAGGAATGAACCAGTTCAAAGATATTTTTCTCGGACATTCAAAACCTTCGCACCCGCGTATTGCCGATTCGCAAAAATGCCTTAGGGTTTCCGGCAAACATAACGACTTGGAGGAAGTAGGGCACGATACATATCACCATACTATGTTTGAAATGCTCGGGAACTGGTCGTTTGGTGATTATTTTAAGAAAGAAGCCGTTGCCTGGGGCTGGGAACTGCTCACTGATGTTTTTAAGATAAAGAAAGATAATCTTTACGTGACCGTTTTCGGTGGTGATGAGGCCGACGGACTCGGAAAAGATATGGAAGCATACAATTTCTGGAAAGAGTTTGTGCCTGAGGATAGAATTCTTTTCGGCTCCAAAAAGGATAATTTCTGGGAGATGGGTGAGTCGGGCCCCTGCGGACCTTGTTCCGAAATACATATTGATATCAGGGACGAAAGCGAAAAGAAAAAGATTCCGGGACGTGAACTGGTGAATAAAGATCATCCCGAAGTTATTGAAATATGGAATCTCGTTTTTATTGAGTTTAACAGGAAAGCCGACGGAACTCTTGAGCCGTTGCCCGACAAACATGTTGATACCGGAATGGGGTTTGAAAGGCTGACAATGGTGTTGCAGGGTAAAAAGTCGAACTATGATACCGATATTTTTCAGGGAATTATTAGAGAGATTGAAAAAATAAGCGGTAAGAAGTATGGAAAAGATGAGGATACCGATATAGCAATGCGTGTTATTGCCGACCATCTGCGTGCCGTTGCTTTTGCAATCGCCGACGGTCAGTTGCCTTCGAATGTGAAAGCCGGATATGTGATACGCAGAATTCTGAGAAGGGCTGTCAGATACGGTTATACCTTCCTCGGAATGCAGGAACCTTTTATGAACGGATTGGTACCTGCCCTTGTTGATAAAATGGGTGATCATTTTCCTGAAATAAAATCTCAACAGGAACTTATAACAAAGGTGATAACCGAAGAGGAACAATCTTTTCTGAAGACCCTGGCGCAGGGAATTAAAAAGTTTGAGCAGTATCTGATATCTAATCCGGATAAGAAAATTATTGACGGTAATTTTGCTTTCGAGCTTTTCGATACTTACGGATTTCCGGTTGACCTTACGCAACTGCTTGCCCGTGAGAAAAATATGGAAGTTGATATGGAAGGGTTCGGAAAGGGACTTGAAGCTCAGAAATCACGTTCGCGTAAAGCTGCTGAAAAAGAATCGGGCGATTGGATCGTACTTAAAGAGGGAAGTGATAAAACGGAGTTTACAGGTTATGACAATCTGGAAGCAGATGTCGAAATAGTTAAGTACAGGAAAGTTACGGAAAAGAAAAAAGAGTTTTACCAGCTTGTTTTTGATATTACTCCGTTTTATGCCGAATCGGGCGGACAGGTTGGCGACAGGGGATTTATTACCGACGGGGAAGAAAAGATTTTTGTTGAAGATACACAAAAGGAAAACGACCTTGTTATTCATATTACAAAAAAACTTCCCTCTGCTCCGGAAAGGAAGTTTAAGGCTGTTGTTGACGCCGAAAAAAGAAAACTTACGGCAAATAACCACAGTGCCACGCACCTGTTGCATGCCGCTTTGAAACAGGTTCTGGGGAGTCACGTTGAGCAAAAAGGTTCTTTGGTGGACGACAAACACCTCAGGTTTGATTTTTCTCATTTTTCAAAACTTACGGATGAGGAGCTTGAAAAGATTGAAAAAATTGTTAATGAGAAGATCAGGGAAAATATTTCACTTGATGAAAAAAGAAATGTTCCGATGAAGGAGGCGCTGGAGATGGGAGCAACTGCTCTTTTCGGTGAAAAATATGGTGAAGAAGTGAGGGTTGTAACATTTGACAAGGATTATTCCGTGGAGCTTTGCGGTGGAACGCATGTGGCGGCAACCGGACAGATAGGTCTGTTTAAAATAACTTCAGAATCGGCTATTGCTGCCGGAGTCCGAAGGATAGAGGCCGTGACAGCCGGTAAAGCGGAACAGTATGTTGACGAACATATTGCAATAGTCAGGGAATTGAAAGGATTGTTGAAAAATCCCAGGGATATTGTGAAATCTGTACAGACACTCATTGACCAAAACAATCTCCTGCAAAAGCAGATGGCTGCAATGAACTCTGAAAAAGCAATGAATTTGAAAGATGATTTGAAAGCAAAAGTAGAGAATATCAACGGAATCGGTTTTATTGCACAAAAGGTTGACCTTGAACCGAACGGTATTCGTGACCTCGCTTTTAAATTAAATAAGGAGGTGGAGAATATGTTTCTTGTTCTCGGTGCCGTAAATAATGGAAAGGTCACTTTAACGGTTATGCTTTCCGGAAACCTTGTTAAGGAGAAAGGTTTGAATGCCGGAACTATCATCCGTGAACTTGCCCGTGAAATCGGCGGCGGAGGGGGAGGACAACCTCATTTTGCAACTGCCGGAGGTAAAAATCCCGGCGGGCTTGAAAAAGCGTTTATTAAGGCAAAGGAAATGGCTACACTTTCGTAAGTCCACGTTTTCAGCGTGGCTAAGCTGTCACTCCGTCGCGCCCCTCATTCCCCTGAAGGGGACGAGCCTGCGTACAATATTTTGAAAAAATATTTTTTTCAATTGTCTCGTATTCCAGTCTGCCAAGTATTCTGGAAGGTCAATACTGTACTTTCGCGTGCTGTAAATTTTAGTTTGGGTTTATGTTTACTGTTTCTACTTTACTTTCTTTTAGTACAATCATATCATACAGGATTTTCAACCAGATTAATATACATGGAACTACTTTTAGTGTATATGGTACAACTATTTCGTTACGCAGCGATTTCGGAAAGATATCGGTAGGTGACAGGCTTGTTAATAAAATTGCCGTAACAAATAGGATAATATTTAACATATTTTTTCGGCTTTTAATATACCAAAGAGCAATTCCCGCCATAGCTATAATAAATGTGGGTGATTCCGCTTTATGGTTGAAAATTACTACCCAAATTAGTATTGAGGCCAATGTTAAATATCTGAATATATAAAAATTGTATTTACGAAACTTTATTAAGGGTATTAGAAATATAATTACTCCAATAAGAACAATAATATTTTTATCTATTT
>CAYOZZ010000393.1:0-4461 GCA_964408535.1 uncultured Bacteroidales bacterium | reverse complement strand
CTCCACGGCTATAATAGCTTTGATACCTGTTTTGTCGTCAGTGGGTAAAGGCTCCGACATACTGGTACCTATGGCAATACCCTCTTTCGGAGGAATGCTGCTTCAGGTGATGACGATGTTTGTGGTTCCGGTGCTGTACAGCTCATATAAAGAGAGGCAGTTGAAAAAAAGTGAAGTTGTAATGAATAGTTGAAATGAATATTGACAGTGGACGCTTGTCACATATTGGGGAAAAAGTGAAGTTGAAATAAATATTGACAAGCGTGGACGCTTGTCACATAGCGGAGTTAAACATTATTAGCGCAGAATGTTAGAAAAAGTTTTGGCGGGATTTTCGATGGCTTGTCCTGAGCTTGTCGAAGGAAAGCCGAAAATCGTGACAAAACGTAAATAAAGACAAATCAATACATTACAAGATTATAAACATATGAAAAGCAAAATAATATATCTCGCAATTTCAATTATGTTACTGACTGTTGTCAGGGCTCAGGGACAGGAGGAACTGAACGGATATCTGATAACCGCTGCAGGAAACAATCCGGGATTGAAGGTTAAATTCAACCGGTATATGGCGGCTTTGGAGGTAGGACCGCAGGTAAGTGCTCTGCCCGATCCGAAGTTTGCATTTGCCTGGTTTATCAGGCCTGTCGAAACACGTGTGGGGCCTCAGAATGTGAAACTCTCTTTAACGCAGATGTTTCCCTGGTTCGGGACACTAAGTGCAAGAAATGACGTTGCGGTTCAGCAGGCAAAAGCCAAATACGAACTATTTGAAGAAGCCAGGTCAAAGCTTTACTATGATGTGAAAGCAACATATTATGAATTATATTTCATTAAAAAGGCAACCGGTATTTTAAAAGAGAATATTGCCATCCTGGAAACATTCAACAAGCTGGCTCTTATAAAAATTGAAGCCGGAATGGTTTCTGCTGTTGACGAACTGCGTATCAGAATGGAGATCGGTGACCTTGAGAATCGCCTCGCTTTACTCAGAGACAGCTATTTTGCAAAGCTTGTTGCATTCAATAATCTTTTGAATGTGGAAGCAAATTCAACGGTAAACATTCCTGATGAATTGTGGGACGAAAACATTGCCGGTGAAAGAAAGGCAATTCTCGACAGCATAAAAATCAACAATCACAGACTGCTGAGCAATGATTTCGAGTATGAATCATTTTTGTCGAAAGAACAGAGCGCAAGGCGTACGGGTATGCCGAATATATCAATTGGTGTTGATTATATTTTTACAGGCAAAAGTGATAACCCGGTGCCGGAGCCGGCAGAGTCGGGAAGAAATGCGGTAATTTTTCCGAAGATTGGTATAACTATCCCTATTTACAGGAAAAAGTACAATGCTATGATAAATGAGGCGGGATATCTGCAAAATGTTGCAACAGAAACTAAAGCTGATAATCTTAACAAACTGGAAACCTTGCTTGAGAAAATCATTAAAGATTACAATGATGCCAAACGCAGATATGAACTTTATGAAAGACAAACGGAACTTGCAAGGCAGGCCCTGCAACTCCTGCAGTCGGAATATTCGACCGGAGAAACCGATTTTGCGGAACTTCTTAGGATAGAAAGAAAACTTTTGAACTATGCACTTGAATTGCAACGGGCAAGAACAGATAAAAATGTGGCCGTGGCTTTTGTGGAATATTTGATGGGGAAATAGCAAAACCTGTAAGGTTTGCAACGGCACGTGGGCAGATAACCTTGCAGGTTTCGGAGCCGGAAAAGGAAGAAAAATAGAATAGCAAAACCTGTAAGGTTTGCAATGGCTTGAGGGCAGATAACCTTGCAGGTTTCGGAGCCGGAAGGGTTGAAAATTAATAATAACAATTAAAAAAATATAAAAATGAAAATAAAACTAAATAAAAAGGAATGGATATTGGTTTTGGCGTCACTTGCCGTGGGATTAATATTAGGTTTGATATTTTTCGGAGGCTCCGGAGGGGGGGCAACGGAAGTACACGACCACGCAACCGAACAGGCTGAAAACGAAAAGAATACCATCTGGACGTGCTCGATGCACCCGCAAATAAAAATGGATGAACCCGGACAATGCCCGATATGCGGAATGGATCTGATTCCACTGGAAAACAAAACTCAGGAGGAAGCAGCTCCGGATGAGATACAGATGTCGGAATCGGCAATGAAACTGGCTGACATTGAGACTACTGTCGTAACAAAAGGCATTCCGGAAAGGACAGTCTATCTGCTTGGAACCATTAAACCCGACGAGAGAAGGATTGCAGAGATGACGGCACGTTTCGGTGGGCGTATAGAAAAACTGTTTGTCAATTTCACGGGGCAGGAAGTCAGAAAAGGTCAAAAGCTGGCCATGATCTATTCGCCGGAACTTATTGCAGCACAAAAAGAGTTGCTTGAGGCTGTAAAGTTCAAGGACTCAAGTCCGGGATTTTATAAAGCGGCACGCACAAAACTCAAACTTTGGGATTTGACGGAAGAGCAGATTGATAAACTTGAAAATGCCGGCGAAACCCGGCACTATTTCGAATTGCTTTCGCCTATCAGCGGTACTGTGACTAAAAGGTATGTAACCCTTGGTGATTATGTCAAAGAGGGAAGTCCTTTGTTTGAAGTCATTGACTTGAGGAAGGTCTGGGCAATGTTCGATGCTTACGAAAGTGACCTGCCTTGGATAAAAGTCGGAGATAAAATTACATTCTCGATACAATCGCTTCCGGGTAAAAACTATATCGGAAAGGTAATATATATTGACCCGTTTATTGATGCCTTAACCCGTGTTGCCGGAGTAAGGGTGGAACTGAACAATCCGAAGCTGGAGCTTAAACCCGAAATGTATGTTTCGGGAATACTGCATTCGGAAATGAAAAAGCAGAACGATATCCTGATACCCAAATCATCCGTTCTGTGGACAGGAAAAAGGGCGGTCGTTTATGTAAAAGTCCCGGACCGTACTGAGCCTTCTTTTGTATATCGTGAAGTAACACTGGGACCCGATGCCGGCAACTTTTATGTGGTTCTTAACGGTTTAACGGAGGGTGAGGAGATTGCAACGAACGGTGTCTTTAAAATTGATGCGGCAGCCCAGCTCGCGGGAAAACCGAGTATGATGAACCCCGAAGGAGGAAAAGTGAACACAATGCCGGGAATGGATATGGGCGGAGGAGATGTTCAGGAAACGGAAAATACAGGTTCAAAAAGAAAGTCCAAAGTAAATGTAACGGCCGAAGTGCCGGTGGCTTTCAAAAAGCAACTGGGTTTTGTAGTTAACGAATATCTGAAGATGAAGGATGCATTCGTAAAGTCGGATGAGAAAAAAGCGGTTGAAACGGCAATGTTAATGCTTGAAGCCTTGAATAAGGTGGATATGACACTGCTTAAAGGTGACCTTCACAATAAATGGATGCAACTGCAAAAACCCATTAAAGACAATCTGAACGGAATAATACAGATGGATGGTCTGGAAATGAAAAGGAGGCATTTCAGTATCGTATCGGAAAAGATTTCCGGGGTCATTAAGATTTTCGGTGTGATGACCAAAGAGGTTGCAGAGTTGTATTATGAGTTTTGCCCGATGGCATTCGATAATAAAGGAGCCTTCTGGGTAAGCGAAACACGTGAAATATTCAATCCCTATTTCGGTGACAGTATGTTAAAGTGCGGGGAAGTGAAAGAGGTTTTTAAAACAGGCGGAGAAATGCCGTAACTTACTGTTATTTATAGAAAAGACAAGCCTCCCGGGAACAGACAATATCATAAAATGACAAAGTTTATCCGGGAGGTTTTGTTTTATGAATTTGTCATTTTTCTGAACTTGCCTGTTTGGTGGTTTAATTATTCTTTATTTTTGTCGTGTGAAATCCTCGACATTACATATTAAAAATATGGTTTGTGACCGGTGTATTATGACGGTTAAGCAGACACTTGAAAAACTTGATATTCCTTATTCAGAAGTGGTGCTGGGAAAAGCAGAGATTAATACGGGCATTGATGATATTGATGTGGAATTGCTTGATGAAGAGCTGAGAAAAGTCGGGTTTGAGTTGATAAGAGATGAAAAACTACAGCTTGTTGAAAAAGTGAAAAACATAATTGTTGACTATATCCATTATTCTGAAGATATGGATATAAAGACCAATTTTTCCGGTTTCCTTTCTGATAAACTTAATACGGATTATTCATACATTTCGGGTACTTTTTCAAAAGTGGAGGGAATAACGATTGAAAAGTATCTTATTCTTCAAAAAATTGAAAAGGCAAAAGAGCTGATTAGTTATGAGAATCTCAATTTTTCGGAAATAGCCTATAGATTGAATTATAGCAGTATAGCTCATTTATCCGGGCAATTCAAGCGGGTAACCGGTCTTACCCTTTCCCAATACAAAGATTCCGCCTATGAATTAAGAAAATCTTTGGATAAGATATAATCCGATTTCAATAATCATATAAATTTATTAAGTAATTGTG
>CAYOZZ010000392.1:0-3661 GCA_964408535.1 uncultured Bacteroidales bacterium | reverse complement strand
TTTGTTTGGGTATTTTTCTCATCCGGTTCATATTCCCAGGTTCTTGTGGGTGCCACTTATGAGGGTGGCCCCAATGAAAACGGTGAAATTTTTAAGTATGATGTCGGTTTGAATGAATTTGAGGTGATAAATTCTTTTCCGAGTATAAAAACAAACTATTGGTACAACTTTGTAAATGCCAAAAATGGGAAGGTCTATTGTTTAAGTTCGTTCTGGGCAAGTGGACAACTTATTGAATATGATCCGGTTAGTAATCAGTACGATATTTTAGTTAACTTTAATAATTCAACGGGTTCGTATGCAAAAGGATTGATTTATGATTCGATAACAAATGCATTGTACGGGACAAATAACTTGGGTGGTTTGAATAATACCGGTGTAATTTATAAGTATTCACTGGAGAATAATGAATATGAAATTTTGTATAACTTTAAAGATTCGACCGGAATGAAACCGCAGGGAACCATAATTCTTTTAAATGACAGTTTATTATATGGTGTAACATATAGTGCTTATGGTATCGGTCCCGGTGTTGTTTATGTTTTTAATATTTTATCAAAAGAATATAATGTTCTGAATTATTTTAGTCCGGGGGACGGAAGTAATAAAAGCGGACTTTTTTTAGCAAAAAACGGAAAATTGTATGGAACAACATACCTTGGCGGAATAAATGGCGACGGGTTGTTTTTTGAGTTTGACCCTGAGACAAATGCTTTGACAAACTTATATGATTTTATCGACAGTACGGGAAGTTGGGCGATGACTAAGCTGGTCGAACCTATAAATGGTAAACTATATGGAATTACTTATAATGGAGGTTCAAATTATGCGGGGGTTATTTTTGAATATGATTATATAAATAATGTATATTCTGTAAAGTATAATTTTGATTTTGATGCCGGTATGCCATATCTAAACCTCATTGAGTTAGAAGATGGGATTTTATATGGAGCAACGACTTGTTGTGGTAATTATGGACATATTTTTACATATAATGTGAATACGGAAAATTTTAGTCTTGTATATGACTTTAATATAAATACCGGTGTGTGGCCAACGGGTGAATTTTTAAAAAGTTCGGATTCTAAAATAATAAGTTCAACTACTGGTGGGGCCTCTTTTGGAAATGGAGCACTTGTTTTATTTGATATTGAAACTGATACGGTAATTAAGCTGTATGATTTTTCAGGGAATTATCAGCAGAAGATTTACGGAACCCCGAAATATAAAGATGGGAAAATTTATTGTCTGTCGAATAATAAACCCGCTCTAATAAACGATTATTGTATTCTTTCTTCAACGTGGGTGGATTTTAATAATAAATGTATTGTTCTTGATGCTTTTTTAAATACTGAAGGAAGTCTGACCTATTTTAATAATAAACTTTTATATTTTTCAAGTAATAATTCTTCCGGTGGTTACAATACAAGAGTCTATGACATTGATCTCGGTAAAGTGGTGAGTACACCGGAATGTTACGGCACAGGTCATCTTACATTAGGCGAAGATGGCAATTTATATGGGATGAGGCGCAGCTCAGGTAATTTCCCTTTTAGAATATTTAAATTAAACCCGGTATCGAACAGTACGTGGACTGTTTTTACTCATAACGGCCCGAATAAACCCGAGCCTTATGAAAATAGTTTTACGGCTCTTTCAAACGGCAAATTGTTAGGTCTTGCCGCTTTTAGCGGAGGAGCCGATGCAAGCGGACTTATCTTCGAATATGATATATATGACAAAGAATATGTTGAACTGTTTGATTTTTCAAACTCCACAGCCTCAATTCCATCCGGTGAACTGATTGAATATGAAGAGGGTGTTTATTATGCTTTGACCGAGTCGGGTGGTGATTTCGGGTTAGGGACAATCTTTAAATTTTTTACATCAACAAACTCTGTTGAAGTCATTTATAGCTTTGGAGGATCTGACGGTGCAAACCCGACCGGCAGCCTGAAACTTGCCTCTGACGGAAAAATGTACGGTATGACTACAAACGGAGGTGTTGCCGGTCTCGGAGTTGTTTTTCAGTTTGACCCTGTAACCGGAGAATATGATAAAATACTTGATTTTACCGGAGAAAACGGAAGTCATCCGCGATACAGTGCACTGATTGAGATTTGCGATGAGCCGGAAATAGTATCAAATCCGCAGGATGTTGAGGCTGTTGAAGGTGATACGGTAATGTTTGTTGTTTCTGCCGAAAGTGATGATTTGGTTGGATACCAGTGGTATCAGTTTACAAATCCGGTTATAGGTGCAACTGATGATACATTGATTATTACCAATGTTTCTCCCGGCGACGAAGGAGATTACTACTGTCAGGTTATGGCTACCTGTATGTCGGTTAAAAGTGAAACGGCAACTCTTTCTCTGACAGCCGGAATTACTGATGCAGAATACGATTACAGAATATATCCCGTTCCGGCCGGAAACATTCTGACAATTGATGCCGGAAAACAATTTAAAATGCGGAGTATAAAGATATTTAACCTGCAAGGGCGGGTTGTTAATAGCCGGAGCTTTTTCGGAGAGTCAAAAATAGATATTGATATCTCTGAATTGAAAAGCGGAGTCTATTTCCTCCGGATACATCTTGATGATACAGTTGTTAATAAGAAGTTTGTTAAGCTGTAGGTTCTTGAACCTGTTTTTTTATTTCCGAAAAAACAAATCCGGCTTTTTTATGTTTTGTAATTATGAGAACTATTTTGATACTAATTTTACTGAATGCTTTGTTTTTATTGACAGGCTACGGACAAACGGAAGAACAGGAAATGAATTTCAATAAACTTACAACGGAAGAAGAACGTGTTATTCTTCATAAGGGTACCGAGTTACCCTGGACCGGTGAATATGTAGATACAAAGGACGACGGAACCTATACCTGCAAACGTTGCGGTGCAGCGTTGTATAAATCGGATGACAAATTCGATTCGCATTGCGGATGGCCGAGTTTCGACGATGAGATAGACGGTGCGGTTAAGCGAATACCTGATGCCGACGGAATGCGTACCGAAATAGTTTGTGCCCGTTGCGGTGCACACCTCGGGCACGTTTTTGAAGGTGAACACTTCACATCAAAAAATATCAGGCATTGTGTTAACTCAATTTCACTTAATTTTGTGCCGGATAAAAATAGTGTTAAAATGAAGACGGATACGGCAATTTTTGCTGGCGGTTGCTTTTGGGGAATGGAGTATTATTTTATGAAGGAGCCGGGAGTTGTTTCGGTGTCGGCAGGCTATATCGGAGGGCATACGAAAAACCCGACTTATGAACAGGTATGTTCCCACACAACGGGTCATGCCGAAGCAATTGAAGTTATTTTTGATCCTGAAAAAACAACATACGAAAAGCTTGCAAAGCTCTTCTTTGAAATTCATGATCCGACACAGCTTGACAGACAAGGGCCTGATGTCGGTGACCAGTATCGCTCGGAGGTATTTTATCTTGATGATAAACAAAAAATGATTGCCGAAAAACTGATTGGTATTCTCAAAGAGAAAGGATATGATGTCGTTACAAAAGTTACAAAGGCAACAACATTTTGGAAAGCAGAGAATTATCATCAGGAATATTATAAAAAAACCGGGGGTATTCCATATTGTCATTCCCGGACAAATCGGTTTTAATAATTGAAATTTGAGAAATGATTCCA
>CAYOZZ010000391.1:0-9553 GCA_964408535.1 uncultured Bacteroidales bacterium | reverse complement strand
CGGAAATACTGCAAAAGAAAATGCCAGTATTCATTAACAAAAAAACTATAAGGATTTATTGGTTTAATACACTGCCGTAGGCAGTCCATATTATGGACTGAGGGATTTTATGTTTGGAAACACTGCAACAGGCGGATATGCAGCTTATTAGCAATGAAAAGGTTTTTTTATAAGGATTTGATGAAAACTATACACTGCCGTAGGCAGTCCATATTATGGCCAGAGTCGTAAGACTCAGGAAATGAAGGATGAAGTAGAAAGAGTTCCGTAGGAACGACATATCTTTTTATAGCAATTTCAATAGTATCCCTAATGCATCTGTCCTTTAATCCAAAAGAGCAGTGCTGGAATGAATTTCTTTCATATGATATGTCTAAAAACAGTAACTTTGTAACAAGTTATTTTTATCTTTTATTTAATTCCAAAAATATGAACTCAAAAATAAATCCGGTATTAGTTTTGTTTGCTCTTCTCCTTACATTCAGTGTCCGTTCGCAACTTTACTTTCGACAATCGGCAAGCAGGGGAGGGAAAGTAAATGTCGTTGATGAGTCGAAGAACCAGTATGCAAACCCCTGGGCAGGCGGGATGAACTCCTGCCAGTTCGGAGAGATTGACCTGAACCTTGACGGCATAAAAGACCTGTTTGTGTTCGACAGAAACGGTGACAGGATTCTTACGTTTATAAACGGCGGCACTGCCGGTACCATAGATTATACCTATGCTCCCGAATACCGTGATAAATTTCCTGAACTATCCCAATGGGTTAAGCTTGTTGACTATAATATGGACGGAAAAGAGGATATCTTTGCATATTCACCCGGATTTGCCGGAATTCAGGTCTATAAAAATGTTTCAACGACCACACTGGAGTTTGAACTTGAAGTCTATCCCTATATCACTTCCTATCAGGGAGGCGGCGATGTAAATATTCTGACAACCTATGCCGATTATCCCGGGATAACCGATATTGACAATGACGGAGATATTGACATTATTACCTTTTGGGGGCTCGGTTCTTTTGTGGAGTACCATCAGAACCGGTCAATGGAGAAATACGGCATTCCCGATTCGCTTGACTTTATTCAGGTTTCGGATTGCTGGGGACATTTTGCCGAAAATGAGGAGTCGAACAAGCTTTATCTCGACACCTGTGTCGGTGGTGGATACAACCGGCTCAGCCTTATTCCCGATGAAACAAAAGACCGTCATACAGGTTCCACTTTCCTGTTCCTTGATTCGGATGACAATAATATCAAGGATCTACTGCTCGGGGATGTTGATTATCCGAATCTTATTCAGCTCATAAACGGCGGCACCCTTGAGGAGGCATATATTACCAGCTATGACACCCTTTTTCCGTCATACGACCATACCGTCCATCTTTTCTCAATGCCTGTTGCCGCTTATATTGATGTTGATAATGATGATGTAAAGGAATTGATAGTTTCGCCGTTCGACCCGAGCCCGGTAACTTCCGAAAACTTCACAAGTGTCTGGCTTTATGATAATTCGGGCAGTAATAATAGTCCGGTTTTTGAACTTGTGAAAGATAATTTCCTTCAGGAAGGGATGATTGATCTTGGAGCAGGTGCATACCCCGTTTTTTATGATTATGATAGCGACGGACTTACCGACCTTCTAATTTCAAATTTCGGGTATTATATCTATTCATACTACAAACCCGGAATGTTGCTCCAGTCGGTTTACCGGTCGGACATTGCGCTACTGCGAAATACAGGAACTGCTGACAATCCCGCCTTTGAATTTGTGACACGTGACTACGCAGGTCTGAGTAAAGAGAATCTAAACGGAATATATCCCGCTTTCGGTGATATTGACGGTGACGGAGATGCGGACATGATAATCGGGTATGAAGAGGGTAGTTTGTGGTTTTATGAAAATATTGCAGGGCAGGGAGCCGTTCCACAGTATGCCGGGCCAGTCAAAGATTATCAGAATATTGATGTCGGGTTTTTCAGCACTCCACAACTTTTCGACCTGAATGAGGATGGCCTTCCCGATTTGATAATCGGTGAACGGAAAGGAAATCTTAACTACTACGAAAATACCGGAACGACTACAAATCCGGTCTTTACATTTGTAACCGACAGCCTCGGTAAAGTGAATGTTACAGACAATTCAGTGTCCTACTACGGATACAGTACCCCCTGTTTTTTTAAAGATCAGCAGGGTGATACAAAGCTTATTGTAGGTTCGGAGCAGGGAAAGGTTTTTTATTTTGAAAATATTGAGGGTAACCTTGAAGGTGCTTTTACCGAATCTGACAATCTTCACACACTGATTAATGATGAGCCTTTTGAGATTGAAAAAGGAATACGTTCTGCGGCTGCAATTACCGATTTGAATAATGACGGCTGGCTCGACCTGATAACCGGGAATTATTCGGGCGGACTGAATTATTATGAAGGTGTTGAAAAACCTGGTGTTTTTGGAGTTGAGGAAAGAGTGCCGGATGCGGGAAATGTAAGGATATATCCCAATCCTGCAAGTAATCGGATTCATATAAAAATTTCTTCATCAGGAGATGATTCTTTTAATTACTCTGTTTTCACAATCACCGGGACTATTGTAAAAAAAGGAAATATTGACGGCAGGGAATCAACAATTGATATTTCGGTTCTGAAGCCTGGAATTTATTTTTTGGGAATCGGAGCAACCGGAAATACCGGATGCATTATTTATAAGAAGATTGTTGTTACAAGTGGTTTCTGATTAAAGTAGTAGAGCCTAACCTTGACAAGACAAACCTGGCCGGCATTTTCTGCAGAGTAAATAAATAATTAAGATAATAAAGGGGGGAATATAGTGGATATAATCATAAAGGTTTATCAGGAGTTAGAGGATGTATGATTTGACGATTATAAGGATCCTGACTCCCTTCAGTTGCAGTACATCAAGTTGTAACGATATAGTGATTCGAGTCAATTCCGAGTTGCTTAAAAACGATATAAAACAGGAATACTGCAAGCCCGGTCAAAAACAGAAACCGGAAAATACCGATTCCTTCCATTTGCCTTGTAAGTTGCCTGAGTCGTATTTTTACAATAGCCTTAGTCACAAAACCCGAATTAATCCTGACAAGAATACGAAAGTAACAAAACATTCAAAACCGGCAGGGTTAATAATGCATTAAGTTTTTTATTAACTTTGCACCCCGAAACATTCCCGTTGGGAAATAATTTTGCAAGAAAATATTTATGGGCAAACAAAAAGAACTGATTAAGCGGTTTTCAAAACTGAGTAAGGACGAGAAACTGAACATTATTGCACAACACTTTCCCAATCCTGACGAATTTCTTAATGAGCTTAAAAGCTATCACCACCCTGACCCTGCAAAGCAAAAGTTGTTTGACGAATTTAGTGAAAATACACTTACAAACTATTTTATTCCATACGGTATTGCTCCGAATTTTGTCATTGACGGAAAAATTTACCATATTCCGATGGTGATTGAAGAAAGCTCTGTCGTAGCAGCTGCTTCAAACAGCGCCAAATTCTGGGCTGACAAGGGTGGTTTCCATACCGAAATAATCTCGATTGAAAAAATCGGTCAGGTACATTTTATCTGGCACGGAAACAAAGAGAAATTTATTAGGCTGATGCCCGATTTGAAAGAGAGCCTGTTGTTTCGTACAAAACATATCACTTCAAATATGGAACAACGGGGCGGAGGAATTACGGACATTGAGTTTGTTGATATGAGCGATAAAATGGACGACTACTTCCAGCTTAAAGCCACTTTCGATACAGTTGATTCGATGGGTGCCAACTTCATAAATTCCTGTCTCGAAGAGTTTGCCGCAGGGTTGAAAGACTTTTTAAAGACAAGTCCGTATTTCACCGAGGATGAAAGACGTGTTGAGATTATTATGTCTATACTGTCGAACTATACTCCCGATTGCCTGATAAAAGCTTGGGTTGAGTGCGAACTTGATGAGCTTGACAGTATTGATGATGAACTTACGGGCGAAGAGTTTGCCTGGAAATTTGAGAAAGCGGTCAGGATAGCACAAATTGATGTTCACAGAGCAACTACACACAACAAAGGCATTTTTAACGGAATTGATGCAGTGGCACTTGCCACCGGAAACGATTTTCGTGCCATTGAAGCAGGTGGACATACTTTTGCTTCAAAATCAGGAAAATACAAAAGCCTGACGGATATTGAAATTAAAAACAACAGATTCAAATATACTTTAACGGTTCCACTTGCACTCGGAACGGTCGGCGGACTCACATCGCTGCATCCTCTTGTCGGCAGATCACTGGAACTGCTTGATAATCCAAGTGCCAAAGACCTGATGCGCATTGCAGCGGTTACCGGTCTTGCCAACAATTTCGGTGCCCTGAAATCGCTGGTTACTAAAGGTATTCAAAAAGGACATATGAAGATGCACCTTCTGAATATACTGAATAAGTTTAATGCCGATGCAGATGAAAAGAAAAAGGCCAAGAAGTGGTTTGAAGATAAAAAGGTTACCGTGAAAGCCGTATTTGATTTTCTTGAAAAATTACGAAGCCATGCTTCCGGTCATTCGGAGGTTTATTCTTGAGAATATGAAATTTACATCCAACGGAAAATTACTGCTTGCCGGTGAATATCTGGTTCTTAAAGGAGCCAAAGCCTTTGCTGTTCCCGTAAATTTCGGGCAGTCAATGCTGGTAACCGAAGAGAATGGGGATGAAATATTTTGGGAGAGTTACTCCAACGATGATTTATGGTTCAGTGCCCGGATTAAGCCCGGAACACTTCAGATTATTGAAACAACGGATATACAGATAGCAAAGAGGTTGATTAAAATTTTAGATGCCGCCGGTAATCTGAGCAACGGATTTTTTAAAAAACAGAACGGAATAAAAGTAGTTAACCGGGCCGACTTCGATATAAACTGGGGGCTTGGCAGTAGCTCGACATTGATTGCCAATATTGCGGGCTGGACAGGCATTGACCCGTTCGATTTACATTTCGCCGTTTCCGGCGGCTCAGGTTACGACATTGCCTGTGCACTAAGCGAAGGCCCTGTTTTTTACTATCTTGACAATAAAAATCCAAAGACGGAAAAGGTTGATTTTAATCCCGAATATGCCGGAAATATCTACTTTGTATGGCTCGGAAATAAAAAAAATTCGGCTGATGAGGTCTCCTCATTCAGGATGATTAAAAAAAGACTTCATTACGAAATTGGTGAGATTTCGCAACTGAGTGACAATATTGCCTATGCACCTTCGCTTGAGGATTTTGAATATTATTTGAGAGAGCATGAGCTGATAATATCGTCAATTTTAAAGAGAAAAACTGTCAAGGAAGAGCTTTTTTACGACTATTTCGGTGAGATGAAATCACTTGGAGCCTGGGGCGGCGATTTTATTATGGTTACTTCCGACAGACCGTTTTCAAATATTAAAAACTATTTCGGCAACAAAGGTCTCAACACGGTTATTCCGTTCAAAGATATGGTAAAAGTATGGTGAATTTTGAGGAAAGATACAGTGAAGATGCATTGAAACAGAACGGAATAAAACCGTTTGACGGCGTTTTGAAAGTTATATGGCGAAGTCCTTCCAATATTGCACTTGTCAAATATTGGGGAAAACGAAATTTTCAAATACCGGAAAATCCCTCGGTAAGCTTTACATTAAGAAATTCCTTTACCGAAACGGAAATAGAATATCATTGCAAAAAGGAAAAGGGAGTATCCTTTGAGTTTTATTTCGAGGGCAGTGAAAACAGGGGTTTCGGGGAAAGAGTCGGGAAATATCTTTCGGTTTTATTACGGTTTTTTCCGTTTCTTAACAATCTTCATTTAAAGATAATGAGTAAAAACTCGTTTCCTCATTCTTCGGGTATTGCCTCGTCGGCATCGGCTATGAGTGCACTGGCACTTTGTATCTGTTCTATTGAAAAGCAGATGTTCGGAACGTTACAGGATGAAAACGAGTTTTTACAAAAAGCATCGTTTATGGCAAGACTCGGTTCGGGGAGTGCAGCAAGATCGGTATGGCCGGGATTTGTCGTCTGGGGAAAAACGAAAACCCTTACCGGTTCGTCCGATGAAGTGGCAATTCCTTTGCCCGTAAAAACAGATAACGTTTTCTACGGTCTTAAAGATGCTATATTGATAACAAGTCCTGAAAAGAAAAAAATTTCGAGCAGTGCCGGTCACAGGTTAATGGAGAAACATCCTTTTGCTGAAGCAAGATACAAACAGGCGAATGAAAATATTGAACTACTTGTCGGTGCATTACAAAAAGGTGACAAAAACATGTTTGTAGAGGTTGTGGAAAACGAGGCTTTGACGTTGCATTCGCTTATGATGAGTTCAAATCCGGGTTTCACCTTGATGAATGAAAAAACATGGAAGATTATTGATGAGATAAGGAATTACAGGGAAACGACAGGCAGATTTATTGCATTCACCTTGGATGCAGGGCCTAATGTTCATCTTTTGTATTTGGAAAAAGATAAGGATGAAATTTTAAAATTTATTGAGCAAAAACTTATTGCTTTTTGTGATAACGGGAGATGGATTGATGACGGCATAAACCTGTAAGGTTTGCGCAATAAACTCTGTGCTGGAGATGAACCTTGCAGGTTTTGAGGACCTGATGATGGAAATTTGATTTTAAAAAGATAGATGTAGGATAAAACTTTGTGTGGTTTGAGAGCTATGGACTAATAAAATATAGTATTTTGCAAACTTTATATAGATATATTGCGATAAGCGTGGACGCTTATTGCAATGAAAATGAAAAAATATGAACGGAAAGAGCATTTTTTACGCAAAGATTATTTTATTCGGAGAGTATGGAATTATTTTCGATTCTATGGCATTGACCATTCCGTTTACACATTTTCACGGTGAATTGATATTCAGCGATCCGTATAAATATACCGACCTTGATCTTGCAAATGAATCGAACCGGCAGTTGAAAGAGTATGCCGGCTATCTTCGTAAGTTGCAATCGGAGAAGAAAACCGGATGTCTGATTGATGTTGATTCTTTTGAAAGAGATATTGAAAAGGGGTTGTATTTTGAATCATCCATTCCGCACAGTTACGGACTTGGAAGTTCGGGCGCACTCGTAGCAGCCGTATATGATGCTTACGCAAAAAACAAAATTAACGGCAGCAGATCGCTTAAACCTTCGGAAATGCTTAAACTGAAATCTGTTTTTGCACAACAGGAATCATTTTTTCATGGCAGAAGTTCGGGAATTGACCCTTTGAATGCTTATATAAAATTTGCTTTACTGATAAAAAACAGGGATGTAATCACAAGTATTACAATACCCCGCAACAGGGATGAAGGTGATGGGGCTATTTTTCTTGTAAATACCGGCGGACCCGGGAAAACCGAACCTCTCGTGCATCTTTTTCTCGAAAAATGCAAACTCGAAAAATATAACAATGTCATAATGAAGGAGTATATCCCGTTGACTAACAGGTGTATAACATCATTGGTTGACGGCGACCTGAATGACTTTTTCGAAAGTCTTTATAAGTTATCCGATATACAACTGCAATATATGAACCCTATGATTCCGTACCATTTTCAGGATCACTGGAAAAACGGACTTGAAACAGGAGATTATACCCTGAAACTCTGCGGCTCAGGTGGCGGCGGATATTTGCTCGGCTTCACAAAAGAGTTTGAAAAAACCAGAAAATATTTCAAAGACAATAACATTGAATTGGTTGCCGTTTACAGAAGCGCCAGATAAGATATTAATTAATTCCTGTTTGGTATTGCCAGACAATTTCAAGATATGTATCATCATTGATTTTCTAAATTTTAATTGTCAAAAGTTTGGAAACAAAAAACTTTTTATACCTTTGTCCTCAATTATTTATGACAGGAGTTAATGAGTTTATTCGATTATAAATATCAACCGTTCAATCGCTACCTGAATATCAAACGCAGGGACGAGTTTCAGTTTTAAACAGGACAATTTCGTCCGAAATTCCTTTCCTTACATTATTTTACTTATTTTTAATTTCAGTTTTTTGTAATAACAATATTTTAAAATTAAATATTATGAAACTCCCGTTTGCAGAATCATATAAAATAAAGATGGTTGAAGCCATCAGAAAAAGCACAAGAGAAGAGAGAGAGAAATGGCTTAAAGAGGCCTATTACAATTTGTTTAACCTTCGCAGCGAGTATGTTTATGTTGACCTGCTGACCGACTCGGGTACAGGGGCTATGAGCGACAAGCAATGGTCGGCGATGATGCTTGGTGATGAGAGCTATGCCGGCGCATCGTCTTATCTTCAAATGAAGGCAGCTATTAAAGAGCTGTTTGGCTTTAACGACTTCCTTCCCACGCATCAGGGACGTGCAGCCGAAAACGTGCTCTTCTCGGTTCTTGTGAAAGAGGGTGATATCATACCGGGCAATACCCATTTCGACACAACAAAAGGTCATATCGAATTCAGAAAAGCTACTGCAGTTGACTGTACAATTGACGAATCATTTCACCCGACTCAGTTTCACCCGTTTAAGGGTAATCTCGACATTGATAAACTGGAAAATGTTCTGAAAAATAATCCCATAGAAAAAATCCCGGTGATTATTGTCACGATAACCTGTAATTCATCGGGAGGACAACCCGTTTCGATGCAAAATCTGAAAGATGTTTACGCTGTTGCTCAGAAATACGGCACAAAAGTTTTTTTCGATTCCGCACGTTTTGCCGAAAACGCCTATTTCATTAAAATCAGGGAAGATGGTTATCAGGACAAGACAATCAAAGAGATTGTTAGGGAGATGTACCGGTATGCCGATGGAATGACTATGAGCAGCAAGAAAGATGCAATTGTTAATATGGGTGGGTTTATCGGATTCCGCGACAGAAAACTATATGAAGAAGCCAGTGTCTATAACATTATGTTCGAAGGTTTTGTCACTTACGGCGGAATGTCGGGAAGGGATATGAATGCTCTTGTTCAGGGTTTGATGGAAAGTACTGAATTTGAATACCTTGACACAAGAATCAGACAGGTTGCCTATCTTGGCGAAAGACTGAAAAAATTTGGCATTCCATTGTTGGAGCCTTTCGGCGGACACGGTATTTTTATTGATGCGAAAAGGTTTTTACCCGCTATTCCGAAAGAGGAGTATATTGCACAAACACTTGCAGTGGAAATCTATCTCGAAGGCGGAGTCCGTGGTGTAGAAATCGGAACTTTGCTTGCCGACCGTGATCCGGTAACAAGAGAAAACCGGTACCCGGAGATGGAACTTGTCAGGCTTGCCATTCCGAGACGTGTTTATACCAACAGCCATATGGATTATGTGGCAGCAGCTATTGAGAATGTTTATGAGCGGAGGGATAAAATCACAAAAGGTTTGAAAATTCTCAGGGAAGCACCTATAATGAGGCATTTTACGGTTGAGCTGGAAAGGGTATAAAGGGCGGGGTGGGGTGACAAGCGTGGACGCTTGTCACAGGACGCTTGATGAAACTGACAAGAAAGGTCTTGAAAAAATTGTTCATTTGATTTTATAATTTATGCAAATGTTATAAA
>CAYOZZ010000390.1:0-5458 GCA_964408535.1 uncultured Bacteroidales bacterium | reverse complement strand
AAAGGTAATTATTTTAATCCGGTTGAGATTACAAAAACATCCAACGACTGGATTGCAGTTCATCTTATTATTCTGCTTGTACTGCTTGCCTGGGTTCGTTTTTTTTACAGGAAAAGACTTTCTCAGGTATTCAGTTCGGCTATCGCGAATCATTATCAATTATCAAGAGAAGGGAACCTTTTCAGGGAAAGGATTTCGATACCGCTCTACACTATTTATCTTGTTTCTTTCTCGCTTTTCATATATTTACTTGTTGTATATTTTGCACCTCCTTCCTTCACTCCTCTTCAGGGAATAAAACTATTTTCGGCAATTATACTTATGGTGCTTATTATATGGATTATCAAAAACTGGATTATTTATCTTACTGGTATTATTTTTAAAGATTATTATAGCTCTTCGGATATCTTATTGACGAATTTTATTTTTAATTTGGTTTTTGGCCTTATTCTACTGCCGATTGTAACAATCGCAGTTTATTGCAACTACAAAAATATTCTGTATGCCGGACTTGTAATTTGGTTATTATTAACTGTTTACAGAGTTGGACGGGAATTGTTTTCAACTATTTCTTTATCAAATTATTCTTTGTATTACAGAATTTTATATCTTTGCACCCTTGAAATCTTACCGCTATTAGTTGTTACTAAGTTGGTAATTAGGATTTTAGAGTAGTTTTTTACAGATTTTTTAGAAGATTTAATTTATAAAAGGGGATATGCCGTCATCAAAAATAAAGAAAATTCTCGTTTCCCAACCTCATCCTGGTGATATAGAAAAGTCGCCTTACGGTGAACTCGTACAAAAACACAAACTTAAAATTGATTTTTACAAATTTATAAAGATTGAAGGAGTAACTTCAAGTGAATTCAGGAAAGACAAGGTTTACATTCAGGATCATACCGCAGTTATTTTTACAAGCAGAAATGCTGTAGATCATTTTTTCAGGATTGCCAAAGATATGAGGGTTGTCATTCCTGATACAATGAAATATTTTTGCATATCGGAAGCAACTGCTTTTTATCTGCAAAAGTATGTTCAGTACAGAAAGAGGAAAATTTTCTTCGGTAGACAAAATTTTAACGATTTGATGGATATTATCAAAAAGCATAAAAATGAAAAATTCCTGCTGCCATGTTCCGATATTTATAAGCTGAGCATTACGAAAATGCTTGACGATAATAAGATAAACTACTCTAAAGCCGTAATTTATAGAACAACGGCGAGCGATCTTTCGGATGTTGATATTGAAAAGTATGATATGATAGTTTTCTTTAGCCCGGCAGGTGTAAAAGCTCTTTTTAAGAATTTTCCCGACTTTGTTCAGAATCACACACTTATAGCGGGTTTTGGACCTACGACTGTGAAAGCACTTAAAGAGGCAGGTCTGAAACCTGATGTTATTGCACCGACGAAAACCGCTTTGTCAATGACTGTTGCTATTGACCAGTATCTTGAGAAATCAAGAAAAAACTAAGGTAGTTCGGGATTGCTTTATGTTTTGCAGATAATCAAGCTGCAATGCCATTAATTACCTATGCAAACCTTTAAAAAAGAGGAACGTTTATCACGGAAAAAGATTATTGAAAGTCTGTTTGCCGAGGGCAGGTCTTTTAAGCAATTTCCGTTTAAAGTCGTTTGGCTCGATTACCCCCTTGATGGCAAATATCCTGCTCAGGTGCTGATATCCGTTCCGAAACGTAAGTTTAAACGTGCTGTTGACCGGAACCTGCTGAAAAGGCGGATGCGTGAGGCGTACAGAAAAAACAAACAGCCCTTTTATGATTTTTTAACAAAGAATAATAAAACCTGTGTGTTAGCTTTGTTGTATATTTCAGGTGATATTGCACCCTATGATGAAATTGAAAGAAAAATAATAGTAGCTTTGGAGCGTTGTAAATCTGAATATGAAAAAACTGTTGGGTAAATTTTTTATTTTGCTGATAAGGTTTTATCAGACGGCAATTTCGCCGTTTTTCCCGGCGTCGTGCAGATATACACCGACTTGTTCGACTTATGGGGTAGAGGCAATTAAGAAATACGGCCCTTTTAAAGGTGGCTGGATGGCATTAAAACGGTTTTTATCTTGCAATCCATGGGGCGGTAGCGGGTATGACCCCGTTCCCTGAGCTTAGCGGAAATGTTAACGGTTTATTACTAATTAAAAGTATTTTTAATATGAAAGATATATTAATTTTAAAGAATATGAAAAAAATGAGACCGGTTCTGATTGGTTTATCTGTTTTTTGTTTTACGATATTCACCACACAGGTCACTGGACAAAGTGAAAATAATTTTGAGATTTCGAAAAATCTCGATATTTATGCTACTGTTCTGAAGGAATTGAATATTAATTATGTTGACGGTATTCAACCTGGTAACCTTGTTGAGACAAGTATAAAATCAATGCTCGAAACTCTTGATCCTTACACCGTTTATATTCCGGAGTCGGATATTGAGGATGTGAGGTTCATTACAACCGGCGAATATGGCGGAATTGGTGCTATGATACAAAAAAGGGGCGACTGGGTTATAATTTCGGAACCTTATGAAGGAAAACCCGCTCAACTTGCAGGACTTAAGGCCGGCGACAAGATTCTTGAAGTGGACGGACAGTCGGCAAAAGGCAAAACCACATCAGAATTAAGCGCAATTCTGAAAGGACAACCCGGAACAAAAGTTACACTCCTCATTGAGCGTGAGGGTGTGGAAGAGCCGATTGAAAAAATATTTACAAGAGAAACGATTAAAATTGACAATATACCATATTACGGGGTTCTCAGAGACGGATTTGGATATATAAAACTGACAGGGTTTACACAAAATGCAGGAAATGAGGTTAAAAAGGCATTCCTTGATATGAAAAAGAATAACGATCTGAAAGGTGTAATTCTTGACCTGAGAGGTAATGGAGGCGGACTTCTACAGGAGGCGGTCAATATTTCGAATATTTTTATTGATAAGGGGCAGCTTATTGTAAGTACGAAAGGCAAGTTGAAAAGCAAAAATTTCGCTTACAAAACCCGAATGGCTGCTGTTGATACCGATATACCGCTGGCTGTTCTTGTTGACGACGGAAGTGCTTCGGCTTCGGAAATTGTTACCGGTGCTATGCAGGACCTCGACCGGGGAGTGATTATTGGGCAGAGGACATTTGGAAAAGGACTGGTTCAGAACGTAATACCGCTTTCGTACAACGCACAAATGAAAGTTACGGTTGCAAAGTATTATATTCCGAGCGGCAGATGCATTCAGGAGATTGACTATTCTCACAAAGATAAAAACGGACATTCCGGGAAAATTGCCGATTCGCTTATAACGGCTTTTAAAACAAAAAACGGCAGAACGGTTTATGACGGAGGTGGTATTGAACCTGACATAACAGTTGCTCAGGATAAAATGAGCAATCTGACTTTTACTCTTTTTAAGAAATATCTGCTTTTTGATTATGCAGGAAAATTTGAAAGAGAGCATGACTCTATCGCTCCGCCGGATAAATTTGAGATTACCGATGATATCTTCAACGACTTTGTCGCTTTTATAAGTGATAAGGATTATGATTACACGACAAATTGCGAAAAATCGCTCGAAGACCTTAAAGAATCTGCTGAGGAAGATGATTATTTTGAAAGTATTAAGCCTGAGTTCGACGCACTTAAAGCCAGAATTCTTGAAAATAAAAAGGGTGACCTTGAGAGACATAAGGATGAGATTAAAAAAATCCTGAAATTTGAGATTGTCTCAAGGTATTATTATCAGAAAGGGCAAATTATTGCTTCCTTAAATGATGATAAGGATATTGATAAAGCTATTGAGGTGCTTTCCGATAAACCCGACTATCTGGCAATACTTGGTGCTCCGGAAAATAATGAGAAAAATTAATCAGGTGCATACCGATGTAAAAATAAATCACCGCTTAATATATTTTATAGCATTCATTTTATTGGCTATAAGCATTCCTTTGTCCCGTTTCGGAATGAGTGTCGCCCAGTTTTTACTTATCGGAAACTGGCTGCTCGAAGGGAATCTGAATAAAAAGGTTAAAAAGTTTTTTCAAAACAAAGCTGCTCTCGCCCTCGCTTCACTTTATCTGCTTCACATTGCCGGCTTGCTTTATACAGGCGATTTTCAGTATGCTGCGAAAGACCTGAGAATAAAATTACCTCTCATTATCTTCCCGCTCGTTCTTTCGACAATTGAGCCTGTTAGCAGGAAACAGCTGTATGTTATTCTGAAAGTATTCGTCGGAGCGGTGCTTGCCGGAACATTTATTAGTGTCGGTATCTACTTTGTTAAAGAGATAAAAGATTTCCGGGAAATATCACCTTTTATTTCGCATATCAGATTTAGCCTGAATACCGTACTTGCAATTTTTGTAACGGTTTATACGGCTGTTAAAGTTTACAGGCAAAACCTGAAAATGATAATTATTTCTGCTGTGGCCGTTGTTTGGATGATGATGTTTCTGTTTATTATCGAATCGGTTACCGGTATTTTTATTATCCTGTTAGCCTCATTTACAATCGGGCTTATTGAAGTTTTCAAAAACAGAAATATTTATTACAAACTTACATTATCTCTTTTACTTGTCATTGTCCCTCTTTTCCTGTTTTTTTATGTTCATGATGTGGCCAAATCGTACCTCACACCAAACAGGCAGGATTTACAGCATATTGAAAAATTTACGGTAAACGGAAACCGGTATTCTAATGATACTGTAAATATGCCGGTTGAGAACGGCAGCTATATAGGTCTTTATATTTGCAATAAAGAGCTTAAAAAGGAGTGGCAAAAGAAAAGCGAATTTGATTTTAACGGAAAGGATATAAAGGGCCAGCCCCTGGCATATACGCTTTACAGATATCTGAACTCAAAAGGATTACGTAAAGATTCCGCAGGGCTTTCAAAATTAACCCGGGAGGATATCAGGGCGGTGGAACTTGGTATAGCAAATTATCATTACACAAAAAAATTCAGTCTCAACACAAGGCTCTACAAATTACTTTGGGGTTACGATAATTATTTACGTGGTGGAAATCCGAGCGGACATTCATTGTTGCAGCGTTTTGAGTTCTGGAAGGCCGGAGTCGGAATTATTAAAAGTAATTTCTGGATTGGTGTTGGTACCGGCGATATAAGCATGGCTTTTTACAGACAGTATGAGAATTCAGGCACGAGGCTTACAAAAGAGCTTTGGGTAAACAGAACCCACAATCAGTATCTGACAATATTTGCAACTTTTGGACTTATCGGATTTATTTGGTTTTTGTTTACACTTTTTTATCCGCCGTTTAAGATGAGAAAATACGGGGATTATCTTTTTCTCGCATTTTTTATCACAATGCTTCTTTCGATGCTGATGGAAGATACCCTTGAAACCCAGGCCGGTGTAACACTCTTTGCTTTCCCGTTTTCATTCCTGTTGTTTATGATTAATGGAAGTGAAGATTGATTAATT
>CAYOZZ010000389.1:0-2497 GCA_964408535.1 uncultured Bacteroidales bacterium | reverse complement strand
AAATTCGTGGGTATATCTTAGAACCGGTAGATTGCAAAAGGAAAACTCTTATTGCGGAAGAAGTGTAAGTTTAACAATATTTTCGGTAGCATAAAGCAAAACAAAAAACATTACTACAAGAATAAGCAGTACAACATTTGGGTCTATTTTTGATAGTCTGAATTTTTTTAACAAATACTCTTTCATCGTTTTCATGGTGTTTAAATCATTAGAATTTTAATGATGTTTATAAGTAGATGTTGATTTTTTACTTTTGGTTGCTTTAAATCCGGTTTTTTTTTGAAATCATCGTTTTTATTACAAATTTGAAGGCTTCATCAAACAAAGTAACGCAACCCTTCCGTTTTTTTTCTCATCATTATATAAATCTGTGTTGCGTAAGCAATATTTTTTATAATTTAGTGGTTTTACTGTATTGTAAATTTCGGTAAAACCAAATGGCAAAAGATGAATTAAGTCATATAGTGAAAGGATGTTTGTCCGGGAAAAGAAAAGCGCAGCAGGCGTTATACAATCTTTTTGCGGAGCAGATGTTCGGGGTTTGCCAGTATTACTCGAAAGATTATACTGAGGCTGAAGATACTTTGCACGAGGGGTTTATGAAGGTTTTTCAGAATATCGGTCAGTTTGGTAACAAAGGCTCGCTTGCAGGTTGGATAAGACGGATAATGATAAATACAGCTCTTGAGAAGTATCGAAAACAACGTCAGCTTTATGCTTTGAATGATGATACGGATTTTGTTGATGATATTGATTTTTCAGAAGTTATAAATGATATTTCGGCTCAGGACCTAATAAAACTTATAAGGGAGCTTTCGCCGAAATATCGTGTTGTTTTTAATTTATATGCAATTGAAGGATATTCGCATAAGGAGATAGGAGAAATGCTGGGAATTTCGGAAGGTACATCGAAATCCAATCTTTCGAGGGCAAGGTATATTTTACAGGAAAAAGTTAAAAAATATTTTTATACGGCACCGGTACTTAAAACAAATGAACAGAGATAAGAAAAATATTGACAAGCTTTTTGAGCAGGGATTGAAAGGTTACAAGGAGACTCCGCCGGTTTATGCCTGGGACAGGCTTGATGCCGACCTTGGGAAAGCGGGCAGACGGAAAACCTTCTTTTATCTCCGGTTACTTGCAGCATCGGTACTTATTCTTTTTGCGTTTGGTGCCGGATATTTTTATGCCATGCATAACCTCAATTCCGGTTCTTCGGGGCAACTATCCGAAACCGGCAATACCGGACAGCCGGTTAATCTTACCACAAGGTCCGAACCTGTTGATGTAAAGGATGACAAAATAATGGAAATTGCTGTTTCCGGCCAAAAACAAAAGACCGTATCCGATAAATCCTCAAATACTCCGGACATTGCAATTGCAGAAGCGGATTTACCGGGAAACAGTGTTACGACTAACCTCATAAACAATATGGTATCAGCCGGTAACTCAAACTCCGGTGAAACGGAAAGTATAAGAATATCCGAAATTAAAATAAGGACTGTTTCTTCCATTCCGGTTATTAATGGTGAGGCAGTACTAATAACTATATCCGATACGAGGCAAAGCACCAAAGAGTCAAAAGATTATGTATTTGAAGCCGAACCGTTGAAAGAGTATGGTTTTAATGACAAAAGTTCAAAACCTGATCTGTTTAGATGGACTGTAGGGGCGCAGGTTGCTCCTATAAATTCTTACAGGGATATCAGCACAACATATTCTCCCGGTTCAATTGTAAACGAACAAAAGTATAACAATGCAGAAGAATCAATGACCTCAATTGCAGCCGGTGTGGATGTAAACTATAGTGTAAGCAAAAGGTTCAGTTTCCAGACAGGTATGTACTATTCCAAAATCGGACAGGTAAATAATGATGCTCTTACTTATGTTGAGGATGACGGTAAGTTCTTGTTGTATTCCATCGAAACCTCTTTGGGAGATATTGATTTCAGGCTTGAGAGTGTTCCAGCCGACATAAGGGAGGTTGTTGATGCCAAGGACACAATAGATATAATTGACCAGTTAAATGTTAAAGTTGTTGAGGATTTCGATATTTTTGAAGTGCCGTTGTTGCTCCGTTATAAGGTTTTAAATAAAAGGTTCTCAATAAATATGATGGGAGGAATAAGTCCTGCTTTTGTAACAAAAAATAATGCCTATCTTGAGGTTGATGCTCAAAAGTATGATGTCGAGAACCCGGAGAATATTAATTCGGTTTATTTTAACAGCACTTTATCTCTCGGATTGGAATATAGCTTTCTGAAAAAACTATCAGTGAATTTTGAACCTACTTTTAAATATGCTTTAAGTCCGATTAACAATGGCGGTAAATTCGATTACCATCCTTATTCCATATCCTGGTTTACAGGGATAAAGTATAAGTTTTAGATTATCTTCTCCTTCTCATTGGTGCTCTTCCGCGACCACTTCTGCCGAATGAACTTCTGCCGCCTCTTGATGACTTCTTGAAGCTTTCGATATAGTAAGTGAATCC
>CAYOZZ010000388.1:0-4055 GCA_964408535.1 uncultured Bacteroidales bacterium | reverse complement strand
TTTTGAATTAAAAAGAGACAATAATGGTAATGTTGTTTTTGCCTGGATAACATACAAATCCCAAGGTTACGGTGAAATTTATGTTGTCAAGTTACAGGGAACAAGCATAAATAATCCCACTATAAAAAAACATTCGGTAAGTAATAACAGAATATACGGTATTGAGTTCTCAACAATTGAAAATGAGGATGATGTTTTATATTTTACAGATAGCGGCCTGGGACTGAGAAAACTTACCGGTTATGTATCTTCAAATCCGATAATAGAGAGTGTTACAAACGGAAGTAATTTTAAAAACAGCTACGTACAAGAAGGACCGGATAAGTCTGTTTATGTCGTTAACCACGACGGATCAAAACTCGGCAGGATTGAATATGAAACCGGCGTATTCGATAATTATGTGGAAGATATGGATTACACAGCTTATGTGAATGACGATAATAATGTAAAGCGTTTCTTTTTACCCGAAAGAACCGGTGTTTACAATATGCTGGATTTTACTATCGAAACAGGCTCTATTGATTGCGAATGTCCGGAAGGTGAAACAACTTGGGCACAGATTCTGAATCCGGAAGGAGGTGTAGCACCGTATTATTATACTTGGTATGACGCAAACGGCAACATATTGTTGGAAGGAGAAGGTGAAGACGAAATTGACGGATTAACGGAAGGAACATACAAAGTTTGTATCCACGACAGTAACAATCCTCCTTTGGAAGAATGCCAAACTTTTAACATTATTCACGACCCGAATCTTTACACTTTGGACAATGTATTTAATGTTTATCCGGGAACACAAAACTGGAACGGGAATAACGAACGGCTTAAACAAGGTATTTTTGTTCACGCAGGGGCTGACTTTGTTATCAATGACTGTTATCTGCAGTTCGGTCCTGATGCAAAAATAATCGTTGAACAAGGTGCTAAACTTACAATTGACAACTCAACCTGTACTTATATGCAGCAATGTCCTTGCAGATGGCAGGGTATTGAAGTGTGGGGAACGAAAAACCAACATCAATACGACGCTTACCAAGGCAAGCTTACCGTTAAAAACAATTCTCTGATAGAGGGAGCCATTATCGCCGTTGACCTCTGGAAACCGGGTGATTATTCCGCAACAGGAGGTATTGTTATCGGAGAAAACTCTTCTTTCGTAAACAACGTAAAATCGGTACACGCCTGCTATTATGAAGATACTTTAATCATTGGAAGTGATACAATTTATAAAAACAATCTTAGTCGATTCAGAAATTGCCTCTTTGATGTTAATTCGGATTATTTATATAATTCAAACAACAACTACCTGTTTTATAAACATATTGACCTGACACGGGTTCGCGGATTCGGTTTTTATGCCTGCGATTTCTCCGTTGATCCCGATATTACGGCTGTAAGCCCCTGGAACGAGGGTATTGCAGCTTACGATGCCGGATTTATCGTAAAAGGATACTGCCTTTCACAAAATGTTCCTTGTACTAATTTCAAAACATCTTCCTTTACCGATTTCCATTGGGCAATTTATGCTGTTAATGCTTCAGGCGGTAAAACTTTCTTGGTAGATACCGTACATTTTATTAATAACGGTTACGGAGTTTATGCAAGCTCATATAACAACGAAACCGTCATAAAGTCGGTTTTTGAAATAGGTAAAAACAAAGCCGACGAAGGCGAATGCGAAGGAGAAAGAACAATTGTTTCAAGCTACGGGATTTATTTAACAAACTGCACGGGATTTGCTATCGAAGAAAACGAATTCAGTAAATACAGCGGTGCCCCTCAGGGAACTTATACAGGAATACTTTGCAAAGACAGCAAAACAGAATACGACATCATATACAAAAATACATTTTATAATTTAAGCTATGGAAATTATGCCGAGGGGATGAATCGAGAAAACCCTGATGAAGATTTGAGTGGCCTCGAATACCAATGCAACAACAACACCGGCAATAGTGTGGATTTTATTGTAGCCTCAGATGACCCTTTAGTAAATCCACAAATCAGGACACATCAGGGGACAATGGAGATGGAAGCAGGCAATACTTTTTCAACGGGTGTGGATCCTGAAGGCAATTTTAAAAACACCGGCACACAGGTTATCGATTATTATTACAACACCAATCCACCTATAGATTATACTCCCACGTTAGTGGTACCAATAGATGAAGCAGGTGTAAATACCTGCCCGTCGCACTATGGCGGAGGCGGAAGCGGAGGAGGTACAGGAAAGGGCATTGTACTTTCGTCCGAAGAAAAACTACAAGCCGAACAGGATTTTGCAAATAACCTTACAGATTTTAACAATGTAAAAGCACTGTACGACAACCTGAAAGACGGCGGCAATACCGAAGCATTGAAAGCCGAAGTGGAAATGAGCTGGCCACAGGATATGTGGGAATTGAGGGCAGAACTGCTTGGTAAATCACCACACCTGTCAAAAGAAGTGTTGATGAAAGCGGCAGATAAAACCGATGTATTGCCCGAATCGGTACTGTTTGAGATTTTATCGGCAAACCCCGACGAATTGCGAAAGGAAGAGCTTATCAGCTATCTTGAGAACAAGGAGCAGCCGTTGCCCGAATATATGATATCCATTTTAAGACAACTGGCAGGAGGCATTACCTACAAAACCATTCTGATACAGGAGATGGCGAAGTACAATGCCGCCAAATCAATTGCCGCTTACGATTTAATACGCAGTAGTCTTAATGATACCGTAACCGATTATGTATATTTGCGCAATTGGTTAGATAACCTGAACAACATAAACGCAGATATACAAATTGTATCAACTTATATTGCCGAAGGCGATTATTCGTCAGCACAGGCAATACTTGATATGATACCAGGGCTTTACGAGTTGGAAGGGAATGCACTTACGGAATACAACGATTACAAATCGTTAACGGAAATGCAGATGGCATGGCAACAACAAGGGCGTACTGTTTTTGAGTTGGACAGTACTGAAGTGGCAGTACTTGTTGATTATGCCGAAAACTCCTCGGGGAAAGCCTCTGCAATGGCAAAAGGAATATTAGAATATGCTTACGGCTATCATTTTTGTAATTGTTTATCTGTTAATGACTCTTTAGGTATGAAGAGTTCATCTGTATTTAATGAATCCGGTATCCAAAATAACGGCTTGCTAATTAATGCCACACCCAATCCGGCAAAAACATGGGTGGCATTCAATTACAGACTGCCTGTTTACGCAAGTGAAGCGGTGTTACAAGTTACCGATATAAAAGGCAATACTGTAACTGCGTTTACACTTACAAGCAAGCAGGGACAACAGGTTTGGGATATAAGGAACGTTGAGAAGGGAGTATATTTATATACTATAAAAACAGGAAGTTTAAACAAAAGCGGTAAATTGATTATCAAGTAGTTTTAATCTTGCGGACCACTCTCTCTTTCGGAGTGGTTCGCTTAATTAATTATATATATGAAAACTATATTTATTATTGTTGCATTAATAGTTACATTTAATTCTTACTCCCAATTCCCTGAAATAGTATGGCAGCAGTGTTATGGTGATGACATAAGCAATGATTATCAGGCAATTGAAAAAACGGAAAATGGCTACATAGTTGGTATTGGTATAAATTCAGGAGAAAATGTAAGCAATTATCACGGCTCCGCAGATATATGGATATTTATGGCAGACAGTTCATTTAATTTGCTATGGGAAAGATGCTATGGAGGGTCGGATACGGATAATCCAAGAAAAATTATAAATATTAATAATGGTTTTTATTATATTTTCGGTTCAACAGCTTCTATTGACGGTGACGTGCAATCAGGCAACAATGGATTTAACGACATATGGGTTGTCAAAATCAATAGTCTGGGTGATATAATTTGGGAAAATACCTATGGATGTACAGGTTACGACGATATGAGGGATATGGTATTAACCCCTGACGGAGGTTTCGTGATGATTGACAGAATAGGTATAGGCGGAGGGGATGTGACCGATTTTTATGGAAGTGGGGATGTTTGGATGTGCAAATGCGATTCGCTCGGCAATATTGAATGGGAAAAAACACTGG
>CAYOZZ010000387.1:0-4649 GCA_964408535.1 uncultured Bacteroidales bacterium | reverse complement strand
GGAGGTTATAACCACTTTGGCTCCGAGTTGCATAAAATAGCGCGTCATTGATTTTCCAAGGCCTGAGCCCCCACCTGTAACGACAATTATTTTATCATTCAGTTCATTATTTTTGAACATCGGTTTTTTGAAATCTGTCATTAAAATATGTTTTACAAATATACTTCTTCATCTTCAAAAGCCTTCTTGTATTTATTTCTTTCAATAATAACCTGGGCTTCCTGCTGTGTTCCCAGCAAAATTGCAATCCATTTTGTTTTTTCGCTTTGTTCGAGAATAATTTTAACTGTCATTGTCAGCGGTACAGACAGAAACATTCCGACAGTTCCAAGAATAAACCCCCAAAAAATCAGTGACAGGAAAACAACCAGTGTCGAAAGACCCATTCCTTTCCCCATAACTTTCGGTTCTACAATATTTCCCACAATCATATTGACGGAGATATAAGCTATAGCTGTCCATATTGCACCACCAACTCCAAGTTGCACGAGAGCAAAAATGAGGGCAGGTAAACCGGCAATAATTGACCCGATATTCGGAATAAAGTTGAGTAAAAAAGCCATAATCCCCCACATTATTGCATAATCAACACCGATAATCAGCAAAGAGAGCCAGATTAGTACACCTGTTAAAAGGCTGACGAGGGTTTTGATGCCGAGATAATGTCTTATACTGCTGCCGATTTTTGTCAGATATTGCAGAGATTTTGCAGGGTCATCAACTATTGCTATTGTTTTGACTGCAAAACTGTTTAGCTCAAGAAGGAGAAAGACAACAATGAAAATAATCAGGAAAACATTACCCATCATACTGCCGAATCCGCTTGCTAATCCTGCTATAAACCCCATTATTTTACTGGTGTCAATAATTGAATTGAAATTCCAGGTTGAAGTGTCAAAGCCAAGCTTTTGAAGGCCGGCAACTATTGAAGCTGAAATCTCTTCAAGCCTTGCGGAATATTTGGGTACGTCGTTGGAGAATTGATAGACCGATTCGAGGATTAATTGGCCGAGGCCAAAGAAGATGAGCAATGCACCTGATAAAACTATAGCAATGGCCAGCCCGTGAGAAACATTTCTTCTCTCAAGCCATGCAAGCGGCTGAGCACAAATGATACTTATGAAAAGGGCAAGCAACAAAGGATTGATAAGAGCAGATGCATACATTATTCCTGTAATAACAATAATGAATCCTGCAACGTTCAGGAAAGGAGAGATTCTGCTAAACTCAATACTGTCGTTCTTCATAATTGTGCTCTTTCGAAAAATATTAGATGTAAATAATTAACTGAGATTGAAATTTTCAGGATGCTTTCCAGTCCTCCCTCTGTAATAATCTTCAATTATTTTAAAATCTTTTTCAAAATCTCCTGTCGGATAGAAAACGTCACGCATTCCTGCCTCTTTGCGTTTGTAATCAAGTATTCCAAGGACTATCGGTACGTTGGCCCGTAATGCAATATAGTAAAATCCTTTTTTCCAGTTTGGATTTAACCTGCGTGTGCCTTCGGGTGTAATTGTGATAAACAGCGAATCATATTTTGAAAACAAATTTGCAATATTTTCAACCATATTTCCGCTTTTTTTTCTGTCAACAGGTATCCCTCCCGCCCATAATAGCAATCCTTTTAAAGGAAATTTGAATACCTCTTTTTTAATTAAAAACTTGGGCTTAAAACCAAGAGCCCAATATCCGAAACGGCCTACAACAAAATCCCACATACTTGTGTGTGGCGCAACAATAACAACCGCTTTTTTTATTCCGGCAGGTAATTCGTCTATTGCAGTCCATCCGAATACTTTGAATATGAATTTTGCAAAAGCTTTTAACATAAATCCTTATTAGGGTAAACTTTGAAGTTGCAAATATACAAAACTAACCGACAACCAGTTCAAACAGATCTTTTTTGTCAAAATATTGCTGTGCAAGATTGCGAATTTCATCCGGTGTAATACTCCTGACAGTATCAATGTACTTCTGAAAATAGCCGTTGTCAAGCCCATATTCCAAAACACTCTTAAAACTGTCGGCAATATAAAACGGTCCGTCGAAATTACGTAACATTGAACCGAGCAGATAGTTCCTGACAAGGTTTAATTCTTCATCTCCAACTTTTTCCTGTTGCAATTTTTCTATTTCATTATAAACTTCCTTAATTGCAAGATCTGTGACATCGCTTCCTACTTCGGATGCAATGAAAAAGTATCCGGTATTGTGTAAAGAAACGATTGCCGAACCGATACCGTATGTATAACCTTTGTCCTCACGAATATTTGTCATAAGCCGAGAACCGAAATAGCCGCCAAGTATTGCATTTACAACTTTTAGTTTCAGAAAATCAGGATGTGTTTTATTAAATAATGGTCTTCCAATCCTTATTGCCGACTGAACTGCATTTTCTTTTTTTATGTGCTCTTTTTTGCTTTCCGGTTCTGTTGGAATTTTTGCATTAAGGTTGTTTGTTTCTGTCCGGATGGCTGACCCGTCACCAAAATATCTGTTAAGAACTGAAAATAGATTGCCTGGGATTTTCCCTGAAACAATTATTTTGCAACCGGAAGATGAGTAATGTTTTTTATGAAAATCCGCAAGAGCTTCCGTTGTAATTTTGTCGAAATCTTCAACAACTGCCGTTTTCCCGTAAGGGTGTTGTGCCCCGAAAATCTGTTTGTTGAACATCCGTCTTGCTACATGCCTCACCTTCTCATTATTAATAAGGAACTCCTGTTTTTTATTTTGAACAAATGTAGCCAGCTCTTTTTCCGGGAAGACCGGATTCTTTATTGCCTCCTCAACAACACCCATTACTTCCTCAAGATATTTGTTCAGTGTGTATAGCGAAACCGTCGCAATATCATTTCCTGCCGATGTTTCGAAATGGGCACCGTAAAAATCTATTTTCTCTGCAATTTCTTGTGAAGAGTATTTTTTTGTTCCCTCTTTCAGCATATTGTTTGTGAAACTGGCCAGCAAAAGTTGCTCTTCGTACCATTTTCCGGCATTAAAAATGAAATCAACCTTAATAAGTTCCTGTGTGCCTGTGTTTATCAGGTAAACCGGAATGCCATTGTCAAGTGTGATTTTCTCAGGTTCGTATAAATCAATCCTGTCAACCGGTTTTATTTCCGGTTTTATTTTTCTGTTAATTTCCGCCATTTTTCTTTGATAAATAATAAAGTGTTGAGCAATTTTCTTTCCTGAATATTTCATTTGCCACACGGAGAACATCTTCCTTTGTTACGGCATTATACTTATCTATTTCGGTATTGATAAGATTTGCATCTCCAAGCATCTCCGAAAATGAAAGGTTCATCGCCTTGTTCAGAACACTCATTTCCGAGTATTCAAGTGTTGATTCTATTTTATTTTTAACCTTTGAAAGTTCGTCATCTTCAACTGTTGAATCCATAAGCCTGTCAATCTCCCGGTTCAGAGCATGTTCTCCCTCTTCCACCGAAACGCCTTTAATTAGTTTTCCCGTGAAGATGAACAATCCTTCGTCAAAATCACCTGAAATAAATGCGTTAATCTCACTAAATAATTGTTGTTCTTTCACCAATTTAGTGTATAATCTTGAAGAATCGCCATTGGAAAGAATGTCGGAAATCAGGTCACTTGTGTAATAGTCCTTGTCTTTTCTTGAACACATGTGATAAGCTTTGTAAATCGAATCGAAAGGCACATCCCTTTCTACTGTCAGGCTTCTTGCCTCCGTTTGTACAGGTTCTTTTGGCAGTGTTCTGTCAATTTTGACTTTACCGGGTTGTATCGGCCCGAACCATTTCTCCGCGAGAGCTTTAATCTCACCGGTTTCAACATCACCTGCTATGGTCATAATTGCATTATCAGGATTATAAAATTTTTCATAAAATGCCTTTACGTCCTTCATCGTAGCATTTTCGATATGCGAAATCTCTTTCCCAATTGTTGACCACCTGTAAGGGTGAACCTTGAATGCCAGAGGTCTGAGCAGCAACCATACATCGCCGTAAGGCTGGTTTAAATATGATTGTTTGAACTCTTCGATTACAACATTTCGCTGAACTTCAAGGCTTTTTTCCGAAAAAGCCAGGTCGTTCATTCTGTCCGATTCCAACCAGAAAGCCAGTTCAATATTTTGTTTTGGAATTGTGAGGTAGTAATTTGTGATGTCGTTATTTGTAAATGCATTGTTTTCACCACCTGCATTCTCCAAAGGTTCATCGTATTTTGGAATATTTTTGGAGCCGCCAAACATCAGGTGTTCAAACAGATGTGCAAATCCTGTTCTTTCAGGGTCTTCGTATCTTGCACCCACATCGTATAGAATATTTACGGCAACTATCGGTGTGGATTTGTCCTTGTGAACGATTACACGTAGCCCGTTATCCAAAATAAATTTGTCGAATTGTATCATTATTCAAAATAAATTCGTTGATAAAATTGTGCAAAGATAATTTTTATAAATTTGCAAAAGATTTTAATTATTAGAATAAATGGAAAGTTTAGAAAAAATTGAACAAAAGATACGGAACCTGTCACCAAATTTGATTGATGAATTAGATAGTTTTGTTGATTTTTTACTTTCAAAATCTAATGATAAAGGAAACAAAAAGTTGAAACAGGATTGGGCGGGAGCATTAAGTGACTTGTCGGATAAGTACTCTTCT
>CAYOZZ010000386.1:0-3470 GCA_964408535.1 uncultured Bacteroidales bacterium | reverse complement strand
CTTTTTCTCGCATTTTTTATCACAATGCTTCTTTCGATGCTGATGGAAGATACCCTTGAAACCCAGGCCGGTGTAACACTCTTTGCTTTCCCGTTTTCATTCCTGTTGTTTATGATTAATGGAAGTGAAGATTGATTAATTGATATTACCGGTTGATTTATATAATATTGTAACCAACAAAAATCTCCTGATAACTCCAGGAGCAACAGGTCGTATTACAAACCGGTAACGATTTCGTCTGCATAAAGTTGTTATCCGGTGATTGCAGGCAGGGTTTATGTTTATGCCTGCCTTATGTATTATGAGTTTTATTCCTTAATACTCCATTCAACACCGTTTTTGGTATCTTTGATAATAATCCCGATATTTTTCAATTCATCCCGTATTTTATCGGATGTTGCAAAGTCTTTGTTTGCCCTTGCCTCGTTGCGGATTTCCAAAACGGTGTTCATCAGTTCATCAAGAAGTTCATTCTTGCCTGATGAGCCTTCATCTTTCAATCCGAGGATGTCAAAAACAAATTCATTGAAGGTTTTCTTTAACAGCTCAAGGTCAGCAGCGGTTATGGTCTCTTTCTTGTCATAAACCGAGTTGATAATCCTCACTCCGTCAAACAGATGAGAAATAAGAACCGGGCTGTTGAAGTCGTCATTCATCGCTGCATAACACTTATCTCTCAGTTCATTAATATTGGAATCCGATTTGTCGGCAGTAGTGAGTTTGTCGAGTTTATGAATAGCAGTAAAAAGTTTTTTCATTCCCTTTTCTGCGGCCTGTAATGCTTCATTTGAAAAGTCAACCGTACTGCGATAGTGAGCCTGAAGAATAAAAAACCGGATTGTCATGGGACTGTAAGGTTGTTCAATCAGGTTGTGCTCACCGGTAAAGAACTGCTCAAGCGAAACGGCATTACCGAGAGACTTACCCATTTTCTGACCGTTCAAGGTAATCATATTGTTGTGCATCCAGTATTTTACCGGTTGTTTACCGTTAGCAGCAACAGCCTGAGCTATTTCCGATTCGTGATGAGGGAAAAGCAAATCCATACCCCCGCCATGAATATCAAACCGGTCGCCGAGATACTTTGTTCCCATTGCAGAGCATTCGATATGCCAGCCGGGGAATCCGTCTGACCAGGGTGAAGGCCAGCGCATAATATGCTCGGGTTGTGCCTTTTTCCACAAAGCAAAATCGGCAGTATTGTTTTTCTCTTCCTGCCCTTCAAGTTCACGGGTTGTATTCAGCATATCCTCTAACTTCCTGCCCGACAAAATACCATAATTATGATCCTCATTATATTTGGCAACATCAAAATAGAGTGAGCCGTTACGTTCGTATGCATAACCGTTTTCAAGAATTTTTTTTGCCATTTCAATCTGCTCAATGATATGTCCCGATGCCTGAGGCTCAATACTGGGTCGCAGCACATTCAGGCTGTCCATATTTTCATGGTAACGGTTTGCGTAATATTGTGCAACCTCCATCGGTTCAAGTTCTTCGAGTCTTGCCTTTTTGGCTATTTTATCTTCACCGGCATCGGCATCATTTTCAAGATGGCCCACGTCGGTAATATTTCTCACATAGCGGACTTTAAATCCGAGATGTTGCAGATATCTGAAAACGATATCGAAAGTTATAGCCGGACGGGCATGACCGAGATGAGCATCACCGTAAACAGTTGGCCCGCAGACATACATTCCCACGTGCGGCGGATTAATAGGTTCAAAAATCTCCTTCTTCCTTGTAAGCGAGTTGTAAATATATAATTTGTTTTCCATCGGATTAAAATTTGAGGGGGCAAAATTACTAAAGATTTACACTGTCTCCGAATAAAAACCGGAGGAAATAACACTTTAGGAGCTCATCAATAATATTTTTGCATTTTTTGGTAAAATATTAATATGTATTCAAAAGAAATTTATGCACAACTGTTTGGTTGCGGTATAATAAAAAAGCTATTTATTTGAAGCAATGACAGGTAATATGGCATTGTGCAAGAATGTCCCCCTGAATTGTGAAAACATAATCCCTCTTGTTGTGGAAATGGATATGGAATTCAGTTTTGTTGTAAAATTCTCCGGCAAATTAATAACCTTATCATTTACTCCTGACTTAAAATCTAACAATGATTCGACAAAATATATGCAAGCTACTTTAATGTGACCCAATCGTGTTTTTTTGTCCTGATACAGAGTTTCTATCGTAGTATCAACAATTATCAGTTTTTGCTCAAGGTTAATTCTGTGTTGAATGTTAATATTATAATGGTAAGTTTTGTTTTCCCGAATTGCCCGTTCCGGATAACTTATGTTTACATCCAGGATTTCAATACTTTTCAGATGAAATTCTATATTATGATTAATTAATGATGGTTTGCTCATATTTTAAAACTTTTTGAAAGAGTTGGAATTAGTTCATCCAAATCATTAATGATAATAGAATCGGAGGATTTCGTCTCGGGTTTTTGACTTACAGTCAAATAATAGTAGGTTACCTGTTCCTGTTTTTTGTCTGCCAGAGAAATTAATTCAATATCAAGTACATCTTCTATATCCCAAAGAGTATCGGATGTAAAGTTATGCGTACCACTAAGCCACTTTGTAATTTCAGACGGTTGCTTATTTAATGCTTCCGCAAGGTCTTTCTTCTTCCAACCTTTTGCTTTAATACCATCATCAATTTTAGCTGCCAGCATCATACGCTTTTTCACCTTAGCAGTTTGCTTTGAATCTCTTTCAGCCATTAATTTTTCAATTATTGGGCTGTAATATTTTTCCGCTTTTCTATTCATCTTTTTCGTCATTAAATTCAAGTTCCCCTTCAAGTTCATATCCGTCAGGAGAGTAATTGATTCTTTTTTCTATTATTCGAGCTGTAATTTCTTTTGATATCTTTCTTAAAAGATAATTATGCCCGGTGAGTTTCTCGTCCTCCTGAAAAGCACTAATATTTTTCGGTTTATGTCCTCCGCCACCCAAAATAATAATTTGAGTGCCATACCTGATGCAATATAGACGTAATTTAGAATCGGGCACGTCGTACAAAGCAACGACTCCGTCACCTAAATTTCCTTCATTATGTTTAAAAAATATATCACGTGCACCTGTTTCATTCCCCATAGTTTCCAAACGATCTAATATGAAAAATATTTCATTTTTAAATGAAATAACATGCTCTTCAATAAACTTATCGAATAACGTTTTATTATCATCATTTAATACAATAGAATAAATAGTTGCAGCATTTCCGGTAAAATTTTTTAATTCAACAATTCTAAACTTCATTTTGAAAATCGGGTTACAAAAGTAATATAAATTTTAGTTATAAGTGAAATTTATTTAATTTTTTCTAAAAATTAATATAATCCGGTTATTCATCAACAAATAATTTATTTTAATCCACACAAAGATAATAAAGAAATTGCAAAAAAAAAGGGTAATCCCGTATTAACGGAATTACCCTTATATTCA
>CAYOZZ010000385.1:0-10513 GCA_964408535.1 uncultured Bacteroidales bacterium | reverse complement strand
TCATCATACTTAGTCCAGAGGAAATCGCCAAGCTTCCAGGCCTCGCTAACAACCTTGTTTCCCCATTTATTTGTATAATCCGTAAGAAATGAAACCGTTTCTTCAGGTTTCTTCTCTTTGTACATTTCTTGTGCCTGTTTTTCTATTTTAGCCTGATCATCAAACAGTTGCTGTTGCAACGGATCCCAGACGGCTCTTACATCCTTTCGCATATCGCCCCAGCGTTGGGCAGTGAGTGTACCGAGTCTGTTAAAAGCCCACCAGGCCGATTCCGTCGTATAACCGTCCGGTCTTCCCGGAGTTTTATACGGTTCAGGCAGGTCGGTAACACTACAATATACCGGAACGTAAACAGAAGATGCGATATTATCCATAGCGAGCCACTCTACACCGCCGATTTCATCAGGCAGCCAGTTTCGGCACTGGATTATCGTTCCGTACATCGTGTACCAGCGGGCAATTGTCCGTTCACCAAGAAATCTTATCTTTCCGGTTTTATGGTCAACCGAATACCATCCACCCGGAATATCCTGTATATCAAGCTGATCATAAGGCAGAAAAGGATTAGCCAGCGGAGAAACAACTGTTTTTCCCTCTTTGTCGGTTGTAGTTATAAGCCTTGTCATATCGTAAGGTGTTCCCTCGTAATAATCCTGAAAAACTCTGACAATATCGGCAATTGCAACCTTTTTATCCGGTTTTACGGAAAAAGGATAGTCTTTATCATTGGGATTGAGCTTTAATGACGGGGCTAAAAGATCGAATACACGCCACTCCCTGCGCCGTGCTGCAACCGATTCACGGCTGTGAGGAGCATAAGCATAACAAAATCTGAAGGGTTCTGTACCGGGATTCCACCATCCGTTTTCTCCGGCAACATCGAAAATATTTTCAGAAGCCATAAAATAGTCGGGATTAGTAAGGTCAATCTCTTTTATGGTACTTGCATTTGCATTTACTGCGATATGATCGTCAGGAACGCGCTGAGCTACCCATACAGCGCCTTTCTTACCCTTTCCGGGCCCAACTATCTCAAAATGCCAAACCTCATTCTTATCGGCTATTGTAAGAGCTTCTCCGGCATCATTCCAGCCGTATTCTTTAGTCAACTCATCAGCCATTATAATAGCTTCTCTCGCAGTAGTACAACGCTCCAGCATCAACTGACAAAGCCTTTGGCAGTCAATCAAACCGTTATCCGATTGCAGTTCAGGCCTTCCTCCGAATGTTGACTCCCCGATTCCGAGTTGTTTTTCGTTCAATGACGGATAGGCCGTATTGATATAACCGTAGGTATGAGCAACCTGAGGTATTTCTCCTATAACATTATGACTGTAGGTCGGCATTGCGAAGGTGTCGCAGGCAACTCTTTTATACATTTTTACGGTTTCATCCTCTTTGTGGTCTTTTGCGGGAACTATATTTATCCATGACCTTGTACGGTGACTGTCATCCGTGTGAGAAGTTATCACCGAACCGTCAACAGTTGCAAGTCTTCCCGCCGTTATAGAAGTACAGGCATCGGGATAACCGGCAATCCAGTCGGGTCTTTCATCTTGTGAAAATGATAATAAAGGTATTAAAATTAATGCTGTAAGAAATGATACGATTGTTTTCATAAATATAGTTTAAAAACACAAAGAAAAATAAAATTTCCGAATTGTAGTAAATAATCGAATTGATTTCATCCGATATTTAATAACCATCCCTTCGTCTCTCCGTCTCTCCCAAACACCTGCAAGGTTCATCTCACCCTCAATCCGGCACGCAAACCTTACAGGAATTCCCTCCGTCTCCCCATCTCTCCATCCCTACTTCTCCCACTCAAACATCCTGTAATGTTCACCGGTCATACCAAGCCTGTTATAAACTTCCTGAGCCTTGTTATTATTAACTTCGACATAAAGCCTCAAACCTGCATATTCCGGCGAATTTTCAACCATAACTTTTACAAACTCATACATTTTCCTGAATATTCCGGTTTTCCTGAAATCGGGCATCACATAAACCGATTGTATCCAAAGAAAGGTATTGTTCCGCCAGTCGCTCCATTCGGTTGTCAGCATCATTGAGGAAACAACCTCGCCATCATATTCGGCAACAAGATATTTTCCTTTTGAATTATCCTCAAAAACAGCAGCAACACCTTTTCGAACAATATCAGGATTAAGTGTGAGGCTCTCGGTCTCCAAAGCCATTTTCAACTGAAACTCAACAATATCTGCTGCATCATCCGGTATGGCAAAACGAACGTTTATCATCAGTTATATTTTTATAAATTTATAAAACCCTGATACCCCGCCTGATTCTATTTTTATCAAATACAATCCTGCCCTCAAATTCCGCGTATTTAGTTTGTACTTTCCCTTAAGAGTTTCAATAGAAAACAGAATATTCCCGGAAGTATTGTACACGGTAATCTTTTTCAATTTTTTCTTTGATATCTTGGAGAAAACTATTGTTCCGGCAGTACTTACCGGATTAGGATAAAACGCATCTATCAATTTCAAATCCGATTTACCCACGTCAATACCGGTCAGATAATCTTTTATCGGCAGATAGTCAACAAATCCGAGGGAAGGGTCGTCAGGCTGGTGAAAAATATACATTTCCACGCTATCAAGATTAAATGTTCCCCAGTAATTATTTTCAGCATAAATATCTCCGGGAGTATTGTTGTAAAGTGCGTAAACCGTACCATTATTACCGTTATTATAAATCAGGTTCTTTCCAATATTAACAGTATCCTCACCAAGCTGGCCAAGGTTAGGACGGGCTTTATTCTGAATTGTAACTCCCCAAAGATTACCGGTTATTTCATTTCCCGAAACAAGCGAGACATTTGTCGTATCTCCCCAGAAATTAATACCGCTTCCGCCTAACATAGGGTCATTTTGAATATTATTATCCGAGATAACATTATCAATAATTTCGGAATTTATATTATTACCGTAAACAGCAATTCCATATCTGTTGTTTGTAATTATGTTCCCTTGTATTTTACAAATAACGTTTCCACCGGCAAGTGTCGAAACCGCAATACCGCCAGCGTTGTCATACGATCCATCAATCGTATTGTCAATTATCTGAAGTTCTGCCGTTTCAGATGTTGTTCCCATATTTATCTGCGGCATATTTTCATTTGCCGTATTATTATGATAAATAATATTTTCCATAATAACCGGTGAGGAGCCGGAATTTGCCGCCGACATAATTGCAGGACCTGCATTTATGGATATCTCACAATTTTTAATAGTGGGATTCGACTGAAAAATATCAATTGCACCGGTTGAATTAGATTTATTATTCTTTCTGATGATGCAAGCTTCAAGGATCAAATCAGAATTTATGAGCTTAATACCTCCTCCAAACTCTATCGTACACTTATTTAAATGGGAATTACCGGATTCTTCAAACCTGAAGCCCAAATAATTCTGAGTTGTGTCAACGGCCGTAAAAGTAAAATTAACGGGCGGGTCAACAAGAAGCGTTCCTGCAACAGTTATCAGTTTCCCGGAAGATATTTTCACTACTCCATCAGATACAACATTCAATGTATCATTCTCTGAAACGGTTATATCATCCCATAAAAAATAGTAGCCGTCGTCAAATGTAACGGTTCCTGCCGAATTCTGAACCAGGTCATCAAAAGTCCATTTTACTCCTGTACCCGGTGTAATATACTGGCTTTCTGCAATAAAGGCAAATAAAATTAAATTTACCAAAATCAATGTTCTTTTCATATTTAATATATTATTTTTGCAAAGGTCACAATTTTGTTAATAGTCCTGTAAAATGTTTTAAAATTTCATTGACAAATGAGCGAACTTATCAAACATGAATGCGGAATTGCCCTGGTCAGGCTGCAAAAACCGCTGGAATTTTATCTCTCCAAATACGGCTCAGGTTTTTATGGTCTTCAAAAATTACACCTCCTGATGCAGAAGCAGCATAACAGGGGGCAGGATGGCGCAGGTATTGCCGGAATAAAGCTGGATATGGAGCCGGGGCACAAGTATATAAGCCGCATACGCTCAAATAATGATGCACCTATCGAAGATATTTTTAATCAGATATACAGTAAACTCTCCAAGCTACAAAAAAAACATCCCAAACGGCTCAGAGATTTGCAATGGCTAAAATCCAACATTGATTTTACGGGAGAACTGTTTCTCGGGCATCTCAGGTACGGAACCTTCGGCAAAAACGAAATTGGCAACCTTCATCCGGTTAAAAGAGCAAATAACTGGCTTACGAGAAACCTTGTTCTTGCCGGTAACTTTAATATGACAAATGTTGATGAACTGTTTGAAAAGCTTGTTGATTACGGTCAGTATCCGGTTGAAACATCCGATACGATAACAATTCTTGAGAAAATAGGCCATTTCCTTGATGAAGAGAACGAAAGGCTCTATTTGCAGTTTAAAAAAGAAGGGTTGTCGAAAAGAGAAAGTACACACAGGATAGGAAAAGAACTCGATATACGGAGGATTCTCCAAAATGCTGCCGTTAACTGGGATGGCGGTTATACTATTGCAGGATTAATCGGACACGGGGATGCATTCGTAATGCGTGACCCCTCCGGTATCAGACCGGCTTTTTATTACAGTGATGACGAAGTTGTAGTTGTTACCTCCGAAAGGCCGGCTATTCAAACGGCTTTCAATGTACAGATTGATTCAATAAAGGAAGTTAAACCGGGTCACGTTTTAATCATAAAAAAGGATGGAAATATTGAAGAGGTTCCGTTTACAGAACCGCATCAGAAAAAAGCCTGCTCATTTGAAAGGATATATTTCTCACGCGGTACCGACAGGGATATCTATCTTGAAAGGAAAAAACTGGGCAGTCTTTTGGCACCTTCCATTTTAAAAGCTATTGATTATGACCTGGAGAATACTGTATTTTCATATATTCCGAATACTGCATCGGTTGCTTTCAGAGGACTTGCCGAAGAACTGGAAAGGTTTTGCAATACTGTAAAGAGAGACAATATAATGAAGGAGGGAGATAGTATTACACCCGAAAAACTTGATTCAATATTAAGTCTGCGCCCGAGAATTGAAAAAATTGCGGTTAAAGATGCCAAATTACGCACCTTTATCACTCAGGATAACAAAAGGGATGATTTGGTAGGACACGTTTATGATGTCACTTACGGCATTGTCAGAAACGGAGTGGATAGTCTTGTTGTTCTTGACGATTCGATTGTCAGGGGAACAACGCTTAAGCAAAGTATCATTCGTATTCTCGACAGGCTGGCACCGAAAAAGATAGTTATAGCTTCATCGGCACCTCAAATCCGTTATCCCGACTGTTATGGTATTGATATGGCAAAACTTAATGACTTTATCGCTTTCAGGGCGACAATCGAATTGCTTTACGATACAAACCAAAAGTCATTGATAAATGAGGTTTATAAAAAGTGCAAGATGCAGGAGTATAAACCTAAAGAGGAGATTGTCAATTACGTTAAAGATCTTTATAAACCCTTTACACCCGGACAAATTTCGGCCAAGATAGCAGAGATGCTGACGTCAAGGGAAATCAATGCCAAGGTTGAGATTATCTATCAATCAATTGAAGATTTACACGAGGCTATTCCAAATCATACCGGCGACTGGTATTTCACCGGCAACTACCCGACACCGGGTGGCAACAAGGTTGTTAATAAATCTTATATAAATTATATTGAAGGAAGAAACGAAAGAGCTTATTGATACTATCCGTTTAACTCAAATTCCTTATTGATTCTTGCAGCTATATCCTGAAATTCATCGGGTGACAGTTTAACTTTCGGATTACTGAAATTAAGCTCGTTTCCCTTACCTTTTAAAGGTACAAGATGGACATGAACGTGAGGTACATCAAGTCCGTAAACTATCATTCCGAGCCTTATACAGTCAACACTTTTCTCTATAGCAGCAGCTACCTTTTTAGTAAACACAAACAATCCGTTATAAGTATCGTCGTCCAAATCAAAAAGATAATCGGTCTCTTTTTTGGGAATCACCAAAGTATGTCCCTTTGATAGCGGATTAATATCAAGAAAAGCATAATACCTGTCATCCTCTGCAACTTTATAGGATGGTATTTCACCGTTGACGATTTTTGAAAAAATAGTTGCCATATCACTTAAGATTTACGTTAAAAGGTTTAAAAAATTATCTGCCGATTTCAACTATTTCAAACGGAATAATGCCGGCAGGTACTTTAATTTCGACGGTTTCTCCAACAGTTTTTCCAAGCAGTCCTTTTGCAATTGGAGATGTAACGGATATTCTTTGCTTTCTAAGATCAGCCTCCTGTTCGGGCACAATAGAATAAGTCATTAAAGCACCGTTTTTCAGGTTCTTAATTTTAACTTTGGAAAAAAGAAGCACCTTAGAGGTATCAAGTTTGGATTCATCAAGTACCCGCGCGTTATGAATTATCTCCTGCAGTTTGGCAATTTTCAGTTCGAGCATACCCTGAGCTTCCTTAGCTGCATGATATTCAGCATTTTCCGACAGATCACCCTTATCCCTTGCCTCGGCAATTTGCTTTGATATAGAAGGTCTTTCCACTTTTATAAGCTGTTCAAGCTCCTCATTCAGTTTTTTAATACCCTCTTTCGTATAATAGCTAACTTTCCCCATTTTTAAAGCGGTTTAAATTTACAAAAATGATAAAAAGACCCTTAAAACAAGGGTCCTTTTAAAAATATATATTCTTAACTAAATATATCCTAACGGATTACAGGTCTATTCTAACAGCAAACATATTTGTAGAGCTGAAAGAATCAGTAGGAATATATGTATAATCTATACCAATAAATCTTGTTTTTTCTTTATCAAGAGGAACCTGAACCGTAAAACCGGCAGAAAGACCTCTGTTGGCATTAGTTTTCGTGGGATCAATAATATCATCCCATATTCCATCCTCATAAGTATAAGCAGCTCTAAGAAGCACTAAATCTCTAAATGAGAATTCACCACCAAGAATAAACTGATCTTTTGTAAAAGCATTAGAAACAAAATTTCCGGCTAAGGTAAAATGTCCGATATCAAAAAGGAAATCATAAGCCGCACCGATATTTAACTGCGTAGGCAGTTCAAAAGAAGCACCGCGCTGGGTCATAGTCCACAGGTTGTTTTTACCTGGAATAGCAGTACTTAAAGAGTAGCCGTCACCGGAAAATTTCATATTAGGCCCGACATTTCGCAATGAAATACCAAAATGAATATTCTCAAGCTCACCGGTAACATACTGGATACCTGCATCAATAGCGACACCCTGCGCACTGGCATTTTTAATTGATTCGGATATCAACTTAATACTAAGTCCACCATATATACTGTTGGAGAATGCTTTTGCATAACCGAGTGTAATAGCCATCAGGGATGGAGAAAAAGTACCCAGTCCGCCTTCAGGCTGGTCAACAGTGGTTATTTCAATATCTCCAAAATTCATTGACTGGAAAGCAAGTGTAAGAACACCGGATTCACTCACTCTTTGAGCTATACCGGCAGCCATTAATTTTACACCTGACCCACCAAGCCAGGAAGTATAGGTGAAATTAATATCAGTTTGCTTAGCATGAGCAATACCGGCAATATTATTAAATGAGCCTTCGAGACCACGGACATTAGAAACATTAACGCCACCCCAGCCCGCACTTCTGGCCCAGGGATTAATTAAAAGTTCGCCAGCCCCGGCTTCACCCGATCTGTCCTTGTTTCCGGCCTTAACACTGTTGAACGGTACTGTAACAATAGCTGCAAAAAAGATTGCTAACAGGGATTTATAAAAGTTCTTCATCTTAAATATATTTTATATTAATCCAAATATCCTTAATTTATTAGAATTGCTTGAAGTCTTCCACACGCAACGAACCGAACCATTTGATAATTCGCTCATCGCCGGTAGTTTCATCCTTAATATGTATAATATATATTCCTCCGGCAATAGGTATTCCGGCAGTATTTTTCAAATCCCAGTCAATAGAAGTAAAAGGATCATCTTTGGTAAACTGCCTTATTTTAGTACCATTGACCGTAAATATAGTCACAACACACTTTTCAGGTAAATTAGTAATTTTTACCCTGTTATCAAGAGGTACCCTTTCATAACCGGAGTAAGCATAATAAGGATTCGGCACAACATTTATCTTATTCAAATCACTGACGGCCTTATCTCTGCTGTATTCCGTAGCAGCAATACTGTTTGTTGAGAATGTCCATAAAGGATAATGTTTATTTTCACCTTCAGGCAGAGCCGTGTCAGGAACAGAATAGTATCTCGCATAAGGTTTGGCTATCCTTATCTTTATCTTAACTTCATTTGATAACCACTCCTTACCTTTGACAGATAAAGGCATTCCAACATACATAGCAGAACCGTAAAGATATGTTCTGTAAAGTGTTTGCATATTTTCAGGAATAGTATCAAGTATATTTACCAGGGTTTTTCCTGCATCATACGCAGGAAAATCAAGATGAAGCTGACCTGCAACATCATATGATGTGTGTCCCATAATGTAAACATAGTGTTGTCCACCGAACAGAGGTTCTCCACCGGGAACTGACAATTCATTCGGTGACGGATTAAAAAGCATATCCCTGCCATTCTCACCTGACAACCAGGAATTTTCACCAAACATAATGTTTAATCTTTCACCTGTCTCAATATTAATGGCATAACCAGGGAACCAGCTCATTCCGTACGGATAAATATAATTCGGGTCTGCCGGATTATCACTAACCACGGTATCTGCCGGCCAATTGTCATAAGCATTTCCTTCCTTATCAAGTGATGGAGAAAATCTTAATGAAAATTTTGATACATGACCCTCTGACAATGCTTCATCAGGAGACATTTCAATAACAGGACATCTTGTCCATTTCGATTTATCAGGTGTTATTACAATATCAACGCTGTTCAAATAGCTTAAACCTCCGGTCTGTGATTTTGAAAGGTCATAAGCAGGGCCGGCCGGGCTTTGATTATCAGTTGCGCATAGTCCGTACGGAGCCCAGGTTCCTTGCGCTATTTTTTCATAAACTTCATTAGGATCCCAGGGATTACTCGGCATACTCCAGTCGCTTGAAACTCCATCGTCACCCTTATAAGTTCCGGCTCTTATCCAGTTTCTCGGATCAGCCGGTACATCAATATCTTTAACACCACTAAGCCATTGCCTTGAACTGTCGGCATAGATAACACTTGCACCAAGCAGACCGTTATTATCGGACATTACTTTATAAATTGTAGTTGGTGAAGGATCATTTGGCTTTATACCTATTGAATAAGGTCCCGGCTCAAATTGCGGTCCAAATGAAATTGATAATCCTAAATCAAGAAACAGTTGTTCGTAATTAATATTTGTACTTGTATCACCTTCATAAATTTCATTATTATCATTATTTATAAGCCACCATTTAGGTGTATAAAGCAATCCGGCAGTGTCACCACCAGGGAAAATAATAGGTTCACCGGAAACTTTCTGATAGGTGTACCAGTTGAAAATAGTATCAAATTTTATTTTAAAATTACCACTTTTAACTTTTAACGGGTCAATAACCTTAATATTAACAGGGCCATGGCCTTCGGTATAAAGTGGGTGATAGGCGATAGGATAATTTTCAGAACCGTAAGGATTTGTAACAGGATCAAACGGTTGTTTTGAAAGTATCTCATCTATTGTTTCTTCACTTAACTCAAGCAGCATTCCTCCGTTACCCTGACCCTCTATCCTTGTAATTTCAGGTCCGTCGCCAAAATCAGAGTTTAATACCAAACCGTTTATTGTAGGATGAGGAATGGCAGTATAAAGCTGAATATTTTTACGGCCCGAAAGATATGGCTTTTTCTGCCCGTCAAGACCTGTTGGAATAGTCTGGTCATAGTCCTTAAAGTTATTGTAAGCATAAGCAATAGCACTGTAATAATACTGTTTGTGATTAACAAGGGCTTTTTGCGTAAATGCATCCTCAGTAATGGTTATTGAATGAGATATACCATTATCACCTCCTACAACCTCAACTACCGGAACATTTCCCTGAATTGCAGGGTCATAATAATAGTTCACAAGCTGAGTTACACCATTCTTAATATCAAACTGCGCAACGAGTCGTGCCTTACTAATATCATGTTTACTTTCGGCAAGAGAAACCGAAGCATCTTTCAATTGATAAATTTCATAACCCTCAAACCTGTAATAGGCATCATACTCTAACGGAGTTCCAATTAAGGAGTCAGGTGTCTGGGCCTTAATCAGCGGGTCAAGCTCCTTATACCCTTCCTTATAGTTATTGGATGTTTTACTGTTAGATATGTAAATTACAATCTCATTATTCAGTTCTTCAAATGTAAGATCAGGTGCACTTGGACCGTCAATTACTTTAAAGCAGTTATCGAAAAGAGCCTGACATTTATCGTCGGCATCACGCAAAGCTTTCACAGATGCCCATGGACCTCCGGCTATAGCGCGTGCCCAGGGAATACCAACGGTAATATAGTTTATAGCACCCGG
>CAYOZZ010000384.1:0-7094 GCA_964408535.1 uncultured Bacteroidales bacterium | reverse complement strand
ATCTTTTGCGAGAAGAATTTATTTAAGCCGACTATATTTGTTTAAGAAGGAAAAAAGACTAATAAATACAACAAATTATTATTTTTGCACTATGATTTTAGTGACAGGCGGCACAGGATTTCTCGGCTCACATCTTCTGTATCATCTTCTGAATGAAGGTGAAGAGGTTCGTGCACTGAAAAGAACAGGAGCCGGAATGGATGTTACTAAGGTCGTTTTTTCATACTACCTGCCTGATTATGAAAAGCTTTACAAAAAAATAGAATGGGTTGAAGGTGACCTTTTGGATATTTTTTCGCTTGAAAAAGCTCTTAACGGGGTTGAAGATGTTTATCATTGTGCCGCTCTCGTTTCCTTTTTGCCTGCCGACCGGGAAAAGATGATGGAAACCAACATCAAAGGTACCGCCAACCTTGTTAACATTGCTCTTGAGAAAAAAATCAGGAAGTTGTGCCATGTAAGTTCGATTGCTGCTATCGGACGAGCCGAAAATGATTTACCGATTGACGAGGAGGTTGTATGGAAAGCCTCGAAAAGAAATTCAAACTATGCAAAAAGTAAATACGGTGCTGAAAATGAAGTGTGGCGCGGAATTGAAGAAGGTTTAAATGCCGTAATAGTTAATCCGTCAGTGATTCTCGGCCCCGGAGATCTGAAAAGCGGAGGCGGAAAACTCATAAGGCTTGTGCAAAAAGGACTTAAATTTTACACCGAAGGTGTTAACGGTTATGTTGATGTGCGTGATGTTGTTAAGGCGATGTATTTACTGATGAAAAGTGATATTACAAACGAAAGATTTATCGTATCGTCTGAAAATGTATCGCTTAAAGATATTGTTTATCAGATTGCAGAATACATTTCAAAACCGGCACCGAAATACAAAGCAACACCTTTTATGGGTGAAATAGCCTGGCGTTTTGATAAACTGAAAGGATTACTGACCGGGCGAAAACCGTTTATTACGAAAGAGACTGCCGAAACAGCAGGAAACAAGTACTATTATACAAGTGAAAAGCTGATTAAAGCACTTGATTTCGAATTTATCCCTATTAAAAATTCATTGGTAGAAAGCTGTGAGCTGTTTTTGAAAGTAGAGAACCAGGAGAGATAAAAGATAATTTTTTATACAATTTTCAAGTTGAACTTGAAAATTGTATAACTTTTTGTATCTTTGCAAAATGAAAATTAAAAGAGCAATACAAGATGAACTAACTCTTTTAATGAAAGAGTATCCTGTAGTGACTTTGACAGGTCCGCGACAATCGGGAAAGACAACTTTGGCAAAGATGACATTTCCCGAATATAATTATTGCAACCTTGAAAATCCGGAAATCAGAAATTTAGCTAAAAAGGATACAAAAGCATTGTTTACAGCGTTTCCAACTCCGGTTATTATTGATGAGGTTCAACGAGTTCCTGAATTATTATCATATATTCAGACTATTGTTGATAAAAGTGATGAAAACGGATTGTTTCTTTTAACCGGTAGTAATCAGTTATCACTTGACCAGGAAGTTTCGCAATCATTAGCAGGCAGAACGGCATTATTACAACTTTTACCGTTTTCAATTTTTGAGCTAAAACAACTTAATCTTAATTTGAGCCGTGACGAGCAAATCTATAGGGGTTTTCTCCCTAGAATATACGACAAGCAGCAGGAACCTTCAAAAGCCTACCGAAATTATTTTCAGACGTATATCGAACGTGATCTCAGACAGTTAATAAAAATTAAAGATTTGGGTAGTTTTGAAGACTTTATAAAATTACTGGCAGGAAGAGTGGGACAACTGCTTAATCTTAACTCGCTTGCCAACGATTTGGGAATTTCCTCAACAACATTGGCACAATGGTTATCCGTATTGGAAGCATCATTTATAATTCTCAGGTTAAGACCTTACTATGAAAATTTTGGAAAACGAATTATAAAATCTCCCAAAATTTATTTTACGGATGTCGGACTGGTAGCATATTTATTGGGAATTGAAAAACCCGTACAGGTTAGTCGTGATCCACTCCTTGGCGGTTTGTTTGAGAATATGGTAGTGCTGGAGGCCGTTAAAGCAAGATTGAATAAAGGAGTTGACCCAAACCTCTTTTTTTTCCGTGATAATAATGGTAACGAAATAGATTTGATTTATAAAAAGCATAATAAATTGGTACCTATTGAAATAAAGGCTGCAATGACTTTCAATAATAAACTGCTTAAAGGAATCGGTTACTTCCGAAAAATCAGCAAAAAAGCTTCAGGTGGCTACCTAATATATGCAGGAAATATGAATACTAAAGGAGATAATTACGAAGTGATGCATTATTCCGATACATACCGGATATTTTCTTAGAGACTACGAAATTTTATTTGTTTATTATTTGTGCTATATTTTTCTGCCCTAACAAAAAGTTTCCTATTTTTCCTCATAAATAACCGTCATCAGGGTTTGCCCTACTGCTTTCAAAACTTCTTTGTCAATAGCGTCCATATTATCTTTTGTTGTGTGCCAGTACTCAAAGAAACTACCGTTTGACGAATTATTGTCGAGATGAATTATGTCAATTGTAGGAATTCCTGCATTTTCATTTACCGACAGGTGGTCATCATCAATATATCCCACTTTTTCAAAAATAAAAAACGAGCCGTACCCCGTACGTCCGGCTGCCGTCCAAACCTTTTTCACTATATCGGCTGCATACATCATCGAATAGCCTTCCATATAAAACTTTGCACCTTTGGCACCTACCATATCGAGCAATATCCCGTATTTTGCATTATAATCTGGATCGTGCAGGTTTTTCGACCAGTATTGTGCACCGAGAGCCCAGGAGTCGTTATCGGAATAGTTTCCATAATCTTCCAAATCAAAAAATATCATATCAACTCCTATTTCCGGTTTCGAAATGCTCAATTGCCTTGCTATTTCCAGTATTACTCCTACACCGCTTGCTCCGTCGTTGGCTGCGTCAACGGGAATATTGTGTTTTGACGGATCGGGATCTTTATCAGCCCAAGGTCTTGAATCCCAGTGTGCCGAAAGAAAAATCCTGCTTTTAGCTTTAAGATTAAAGGAGGCGATAATATTTTTCCCGTTCAGTGTGGTTCCGTCAAAAGCCCTTGTTTTAAAAGACTGGAAGAAGGCGGTATCGGCATAATCTTTCAGTTTTTCAAGAAGATAATTTGCACATACTTCGTGCGCCTCGGAATTTGGAACACGCGGCCCGAAATCCACCTGCTTTTTTACATATTCATAAGCCGAATCCGCATTAAAATCAGGTACTGGAATCCGAACGGAACTCTTCTTTGTCTTTTTATCCGATGCTTTCCTGCCTCCGCTTTCGGAACAGGACCAAAGAAACAGCCCGGTAAAGATAAACAGGACTGATATTTTAAGTAATAATTTCATTTACTTGAAATTTTGTAATTTGTTGTTAACTTATCTGTGAATCTGTGGCATTTTACCAGAACTCAACGGTGCAAAACTACTAAAAGATATTCAACGGTTCACCGAATTTCCCTGTAAATACAAGTTCATCAAATCCTTTTCGTTCACGTCCGGCTTCCTCCATAGGTTTAAGATTGGGATGGAGCATATAAGACTCACCAATATGACCAATTGCAAAAACCGTTTCGGGTTTGTATTTTGCCGGTACGGAAAATCTTGAAACTATTTGTGCCGGATCATAACCTCCCATCTGGTGCACATATAACCCTTCATTCATCGCCTGAAACGAAAGGTGAGCTACCGCCTGACCCACATCGTAGTTATAGCTCGGATTGATTTCTTCCTTTCCGGTATAAACCTTTTTCCCAAGGCTGACAACCAAAACAGGCGCAAACCGTGCCCATAACCTGTTAAACTCAACCAGTGATTCATAGATGTTATGATAGGTGTCATCACCTTTAAACCCGACAATAAACCGCCAGGGTTGTTCATTCATTCCCGAAGGAGCCCAGCGTGCAGCCTCAAAAAGTCTTTGCAATTGTGCCTTTCTTACGGTTTTATCACTGAATGCCCGCGGACTCCATCTCTGTTTTAACAACGGATGTATCTCAAATTTTGTTTTTGCTTCCTTGCTCATATTTTTTCTTTTTGTCTTCTTTTTGATATGTTACTTACCCGCAAATCAATAAAACTTACTTTTCCCGTTTTATTTCTCAAACGTTAACAGGCAAATTTTAATTATTCCACTTTAATAAATCACTTTTTCATTACGTCTCTGAGCCGTTGCGTTCCCATCAAACCACTCTTTCATTGCGTCGCCACGTCGCTGCGTGCCCATTAAATTACTTTCTCATTGCGTCGCTGCGCCGCTGCGTGCCCTTATCATTAAAATCCAAATAACACTTTCCCGTTTCAAAACGTCAAAGTAAACACCGACCCTTCTCCCGGTTTCGATTTTACCCAAACAGAGCCTTTATGCAAATGCATAATCTGTCGCGACAGGCTCAATCCTATCCCCGAACCTTTCTCCTTTGAGGTGAAGAACGGGAAGAAAATCTTATCTATTATATCCTGTTTAATACCTGTTCCGTTATCCTGCACCTCTATTGTTATTTTATTATTTTGATTTGTGTAAGCCACAAGTGAAATTTGCGGATTATCAACATCTTTCACTGCATCAATTGAGTTTAAAACAAGATTAATAATAACCTGATCAAGCAAATCGGGGTCGGCGGTCAGCATCAAATCCTGCGGAAAGACCTTCCGCGAGCAGGTAATCCCATGACTTTCAATATCCTTTCCCAACAATTGCTCAATCCTGTCAAAGCACTCACTCACAGGGAAATATCTAAAGTTCGGTTTAGGTATCCTCGTCAGATTTCTGTATATATCCACAAAATTCAACAACCCCTGACTCCTTTTCTGAATAGTGGTCAAAGCCTGCCTAATACTGTCAATATCGCTGTCGTCAAGGTCTCTGAGTCCGGCTTTTTCACTTTTTTCATCAATCAGCATTCCGTTAACAGTTGAGGCGAGAGACGAAATTGGAGTTATGGAATTCATTATTTCGTGAGTGAGTACCCTAATCAGTTTTTGCCACGATTCAATCTCCTTTTCTTCCAGTTCGGCATGGATATCCTGAAAGGCAACAAGCGTATAGTCTTCGCCTCTCATCCTGAATTCGGTAGTATAAAACGAGAGTTGTTTCAATTCATCATCAATTATTAGCTTTACCAGCTCCTTATCCCCGGCCTTTAACTTCATCAAAGTTTCGGGCAGGTCATTGTTAACCTGAGATAAATCGTTGATGTTGCGTATATTGGTCAATTTCAGACTATGTTTTGCCGCATAGTTAACCATATCAACGACTCCGGCCCTGTTAAAACATAAAATTCCGATTGTAATATGTTGTACGACGGTTTGCAGATAGTTAAAGTTTTCCTCCTTCTCAGCCCTGTTTTTTTTAAACTCGTTTATTACCTCGTTGAAAGAGGTGTTAAGTTTTTCAAAACTTCTGCCCGACGATTTATCGGAAAAGGATGTTGAGAAATCGGAATGGCGGATACTGTCGAAGAAAGTAGCAAGTTTTTTATTCGTACGGTTCATGTAGATTATCAATGTCCAGGTTTGCAATGCAATCAAAACAACAAGTATCAAACTGCTGACATAATGCTTTACCACAACAGCGAGATAGGCTAATGCAACGGCACTTATCACAATAAGCAGTACCCTGAATACAATAATCAGATAAAACCGTTTATAAACCATATTTTTCTATTCTGCGATACAACGAAGCTCGTGTTAGTCCAAGTTCTTTGGCTGCTTTACTGATATTTCCTCCGTGTTTGTCAATAACTTTACGGATAAGCATCTTTTCAGTCTCTTCAAGATTCATTGAAACCGGAGTTATACTGCTTTCTTTGGCTTCGTCCATTTGCGAGAGGAAGAAATCGGTCGGTTCCAGAACGTTTGAGTCGCTCATAATGACAGCTCTCTCGACAGCATGCTGAAGTTCCCTGATGTTCCCGGGCCAGGTATGTTTTTCGAGTCTTTTTAAGGTTGACCTGCTGACCCGTTTGCGGGACGTATTGTACTTTCTGCAATAGATATCAAGATAATGCTCAATAAGAAGCGGAATATCCTCAATCCTGTCGCGCAACGGCGGAACTTTAACCTCCACCGTGTTAATCCTGTACAGCAAATCCTGACGGAACTTCCCTTCGTTAACCATTTGATACAGAGGCATATTGGTTGCACAAATCAACCTTACGTCAATAGGTATCTCCCTGTTGCTGCCAAGCCTGACAACCTTCCGGTTCTGAAGAACGCTCAGAAGTTTTGATTGCAGCGACAGCGAAAGGTTCCCGATTTCATCCAGAAAAATAGTTCCCCTGTTAGCAGCTTCAAACCTTCCTGCCCGGTCTTCGCGGGCATCGGTAAAGGCACCTTTTTTAAAACCGAACAATTCGCTTTCAAAAAGGCTTTCGCTGATAGCTCCGAGGTCAACACTGATAAAAACTTCATCTTTCCGCCGTGAGGCTTTGTGAATGGCTCTTGCCACCAGCTCTTTTCCGGTTCCGTTTTCACCGAGAATAAGAACATTGGCATCGGTAACAGCCACTTTGGTTGCTGCTTTCAGCACCTGTTGCATTGCAAGTGAGTTGCCTATTATCTGCGAATATGAATTGTCCTGATCAGCAATCAGAACCTTTTGTTTAGTCCTGAGGTCTTCCAACTCCTTTTTCGATTCCCTCACTTTCAGATTTGCAGTAATGGTTGCAAGTAGTTTCTTGTTTTCCCAGGGTTTTAACAGAAAATTGGTTGCTCCCTCTTTAATTCCCTGAACGGCAAGCTCAATATCGCCGTAACCGGTTATAAAAATGACAACTGCAGCCGGGTCAATCTCAAGAATGACATTTAGCCAGTGAAAACCTTCCTTTCCGCTTGTTGAGTCCTTTGAGAAGTTCATATCAAGCAGTATGACATCATAATTTTCATTTGCAAGAACCCCCGGAATATTTTCAGGGTCCTTCTCGGTGTGTACTATCGTAAAATGTTGTTTCAAAAACAGTCTGGCAGCAAGAAGCACATCCTGGTCATCGTCAACAATCAGTATTTTTGCATTGATTTTATCCATAGCAAGATAATGTGTATTTTTAA
>CAYOZZ010000383.1:0-4402 GCA_964408535.1 uncultured Bacteroidales bacterium | reverse complement strand
TTCGAAAAATTCCATACTTTTTTACAAAACACCAAATATCTTTGATGAAGATAATAACACCTCAACACTTATTAAGTTAAAACTCACTAAAAATGAATAAAAAATCAATATATTTTTATTTACTGTTACTAACTTCTTGTACATCGTCGAACTATTTAGACTTAACAATAGTAATTTCTAAAAATTTACACAAAAAAATTGATAATGGGTTTGTTGTCGTTGTTGCAGAATATGACTGCAAAAGTTGTCTTCAAAACATTATTGAATTTTGTCATTCTGAAATCAATAACAATAATATTGATGGTATTTTTTACCAAACAACAAATCTTGATGTGGAATATAATAATTTAATAAAATCTACAAAAGGTAAAATAAAATGGCATTATACAAAATCAATAAAATTAATGAATTTATTATCTGAAAAGATTCAAAACGGACCATATTTAATTGAATTCAGAAATGGTTATGTTTATAAAATACAAAAAATATAAAATAACTTTAAAAAACATTAATGCTCCCGCCCCACCACAAACAACGGCAAGTAAACAACAATTACAATAAGCGAAAAGAGCAGCCCGCCGATGGAGCCAACGGCAAGGGCAAACCAGAATACCTCATTTTCGCTGTAAACCACAAACGGCAGCAAACCGAGAATAGTTGACAATATGGTGAGCAGGATGGGTATTATCTTGTTGTCAAAGGCTTTGCGGTAAAGTCTGATATCCGGGATATTTCGTCCGGCAAACCTGCGTTTCAGGTTATTGTACTCATTTATGATATAAATTGCGGAATTGACCACCAGCCCGCTAAGCAAAACAAACGAAGCATACCCGCCCTGGTCGAAACTGAAATCGAACCAATAAAAGGTGAGGAAAATACCTGTAAACGAAAGCGGGATGATAATAACCATAGCCAAAGGTTGCCGCAGCGACTCGAACAGAACCGAGCATATCAGAAAAACCAGCGCTATGACCAACAAAATCAGCCCGTACTGTTTCCTTGCCTCATCACCGGTCCAGTAATAGGTCATTGTCTCGGCGCTATATCCGAGCGGCATCTCCTGTTTCATTTCGTCAAGTACTTTTTTCAGATACTTGTTTCCGAATTTATAACTCCCGAGATAATTGTATTTCACCACCCTTATATAGTTTTGGTTTTCTTTGTAAATGGCAGGTGTGGCAACCTCTTTTGAAATTGTTGCAAAATCTTTCAGTTTCAGTCCGGAAGTATCAACCGGAGTATTCATAATGTTCCACACATCGGTCTGTATCTCCGAAACAGGTTTTATGTTTATATTTATCCTGTCTTTACCCGTAAACACTGCGAGCGGCAACCCGCCGGAAGTGTTAAACCTGTTTATACCTGCATAAATCACAGGCAACCCCGTTTTATATAGTGCCAGTTTTTCTTTATCAACATCCAACACATATTCATACTCCTTTTCCGACTCCCACCAGTATTTACCGCCTGCAATATTCACCTCCTTTATCCTCGGATGTTTCAAAAGCTTCTTTTTTAAAATCTGAGCCTGCCTGTACAATTCATCGAAATTATACCCGTACATTGCCACGCGGTAATTCACCTGTTCCGACACACCCGTTCTGTTCGAGAAGCCCTTCCCTACCCCGTAAATATTCCAGTTTATTCCGCCGAGGTCAAGGCTGCGCGATATCAGCCTGGCTTTCAGAATATAAGGAAATGAACTGTTTTCAAACTCTTTTTTAAAATAAACGGTCATCGAACCGTTTTGGGCACTCGTAACGCGTGTTATATATTTGTCAATTCCGGGAAACTGTGCCAGGTAATTTTCAATCTTCAGATATACTTCATTCAGTTGCTCCATTGTCGAACCTTTCGGCATTGAGGCCGAAACGTAAAGTTTTGTTTGCTGAGGCTCGGAATAGCTGTAACCTTCGTAAACATAATTCACAAACAGCCGCAGACTACCCCCGAGCAACTTATTGACCCACGGTCGTGCATTTTCGATATACCAGTCGTTACCGAGGGTTTTATTGTAGGCAGCAGCATACCACTCGTCGCCATCAATCTTGTTCGGCAACAAAAAAACCGGAAGCCCGAAGGTAAGTATCACAACGGTTATTGCAATCTTCCTGTATCTTGATAAAAAAGCTATCATCCGCTCGTAAAATCTTCCCGTTTTCACAATCATCCTTCTTCTGCGAAACATCACTTTCGACTTTTTGACCTTCAGCGGAATATAATACAAAAGTGCCGGAATAAAGAAAAGGGAAATAATCAGCGAAACACCGAGGTTAATAATTATAATAGCTGCAAAATCCCAAAGATTAAGTTTCACATTATCGGGCAAAAAGCTGATGACCGAAAGCGCTGCCATCGTTGTGAGCGTCGAGGCAAGAAGGGCGGTAAAAACCTTAATGTTGCCTTTGTGACGGATATGGTCAATCATCACGATTGTATTGTCAATTATCAGTCCGAGCGAAATGGTAACTCCGGCCAGCGAGTAAAGGTGTATTTCTATTCCGATAAAGTAGTAAAGCGTAAAACTGATTGCCACATTAGCCAAAAGGCTCAGCATAATAATAAACAAGTACCTGAAACTCAGACTTATCACAAGAACAAAAAGTAATAAAATAATGACAGTGAAAGCTGTCCGGCGGCTTATCTTCACAAGTTCATCCTTTATATATTCCGTTGAGTCGTAATTTACATACATTTTATATCCTTCGGGCAATCCCCGGGTAAGATCATTTATCTCCCTTTTTATATTATCGGCAGTAACAATGTTGTTTGCCCCTTTTGCCGGATATATTACAATGTTTATTGTGTTCAGACCGTTTATACGATAGTATGCCGAAGGCCGGCGTTCGACCATATTAACGGTGGCAATATCGGTAAGATAAACTATCCTGCTCCCGGTTTTTTTTACCGGTATTTTATTCCATTCAGGTTCGGAAGAGGAAGGGGCAATATTTACGGAAAAGTAATTTTTTGTTTTCCCCATATTCTCATAAGCAAAACCGGTCTGGCGTCTGTCGAAGAATCCGGCTATAGCCTGTGACACGTCGGCAGGCGTTATTCCGAGCGATTGTAAAATATCGGGATTATAACTTATTTGCCATTCGGGAGGTGAAGCACCGTAAACGTCAATCCTGTCCACACCGTCAATCTGCGAAATCCGCTTTTTAATGTTATCCTCTGCATACCTTTGTATTTCCCAGGCTTGTGACGGTCCGTTAAGAGTGTATGATATCAGAACTTTATCCTCGTCATCATTATCAGGGCGGTTCATACTTATCTGCGGATAGGAAACAAATTCGGGAAATCCCGGATAAATCCGGCGCATAGCCGAAGCCACCTCAAAACGTACATCGTCAGGGTCGGTATATTTATCAAAAGAGATTGTAACCGATGACCGTCCGCGCGAAGAAACTGAAGATACCTTTTCGACACCCCTGATCATACTCACCGCACCTTCAATAACGGAAGTAACCTGCTGCTCCATAACCTCGGGCGAAGCATTGTGCCAGTAGCAACTTATTGTTACCGAAGGCAGAAAACGCGAAGGATTAAGCCGCACCGACAACTTTGGAATAAAAGCAATACCGGTGATTATCAAGGCTATAAAAATAACCGTGGTTTGAAAAGGAGCCTTAACTATTTTATACTTTTCACGCACTTTCGTTATAGGTTTTTCGGTTTGCTAAATTAATAAAAATTCAGTTGTTATCTTAAATTTCAGAAAAATCTTCGGTTACAAAGTGGTCGCACCGGAACTACCTGTTGCCGGCAAACCTTGTTATCACCTCACCCTGACCCTGGGCGACGAATTAACACCGATTAAGGTTGAAGGCTATGGCAAGGAAGCCGGTATGGGAATATGGTCAGGGTTAAGGTGGACGGCGCACAATACCGGGCTGTTCCGGATTTTTAGCAATAGCAAGTGTGATAGCATAATCCGGAACTTAATACTAACCGGATTTGAAATCCGGCAAAAAGGAGAGGATAAAGGTACCCACTTCAGTTCTTTCCTCTCCCTTTGGGAGTTCCGATGGCTATCGGATAAAGGTGAGGGATAAATAAAATAATGGAATTCATATTTTTATTCATTGATAATAATGAAAAAAGATAAATCACCTCACCCTTTCCGATGGCTATCGGAACTCTCCTCACAATCCTTCGTTAAAACTACGGATGTTGAAAAAGGAGAGGGAAGAGCGACAGTCTTATCCTCAAATAGGTTGACAGAAAAATGAGAAAGCAACCGTAAACGGACTATCCTTTCATTAGTCTCCCCGACAGGGGAGATTTAGAGGGGCAACAAGGTGAGAGCCCACGAATTACACGAATTTGCACCGATTAAGGTTGAAGGTTATGGCAAGGAAGCCGGTATGGGAATATGGTCAGGGTTAAGGTGGCCGGC
>CAYOZZ010000382.1:0-5077 GCA_964408535.1 uncultured Bacteroidales bacterium | reverse complement strand
TATGATTATAACAGGGATGAGAAATTAACAAAAATGGGGTACAAAGTTTTAAGGTTTAAGAATGAGGAGGTTTTTTATCATCTTGAAGAGGTATTGAATGAAATTAAAAGTAACTTTACCACCTCACCCTGACCCTCTCCTGACAATCCTTCGTTAAAACTACGGATGTTGAGAAAGGAGAGGGAAGAGCAGTGGTAGTGAAAACATCCTTAAAGGAGAGGACTAAAGAGGCTCCCACCTCCGTTCTTTCCTCTCCCCAAGGGAGTTCCGATAGCTATCGGAAAAGGTGAGGGGTAAATAAAAAAAAATTAATTTAACTGTTTGTCTAATAATATATGGTAAAGTTTTTAATCAAAAGACCTATAGCTGTGATAATGACACTGATAGCCTTTCTAATTCTCGGTGCCATAACCACTTTACAGATACCGGTATCGCTATTACCTCCGATTGATATTCCCGAAATCACTGTACAGGTAAGCTATCCCAACAGCGATGCACGGCAGCTTGAGAATGCCGTTGTTAAAAACATCAGGCAGCAACTCCTTCAGGTCAATCATTTGAAAGAGATACACAGCGAAACCCGCGACGGCAGTGCCATCATCAAAATGCGCTTTGCGTACAATACCGACATCCATCTTGCCTATATTGAGACCAATGAAAAGATTGACGGCATTTACGGCTCATTACCCCGTGATATGGAGCGCCCCAGGGTACTGAAAGCCTCTGCTTCGGATATTCCGGTGTTTTATGTCGGTATCGTACCCGGAAAAGAATACTTCAACAAGAATGACGACCTTATTGCTCTTAGTCAATATACCGAAAATGTACTGAAAAAACGTATTGAGCAACTTAGTGAAGTGGCTATGGTTGATGTTTCAGGTCTCGAATATCCCGAAATAGTTATAACTCCCGACCGCAAGCAACTCAAAAGCCTGAACCTGACAAATACAGATATCGAACGAACGCTCAAAAACAATAACATCACCCTTGGCAATATTCTTATAAAAGACGGGCAGTATCTTTACAATGTGCGAATCTCGGCGGATATCAGAACCGTTGAAGATATCGGCAACCTGTATCTTAACGCCGGCGACAGGATTATCCGGCTCAAAGATATTGCTGACGTTCGTATAAAACCTAAACAGCGAAAGGGAATGTATCTTTCGGGAAAGCAGGAGGCTATTGTGATGGCAGTCATAAAACAGGCAGATGCCCGTATGGCCGTTATGCACAAAAAGCTGCACGACCTGATAGAAAAACTGCAGGAAGAAAATCCGGGTTTAACAATGCAAATCAGTCGCGACAGGTCGCAGCTACTCACTTTCTCAATGAATAACCTGAAACAGACACTCCTGCTCGGATTGCTCCTTTCCATTGTCATTATGTTCTTTTTTATGCGCGATTTAAAAGCACCATTCCTGATTGGTATCAGCATTCCCGCTTCACTTGTAATCAGTCTTTTCTTTCTTTATCTTTCAAATATTTCCATCAACATAGTTTCCATATCAGGTCTGATTCTCGGGGTCGGGATGATGATTGACAACTCAATCATTGTAATTGACAACATCAATCAATACCGGCAAAGGGGGTACGATATCAACCGTGCCTGCACCGAAGGTACGAATGAGGTTATCCGTCCGCTTCTCAGCTCTGTTTTAACCACTGTGGCAGTTTTCGTGCCTTTGGTTTTTCTGAGCGACATATCGGGAGCTTTGTTTTTCGATCAGGCGGTAACCGTTTCGGTTAGTCTTTTTGTCTCGTTGCTTGTCTCCATAATGATACTGCCGGTTTTTTACAGGCTCTTTTATCGAAAAAGCAAAATAAAAACCGGGGAAAATGAATTCGGAAAATTAGAAAACAGGTATGAAGACGGGGTAATGTTTATGCTTAAGCATAAAACGGTTTTTGTGCTGCTGTTTTTAGTGCTTATTCCTGCCGGTTTTTTCCTTTTTAAAGAAATTGACAAACGTTTTATGCCCGAGACGGAGCAAACAGGGCTTACGGTATCGGTTAACTGGAACGAACCTGTTGATCTCCAGGAAAGTAAAATGCGAATAATCAGGTTGTTTGACAACATAAAAACCGGTACCGTCACAAGAGATGCTTTTATAGGTGAGCAACAGTTTTTACTCGACAATTCATTTGAAAATTCCGCTTCAGCAGCGAAACTCTATTTTAAAGCCGGTTCAAATGAAGATGTAAAAAAAATTGAAGATGAGATAACCTCTTTCATCGGCAACGAATATCCTGATGCCACTGTTTATTTTTCAGCCGAAAAGAATGTGTTTACAATGCTGTTTTCAGCCGAAGAAGCACCTCTGACAGTAAATATCAGGTCGGCAAAGCGTAATACTTTCCCCGGCATTTCCGACGTCAAGAGGTTTATTGATACCATTTCAACAGCCGGAACGGTTTTGAGCAGAAATCCCGTACCCGAAAAAACAATTATCAACATTTCGGTTGATTTTGAAAAACTGAATATTTATGATGTCTCGTACAACACACTTATTTCAAAACTTGAGACACTGTTCAACCGCAACAAGGCAGGAGTTTTAAAGTCGGGTAAGTCATTTATTGATATAATGATAACCGAGACAGGTAAAGATATCTTCACAACCCTGCAACAAGCAGAGGTGCCGAACAAAACCGGTAAACTCATAAGCCTGAACTCACTAATATCAATAAAGAAAAAAACGGGTTACAAAACCATACATGCCGACAGGCTTGGCGAATATGTGCCGGTTGATTTTGAGGCGGATTTTGATGATTACGAACAACTGCAAAATAAAATAAGCGGGATTACAGCACTTTTCCCTGAGTTTGAAGTCACATATTCCGGTGCACTCTTCAAGGATTTGGGACTGTTCAGGCAATTGTCCGTAGTTTTGGCAATCTCCGTATTATTGCTGTTTTTCATTCTTGCGGCGCAATTTGAGTCTGTCATTCAGCCCGTAATAGTTTTGACTGAGATAGCACTTGACATCGCAGGTGCATTAATAGTTTTGTCAATATTCGGCTCATCGCTGAATGTAATGTCAGCCATAGGAATTATTGTTATGAGCGGTATTATTATCAACGACTCCATATTAAAAATAGATACTATTAATCATTACTACAAATCGGGCAAACCGTTAACAGAATCAATTTCGCTCGGAGGAAAAAGAAGAATAAAACCGATATTAATGACAAGTCTCACAACAATTCTTGCATTACTTCCGTTACTATTTTTTACCGGACTCGGTGTCGAACTACAACTGCCCCTTGCTTTGGCTATAATAGGAGGAATGATAATCGGCACAATTGTAAGCTTATATTTTATACCTTTGCTCTATTTTATTATTTACAGTTTTAAGAGAGAATAATGTTTCATTTATAAAAATAAAAAGTAATGATAGGAAAAGGAGTTATTTTCAGCATTTTACTTACCGTTTTTTTGTTTTTCAGTCATTTACATTCATTTTCGCAAGACAATATAACCGAATTAACCTTAGAAGATGCTATAAGAATAGCAAGGGAGCAGTCGCCGGGTGCTTTAATGGCCAAACACCGTTTCAGGTCGAGCTACTGGCAATACAGGTCGTACAAGGCGGGATACCTGCCCTCTCTGACGGTTGGCGGCAATTTACCAACCTTCGACAGATCGTTCCAGCAGGTTTTATTGCCCGAAGGTCAGGTACTTTTGGAAAACAGATCGGCAAGCTGGTCGGCAAATGCCTCAATAAACCAAAGAATAGGACCCACAGGCGGTCAGGTTTTCCTCTCCTCTAATCTGCGCCGTCTTGATAACTTTACCGACAGTGCAACATATACACAATATATGTCAACACCGATAAATATCGGATACAACCAGCCGATTTTCAAATATAATGCCTTTAAATGGGAAAAGAAAATCGAACCGATGAAGTATAAAGAGGCAAAGAAAAAATATCTTGAGGATATGGAGCAGGTTTCAATAAACGCAACAAACTATTTTTTCAACCTTTTACTTGCTCAGATACAACTTAAAATTGCAGAAATAAACCTTGCCAATTACGATACGATATACAAAATAGCAAAGGGAAGATATAATCTCGGCACAATTGCAGAAAATGAATTGTTACAACTGGAACTTGAGTTCCTCAGAGCCGGCTCCACACTTGAAGATGCAAAGATAAATGTTGAAAACGTGATGTATCAATTTAAATCATACCTTAGAATTAAGGATGAGCAGCCTATCAAGTTAATTCCACCCGACAGAATAACACCTTTTGAGGTTGACCCGTCAAAAGCAATTGCCGAAGCGAGAGCAAACAATTCGAAAGCACTTGGATTCGACAGACGGCTGATCGAAGCTGAACAAAGTGTCAATATGGCTAAAATGAACGGCAGGTTTGATATGGATTTATATGCCGTTTACGGACTTACACAGCGATCTGCCGAGTTTAACGAAGTATATAACAATGCTATTCCCGAACAAAAACTTACTGTGGGAATTACCCTGCCTATTATTGACTGGGGCGTTGCAAGAGGAAAAATTAAAATGGCAGAGTCGCAAAGAGAGCTAATTCAAACCCAGGTGGAACAAGACCAGATTGACTTCGACCAGGAAATTTTCCTGAAAGTTGCAAAATTCAATATGCAGGATGAGCAGGTTATCATCTCGGCTAAAGCCGATACCGTTGCCAAAAAAAGCTATGAAATAACCAAAGCACGATACCTGATTGGCAAAATAAGTGTTACAGACCTCAATATTGCACAAAAAAACACAAACAGTTCCACCAGCAGTTATATCAACACACTTCGCACATACTGGACAAGCTATTTTGAAATACGAAAACTGACTCTTTTCGATTTTGAGAAAGGTCTCCCGATAACTATTGACTATACGGAATTGCTTTAGGAAGGATGGAGCAGTGCCTGAACGTATTGCTCTTCGAGGCTTAGTAATAATAATTAATATATTTGCAATATCATTACATAAATTCACAATAATGAAAAAACACTTTACACTTCCGCTTTTTAAATCATTAATTATCATTCTTCTATCAACAAATTCATCTGTTTTTACCTATGCACAATATTCTCTCGACTTTGACGG
>CAYOZZ010000381.1:0-51297 GCA_964408535.1 uncultured Bacteroidales bacterium | reverse complement strand
CCTCCGTCATTACATTCAAACAATGTTGAAGTAGCATTTTGGAATGCAAGAAAATGTTTATCAGCATGTACAACTGGAGCACCGCAAGAATTATATGTACCACTGCTTGTCCACATATTACTTATACTCCAAGAGACACCTCCGTTAGTTGATTTCCAGGTATTAACACCACCTATAAAAACGGTATTTGCATTTGTAGGATCAGCAGCAATACAAAGATCGTAACCACCCTGCCCGGAATTGGAAGCACCGGTTCCGTCACAAAAATATCCCAACAACCAGGAGCCGGATCCGGTATCGGTATATACAGAGCTAAAAGAACTCCCCGAATTTGTTGAACGTTCAATACTGGTCAATCCACCGTTCCTGTTTGCCACAATTGCATAAACATAGTTATTGTTTGCAGCTGTAACCGCAAGGTCAACCCTGTAATCCGTCGCAGCAAATGTTTTATTTGCTGTCCAAGTTCCGCCTCCATTTGTTGTAACAAAAATTTGAGGCGTACCCCAATAGTCTTTTGTCGATGCATATAAAATATTGCTGTTATTCGGGTTCATTTCCATATCAATGAAAGTGCCCGCCTGCTGTAAATTCCAGTTTGCACCACCATCAGTAGTCTTGTAAATACCAATTGATGTCGCAGCATAAAGTGTTTGGTTACCGCTGTTAGGATCAAGTATAAGCCTGCTGATTGTTCTTTTCTGGCTTGCTGTCCAGGAAAGACCGGTTGTGTTCCATGTAGCTCCTCCGTCAGTTGAGACAAGTACTCCAATACTATTATTATCATGACTTTGTCCTCCACCGAGTGCCCATCCGCTACCCCCGTCCTTATCGCCTGTTGCAATGTAAATCTTATCCTGAAATGGTCCCGGAATTACAATAATATCACTAACCCCAAGAACCATATTATTATCAGTCAAAACTGTCCAGTTAGCTCCTCCGTCGGTTGTTTTCCATAACCCCCCGCTTGGAGAACCTATATAAAAAATATTTGTTGAACCGGGTCTGAATGCAATACAGTTGATTCTTCCAACCCCATGATATCCTCCTGTTGAACTCGAAGGTCCAAGACTTGTCCAGTTTCCTGCCGGACTTTTAATACTACCACCGTATTGTTTTATATATTTCTGGAATTCATCGGCAGCTGTTGTCTCGGGAAACTTTCCTGTCCCTGGATCAACACGGTCTTCCCAATACCATTCCCAACGTTTAAATTGCTTCCATCCGGGAGCCTTAATCTTCTCACCATTTACATCATAATACCCGTATTCAACATTGTACGGTGCCCAATATTCATCGAATGCTTTCTGAATATCATAAAAAGTAAGTTTATTATTTTGAACCTTATCCTGTGGCAGGTTCTGTATCCAAGCCTGAGATGATAAAATACCCGAGGCAGCAAACAATAAAACAAAAAGTAAAAAACGTTTCATAGTATCAATATTTTTAATTAAACAAATATGAGAATCTGAATATAAACAATAAATATTATACCGGGGTTTTGAAGCGCCAAATTTAATAAAAATTCTTTATTAATCCAACAAGAGTATTATTTTTTTAAAAACAAACTCTAAATAGTAACTTACCAAACGAATTTGTGACCTGATTGATAGTAAAATGTATTTTCGACTTCGCATAGTATCATTCTTCGACTTCGCTCAAAATGACCCGACTTCGCTCAGAATGACGATTGAATAATCTTTATAAAAAAAGCCCTCCTGACTATGGAGGGCTTTTATCATCATGAAACTAAAACAATTTATTAATTGCTTCCAAACAGCTTTACTGAGTAATCTGTTAGGAATTAGTAAATAAACACTTTTTGTGTAATCAAATTATTATCCGACTGAACTTTTACAACGTAATAACCTGTTCCGTTTGTTACGGGAATTGTCATCAGTCCTTCGCCATTGGCTTTACGGCTGATTATCTCCTGGCCGAGCATATCGTAGATAAATACAATACCGTTAAAATCGGCCGGCTTCTGTACATAAACCGTATTTTTGTTTGAATACACCTTAATGCCTCCCGTTGAGATATCTCCAACACCGTTAACCTCACCGAAATGAAGGATAAAACGATTATTATCATCCAACGGGCTATGATTGAAGGTATAAACCGGATTATCATTTAATTTACGAATGATACCCTCTTTTGTATCTTCAAGATAAATAGGAGTATAAGCGGTAAAACTTTCAATATCACCGGCAGTAAATGTAAATTGCCCGTTAACTCCGCACTCAAACCCGAGCTGAACGACTTTCGATTCGGTCAGTTCGGGAAGCGAGTTAATAGAAAGGAGTTTGTTTGGAATTACAGAATAGAGTTGCGGTGCTTCATCCAAACCGAAAAGCTTTTGAACATCAAGATTGTTGTCATACTCTCCGGTAGCCGACTCATTAAATGAAACAAAAGCAACATCCTTATAATCATTACCTGTAACTTCAAGTCTTAATGTATTTTCAGGAACATAAGAATCTTTGTAATAAGCCTGGTTGCTATGAATTCTGCCGCTTTGAGGAATAGTTAGCGAGGGATTAGCACCGTTAGCCAAAACAAAGAATCCCTGCATTTCAGGAATAACACCTCCTGTCATAGTTCCCCAGCCGTTACTGTTTGTGCCGTCAGTACCGTTCCAATACACATAATTACCGTCCGAATCAGACCAAATCCAAACAGAGTTGTCAATATTCGACTTTGACCAGGTATCAATATCAGCTTCAAGAGCTGAAGGATAAGGATTGGAAATCATATTTAATCCATGCCCTGTTGTATATTGCAATCCGTAAAAGCCTCCGGTACCGGTAGTATAATCACCTGTATTCAAAGCACCTTCAAACTCAATTGTTTCGGGCTGGCTAAAACCACCCGGTGTTCCTACCCAGGTTTCATATCCACGACCAAGAAGTAAAGGAGTTGTTACAGGTACTATCCAATTGTCCCAAGTATTGGATGCTTCAATGTGAGTTCGCAGATAGATATCCGAATGGCCGGAAGGTAAGTGAAATACCCCTGCAACAGCACTGCTTACAGGCATTCCGATAAAATGCCATCTTGCATCGGTTAGATATCTTTCAACCGTAGCATCAACTCCGGCAGTATTATGAATCAAAGAACCGGTTCCAGTTGCATCCGATTCGATAATCAACCCTGAAGTACCGGCACTGTTAGTTAAAGTACCGTTAACTGTTAGTGAATTATTCGACGGAATGAAAAGATGTGCTCCGGCTTCAATTGTAAGATTTGCACACTCGGCACCTGCACCTGAGTTCGTCTCGGGATAATTACCTCCGGAAGGTGATGACGGGATTAAAACATCTGTCGAAGCAAGCGGAACATTACTATCGTCCCAGTTACCACCTACGCCCCAGTCATTCGATGTTGCACCGGTCCAAAGACCGGGAACAACAACTTGAATAGTCAAATCACCGTTACCCTTATTCGAATTATATCCACCAACCTGTACATAATAAGTTGTTCCACTTGTAACTGCCATTGAGATACTTGATTGCAATCCACAGTCATCATCGTTACAAGCCAGTTGTGTTCCTCCGCAGGCATCCCAAATTGTTAATCTTGTATCAAAAGAACTTCCGCATAAATCGAAAGTCGCATTTCCGGTAATTGTTGCCGTATAAGCATACCAAAGATCAACGGGAGGAGTAGAACTACCGCCGCAACTCGGTTGTACACCGCTGGCTGTGGCAGCACTTGTATTAAACGGAAGATCAACAACTTCATTTATTGCAATAGCACCGGAACAATTATCATTAACCGGGCGGATTGTCAAATCACCGGAACCTGTTGCACCACTATATCCGGTTACCTGAACATAGTAAGTTGTACCACTTGTTACAGCCATAGTAATCCCCGACTGCAAACCACAGTCATCATCGTTACAAGCCAGTTGTGTTCCTCCGCAGGCATCCCAAATACCAAGACCTGTATCATAACCACTACCACATAAATCAAATCTGGCATCACCCGTAAATGTTGCAGTGTAAGCATACCATAAATCCACCTGTGAGCCGTAAACACAAGTAAGATTAGCTCCGCTTGCCGTAGCACTGCTTGTATTAAACGGGTAATCGGTAACTTCATTAATAGCAATGGCACCGGAACAATTATCATTAACCGGGCCACTTGAAGATGCATTAACAGTTATATCGTCAATTGCCATATCAGATGTATATGATGTACCGGTAAAACCTGTAAAACGAACTACAGTATTTGCAGATAAATAAGAATTCAATGAAACGTTTGCAAGTTGCCAGGAGCTACCTTGATCTCCACTTAAACTCCATTCATCGGATGACCATGTAGAACCTCCGTCAACAGATATCTGAACAGACATCGTACCCATTGTTGAACCATACATATTATACCAGAAAGTTAATGATGCACTTGAAAAAGAACTCAAATCAAAAACAGGACTCGTTATATATCCTGTTTTTGAATTACAGGAAGATGATTCGGTATATAAATAATTTCCCGAGCCTGACGTATGATCTGATGAGGGACCCGTACTACCTGAGGCGGTCGCCCCTGATAAAATATCCCAATCTAAATCATCGCCGGTTACATTTGTCCAGCAATCTTGCAAAGCAACACTTCCGTCGGCAGTACACTGATATGCGGGTGAGCTTGTCGTCCATGAATCAAAATCCTGGGTATATGGAAAAGAGGTAACAGGAGGACAGGAAGAACCGGCTGTGATGTAATTTGTTTTCACCTCATCATCACTTCCATAAGCATTAGTTGCCGTTAAAGTAACCGAATAAGTACCGGTGGCATCAAAAGTAACCTGCGGGTTTTGTGATGAAGAAGATGTACCGCCTACATAAGTAATAGTAGCCGGAGAAAAACTCCATGACCAAGATGTGGGAGAATCTGATGAGAGGTCAGTAAAAGTTACAGTTTGGCCGACAGCCGGCGTAACGTCATCGGCAGAGAAATCTGCAACCGGAGGCGAACCACCGGCCACGCCGTCCACATAAACATCATCAACGCAAACTCCATGCCCATATTTTGCAGTTCCCTCAAATGCGATATAATAATCTCCACTCAATCCGGGTAGGTTTATTGTTTCCTGTGTCCAGGATGTTATGTTATTTGTATATTCTGCTAATAAGGTCCAGGAACCTCCTGAAGAAGATTTATAATAAATTCTTAACTCATCCTGATCAGGTGACCATAATGCCTGGGTATGCCAGAATGTTAAAGTTGCAGATGATAAACCTGACATATCCAGTTGTGGTGTTACAAGTTTTGTTACATTGGCTGTTGTTGAACCATTGTATAAATAAGCATTATAACTACCTGTGTGAGCTCCTGAAGGATTTCCACTGTGGCCGCCGGCCTGATAAGCCCAATCCTGAGTATCGGTCACATATTCATTCGACCAGCAATCCGGTATATTTCCTCCATTTTCAAAGCCTTCGGACCAAGGATACGAGCTAACAGTACAGTTAATAACATTTATGTAATTCGTTTTAGTCTCCACATCCGTTGACGAACCGTCACCAACAGTCAAAGTAACATTATAAGTTCCTACTGTATTGTAAGTAATCGGTGGAGGATTTTGACCGCTGTAACTTGAAGGTGTCCCTCCGGGGAAACTCCAGTTCCAGGATGTTATCGGGTTCGGGCCGTAGGAAGCATCAGTAAAAGTAACGGAATTTCCCACATCCACTGATGTCGGAGTACCGCTAAACTGAGCTGTCAGCACGGAGGAACCTATTGTAAAACTTAATATCCGGGTTTTTTTACCGCTATTATAATATTCATCAGTGTACCAAAACGTAATCCCATCGGTGGGGTCAACCGTCATCAAGGAATAATCTCCCCATCTGTTGGATGAACCCTGAGACTGTGGTGAAGAAACCAAATCTGCTGATTCTGCAATATCCATTACACCTGTTGCAGAAGCATTACCTGATGCCGATTGACCGCAATATCTGATATTCGGACTCATTGAAGAACCGGAAACACTATAACCCATTGCTATTTCATGATTATCATTTATTGCTATACTCCCCATCCACCGGCTATTGGCATCAGGAGCATAAGTTCCTGATTGTCTTATGGACCAGGTAGGATCTGTTTGGGAAGTTTTTTCCAATTCATACCACCGCTCACCTGCATGATTTGTTCCGTCCACATCAACAGTATGAAGGCATACGATTGATTGCGCTGTTCCAAAATTCTTATATTGCCCGCGAACCATCAGAACATAAGGTTGAGCATCTACAAGCTGGCTTGTTCCGGATTGTGCAATATCCCCCGTTCCCCAGGAATTGAATTGCGAATCAAATGCAGGTACGGAAATCTGTTGTGTTCTTGAAAAAGTCGAATTTGAAGGTGTTGTCCAGTCAACATTACATTCATAAATCCATAATTCATCACTACCGCCCCAGGCATCATCATTTATTGTTATGAATTGGCCGGGTGAACTGCTTGGAGGAGCTGCTCCGTCTGCATCAAGGGGCATAATACAATGAAAACCATTATTTGGCCTGTTTGGGTTATGAAACTGAACCTGCTGTGGATTTGCACCACCGGTAATCATTACGCTTCTTTCAAAAACATAGACATCATCTCCGGATGAAGATGTTGAACCTAAATTTGTACCCATATAATAACCATCATGCCATATACCAACCTTTTCATAGTCAGGTAATCCGTTCATAATAAAGGACCAGCGCCACCAGGCACCTGTCGGGTCATTTGTCTGTGATACTGCAAATAACATATAATCATAGGTCCCTCCATGCAGATATGCATCCAGTGAAAACTCTATTGCTACCCATTTATCGGCCTGTTCATCAAATAATATCAAAGGGTCTCCGTCATTATTTCCCGAACCTGCTACGCCGGAAAACAGAGTATTCATAGCCGTTGGTGCAACTACCTGATTCCCTGCCTTATCCCAAATAGCATAAGTTGTATTTACAGTTTGCATAAAATGATTCGGGCCTACAGTACCATTACAATCGGATGGTAAATACGGGCTGCTTTGTCCTGCAAAATTCTGAATTAATGCTTTTGGACTTTGCAGCCATCCGTTTTCTTTTTGCCAAACAGGATCAGGACCTTCATCTTTCCAGTTGGAATAATTAGGTGCCTCTTCACTCTCATGTTCTGCTCCTTCAGCAACAGATTTTCCCCAGTTATCAATGTAATATTGATCGTCAACCGGAGGTAAATCCTTTAAAGAGGGTATTTCATCAAAATAAATTGCCGTTGTCACCTTTGTCGGATGTACAACTTTGCTCTTTTGAGCTTGCACATTATCTGTCAGCACAAAAACACTGACAAATGTAATTAAAAGTAATAGTCGTTTCATAATGGAAATATTTAATTAAACAAATCTGAGAATTCTCAATAATATTAAAATAGGACTTTAGCGGCCAAATATAATATTATTTATTTATGTAAAAGTTAAATGTTAATAAGTTTTTTTAAACCCGAATTATGCAATAGCATAATCGGAAAAGTGCAACTACGCTTTCTACAAAGGATTCAGAAGGGTTTAAAATTCCGGAAAGGTTAAAAGTTAATTGCATTAAACCTGGGTTATTCCGATTAATCCATTAGTTAATTAAACTATTATTGCATAAGGCAGGTTGAATTTACACAATATTTATACCGTGTGCAAAGCAAACAAAAACCCCGGCACCGTAATCTTTCCGGTTACCGGGGTTAATAAATAAATCAAATATTCCAAATTATTGAGGAATAAGGCAACTCTTACCCTGATTTTCAATAATCACATCGTCTTTATCCTTGTTATTAACTTCCGAATCAAGATTTACATCAGCTTCAAGATAACCGTGTTCTCCCGATTGCAAATTCCAGGTCTGAAGATCATTTTGGATATCAACAACACCGTCTCCATTGGCATCACCGCCATACATACCCCATATATCCCAACCGAAAGTTGACTGACCGAAGTTTTTCAAAGCCTCCGTACCCCCATAGGCAGATTCCGGTCCTGTTGTGAAGTCGTATTCATATTCCACTCCGTTCCAATAAACCGGTCCGGAAGATAATATACCGAGGTGATTTCTTTGCCAAACCGCTATATACGGTATATTAACCGGATTACAGTAAATTTTCAAATAACTCTCATTATTAATGCTGAAAACATCACCGTCCATATCCACAAATGCAGGCACTCTTCCTATAACAGTTGCATCGGTCGCGTCGGCTGCAGATTCAGCATCTCGTAACTCAACTAATATCCAGTCCAAAGTAAATCCCGCATACGGGATATACTCAACCTGCTCATCTCCATCATAGTACCACCTTGCTCCCGGATTACCGTCAAAAGGCTGATGTAACGGGATTACAGTTTCCGAAAAGTCGGGATTACCTTTCCCTTTATACTCATTACTTGCAAATTCCGGTACCACTTGCAAATCTATTAACAAATACGGGTCTTCCAGCCCTTTTATATCAAAGGCAAAACCTACCGGGTCACCCTCATACGGATGGCCGTTGGCATAAAATACAGAATCCCAAATTCCGTTGTAAGGTTCGGTACCTGTCGTCCACATACCGTTACCAGAACTCGTAACGCCTATCTTTTCATCATGATAAGTGCTGTTCCAGCCGAACAGATAATTAGTGCCGGATGAAACCTGAAGAGTAAGCCAATATTTTTTCGGTAGATATGGAGTCCCTTCCTGTTTGAAATCGCCTTCTGGAATTTCGAAATCATATCTTATGCAAGCCATATTTGGTGAAACCAAATAACCGCTTCCGTCAGGATTCTGCCAATCGAAGTTTTGTTCGTAAATAATAAATTGATATTCGAATTCACCTGGTTGATAAGTATGAGTCCAGAGCACGTTTCCTGGCATTGTTCCTTCACCGTTAGGTATTGCATCATGAATGGCAAGAGTGAACACAGCATCTCCAACACCACCTGCCGGAGGGTCATTATTCAGCCAACTGCCGTAAATACTTATTCCGGTCAAAGGTCCGGTCTTGTCACAAACAAAGTCGTCGGCGAGCAAATAACCCGGTGCCGCATTCACCTGGAGGGCATAGAACTCCGTTTCAGGAGGTTGTTCCCATTTAAACGGAGGTTCGGATTCAATATAAACACGATAATCTTCCACTTCACCGTCAGGTGCAATACCTGTGGGTTCCAGTCCTGTGGCGGTACTGAACCTGAATCTCGCGAATGTATATCCGGCATCCGCACCCTCAGGAATATATCCCGAAATATAATTAAAACCTGCATCTAACGGTTCGTCAACGAATATGTGTTCATCACCCTCTTCCCAGGAACCGTTGCCGTCAAAATCAATCCAGGCATTTAAATAACCCTGTGCCGAAGCCTTAACCGTAAAAGTTACATTAGCACCACGGTACAATGAAGGAAAAGTTATACCGTCTTCATCATCAATCCCGTTCTGGTCGTCTCCGAGTGCAAAAGTTCCGGGTTGGCCGTCAGCTTCGGCGTCAATCTTATCACCGAGGTAAAGTGTAGTATCAATGACATGAGCCGCACCGTCATCCTCAAATAGTGTAGCATAGATATCCGGGGCATCACCATAGTCAAGTCCGGTGTAAGAATCGGAAAAAATCTCAAATGCCAGATCCACATATGCATTATTGTAAAACAGTAAATACCAAGACGGATCATCATAGTAGAAAAACATTGCAGGATTCAAGCGAATATCGCCGCAAGATGACAATTGCCAATTCCAGTGTGCCGGATCTGCAGCATCATTGCAAAATGCCACGATAGTGAACCAGTAATGATTACCTGCTATCTGGGCAAACGGTACAGGCAAATCGTAACTATATTCATATATTGCCGCACCGCTTGAATTGACAAATCCCGTATTAATCTCCTGAATTTGTGAAAACGGCACATCGGCGCTCCATTCCTCACTTGAAGAAGGTTCATTATACTGGTCGTTATTGAGGTTAATACCTAAATGCCAATAATTAATTCCCGAACCGCGTATTTCCTGCCCCGTATTTTCGTCAATATCATAAGAACCCCACCATTTAACAGTGATAACATTTCCTCCCATACAAATCCAATCGTCAGCCAATTGATTATAGGTATAAACAGGTCCGTTGTCATATACATAATAATCGTGTGCAGGTTTACCTGAGAGATTTTCGGATGGCGGTTGTAACCATTTATTATCCTCAATGGTTACCTCAGCCATATAGTCCTCCACTTCGCCGTCAGGTGCCTGACCGTACTCTTCAAGTCCCGGTACTGTCGAGAATCTGAACCTGAAATATGTATTTCCAGCTACAGCATTGAAAGGAACCGGGAAAGAGATTACATTAACGCCTTGATTGAGCAGATAGTCGTCAAGCAACTGTTGATCTTCCCACGATTGATAATGTGCAAAATCGGCCCAGGCATTCAGGTAACCATTAACAGAAGCTGTGACCTGTATTGTTGCAATATTACCGGCTATGAGAGGTGTGAGAAATACGACACCGTCTTCATCGTCTGTTCCGGAGTTGTCGTCACCAAGAGCATTATTATCAGGCTGACCGTCAGGCTCTGCATCCACCGTTGAACCGAGATATACGGCATTATCAATTATATGAACGGCTCCGTAATCCGACAAGATTACCTGATAATCATCGTCTTCATTATCCGGCGCATCACCAAAATCGGCAGGTTGAGGTGCCATGGAATGTATCACAAAAGCATAATCGGGATATAAAACAGGCCATTCCCCCCTGACGATTTCATCCCATTGTCCGTTAGGCCACTCTTTGTACCGACCGCCGCAAAATGACGGTTCCTGCAGGTTTGCCGATTCCTGCCAACTCCAAAGCACCGGATCATCAGGGTTGTTTGAAATTGCAGATATTGCAAGCCAGTATTTTTCTCCCTGATGCTGTATAAAAGGCTCGGCCAGGTTACATTCGTAATGATAAACATTATTGTTTAAATTATTTGTCCATCCGGTTGCTGTTTCATATACCGAATCGAAAGGAATATCCATTGTATATAATTCCCAGTTAGCAGGTGTACAGTCTTCAGGGTAATGATATAGTATCCTGACATTAAAATGGTCTATTCCTGAGCCTCTCAACTCAACTCCTTGATACATTGGGTAATAGCCCCACCATTCTATTTTGTTAACCCAGCCGCCTTCACATTCCCAGTCGTCAGCTACGTATAAAACAGAGTAAACACCTCCACTATTGTAATCATGAGCCTCATAACCGGCTAATGTAGAATCCGGTAATTGTTCCAATTTATTTCCGAACGCCTCCAAATTAACAGCATAGTCTTCCACTTCACCGTCAAGGGCAGGGCCTGAATATCCTGAGCCTGCAAAAGAGCTGTACCGCAGGCGGGGCATTGTTTGTCCGGGCACTGCTTCAAAAGGCACATCAAAGCTCAGAACAACCGGACTGTCCCATATCTGTTCATTGATAAAAATATGTTCGTTTTCATCATCCCAGTCGCCGTCGGCATTAAAATCAAGCCAGGCATTAAAATATCCTCCTGTTCGATTAGAACTAACAGTCATCGAAGCCTCACTTCCCTGTACTAATTCGGAAATTTCAATTAATCCGTTCTCATCGTCCAAACCGTTGTAATCATCACCTAAGGCAACGGCATCCGGTTGTCCGTCCGGCTCCCCGTCAACATCGTCACCTAAGGCAAGAGGATCATCCCATTCCTGAATAAAAATTCTATTACGGGCACCATTGTTTACTGCAAGTGTCGGATATGCCGGGTCAGGTGCATCTCCCCAGTCAAACGCATCATTATCCCAACCGGGATCAAAACATATATGTTCGGAATAGCCGTATTCTGCCCCGAAATTTTCTCCTCTTACCGCTATACATACCCATTGAGGATTATATTCTGCTATCTGGTAGTCAATGTAAGGATAAACCGTACCGTCTATTTCCCCGGATAAAAACGAATCGAAAAGGGCTATATTAGTTTCTTCCTCCTGCGGATTGGGCAGATACTGCGGTAACGGAGGCTCATCCGGTACTCCGCCGAAATTGGTCCATTCCGGTGTTGCCCAACCAAGATAAAACTCTGCATTAGAGGGAGTTCCTGTGGAACTTACAGACAAATCAATATAGTATTCCTTAACCCTGTCCATATCCAGCTGGTGATCATAAAACCAGGTTATCCACAAATTCAACCCGGGATAATAGTACCATTCACCATTATTAAATCCTGAGCCGCTACCTGAAACATTACCTGCATCATCGGCATAAACGGTAAAATCTTCATACCTTAACATTAAAGGAAACAGGTCAAAAAATGACTCCCCGGCTGTTGAATTCATATGCAGTGTATCATCATCCGAAGGATTAAAATCCTGACCGATAGGTGAATGAGACCAATCTAAATCGTTAACAGAATAATAGACTATCGGAGGAATACTGTCACCGGTATCCCAGTCTATTAATCCATTTTCATTCCAAAAAGAGAAATACGGTTGAATCCTTATAGGTCCGTAACTAAAGTATCCACCCGTTTCGTCCGTTTTAGTAATACTGACTGAGTCTCCCGCTTTTGTTTCCTTTGTATAATAATACATCTCCACATTCCATTGTTCGCTGTATTGCCCGTTATTATATGTAACTGTAATAGGGGCAGTGGATATCACAGACATATCATAAACAGATATTTCGACATTGTCAGTTGACGGATACGGAGTCGAAAAATAGGCATTTTCCATTCTGTCCACTTCAAAATCGGGATAGGGAACAATATTTCCGTATGAATTTTCTCCGGCAAAATAAATGGTTCCGCTGAATGGATCGGAACCGGCTCCGAAAAAATCAGCAGGCAACTCCGGAAGCTCCGCACCTCCTATCAGAAAAGATGCTTCAGGGATAGTATAAAAATCATAATTAGCAAGGATGGTATCATTTGATCCCGATTTATTACCGGAGTAGGGTCTCTTCACAGCTTTCGAATGTAACCACAAATCTTTCCGGTTTCGTGTATGGTTTCTGGTTTTAGGTTTGTTTTGATGAAATTTTCCTTCTTTCGATCCGGTTTTGTCAAACCGAAAGTTTTCATAATTCATTCTGTCGGAACTGTTTGACAGTTGTCCGGCAGACAAGTCTGTCCGGGTTGTTAAAATCCAGGCAAGGCTTAAAACGAAATAAGTAATCAATCGCTTCATAATACATTGGATTTTAAATGTTTAAGAAATAATGAACTGTCTAATTTGATTTTTGGATTTTTAATGGTGCTAAAATATATGAACTTACAACAAAAGTCAAGTATTTTTTAATAAAATCCGGCTATACATCTTTTTTAAAATATTGTTTTGTTTCTTTCGTTTTTCATACCGGTTCACATTTAAAAAATTACATCTATCTTTACACCGGAATAAAATCTTAATCTTTTGGCTGAAAATATTGCATACTCAAATCTTGACAAAAAACTGTTCGAACAATTGTTCAGGCAGTATTTCGGTGAATTGTGCAATTTTGCTAAGAGTTATGTCTTTGACGACGACACTGCAAAAGAGATAACACAGAAAGTGTTTGTAAACCTCTGGCAGAATAAAAAAACCATTGATTCGGGAAAATCTGTCAAGTCATATCTTTTTACTTCCGTTAGAAACCGCTGTCTGAACCATATACGTGACAACAAGAAATTCAGAAGCAGTGTGCTTGATGTTGATATTGCCGGTTATGAAACGGCTTATGAAAGTGATGCAATATCCGTTGCAGAACTGGAAACAAAGATTTCGGCAGCACTTGACAAGTTGCCCGAAAGATGTAAACAGGTCTTTATGCTAAACAGGTTTGAAGAATTGAAATATAGAGAGGTTGCCGAAAAACTGGGCATTTCAGTTAAAACTGTGGAGGTTCAGATGTCGAAGGCATTAAAAATATTACGGGAGGAGTTGAAAGATTATATTTATGTTTTAATTTTGTTATATTTAATATAAGGGTAGAACTGATTTCAGGTGTACAATGAACGAACAACAATGAAAAATAACGGCGAACATACGGACTATTCAATACTGACAGGAAAATACCTCGCAAATGAGGCAACAAAAGAGGAGGTTGCTTTACTTGAAAAATGGGTGCTTTCCGGTGATGAGAATAAAAAACTGTTCAACCGCTACAGGCAGGCCTGGATACTGACACAGACAACAAAACCGGTTGTTGACACGGATATTGATAAGGAATGGCATAAACTGGAGAACATTCTGTTTGCCGGAGAAGAAAAAGATACCGGAAAAGTTCGGACACTACCACCGGAAAAATCATTTACACATATTTTGAAAATTGCAGCCATCGTTCTGATTGCACTGACCGCTTCATTTTTTCTTTACAGAATAATTGCAAAACCGGGTGTTGAAAATGTAATAGCAATGGAATCGGTTAAGTCGGCAACGCTTCCCGACGGGACAATTGTTGCTTTAAATAAAAACTCGGTGATTACTTATCCTGAAAAATTCGGAAGAAAAAACAGAAAAGTATTGCTAAAAGGAGAAGCCTTTTTTGAAGTAAAACGAAACGAGGAAAAGCCGTTTATTATCGAAGCGGAAAATACCCTGATTGAGGTTCTCGGAACATCTTTCAATGTTGATGCAAGACCTGACAATCCGTTTGTTGAAGTTATCGTTAATACGGGCAAGGTGGCCTTAAGGGCGGAAACCGGTAAAGAGATAATTCTTTCCAAGGGCGACCGGGGTGTCTTCTCAAAAACGACGGGAGAACTTATTAAAGAGACGAACAAAAGCCGTAACTATCTCGCCTGGAAAACGAAGAAATTTATTTTTGAGGATGACCCTCTTGCTGATGTCGTCAGAGATATATCGGAAGCCTATGATGTAAGTATTGAATTGTCCGGCGGGGCTTTGAATGATTGCAGACTTACAGCTGTTTACGACAATTTATCGCTTGATGCCGTACTTAATATTTTAACGGAAACTTTTGATTTGTCGGTTGTTAAAAAAGATAATAAGATATTGATTACGGGGGAAGGGTGTGATTAGGTGAGTCACTATCAACAATAATATTTTAATGCAAAAACAACAGACCAAATATATACTTGTGTTTATTTTTTTAGTTTCGGGCTTTCAGTCGCTGTGTCAAACCGATCTATTATTACAAAAGGTAACTGTTTCCAAGCAGGAAATAACCGTTGAAGAACTTATTAAAGAGATTAACAATCAAACCGGAATTAATTTCTCGTACAGCAAACAAAATATTGATGTGAAAAAGAAACTTTCCGTCAAAGAAAAAGAATACACTGTAAAACAACTACTTAAAAAACTGTCAGAGGAAACGGACATTGATTATTTGCTGGTTGAAAAGCAAATTATTCTAAAAAAAAGGAAGAAGAAACAGTCCGGGAAAAAACATACTGTCAGCGGAACAATAAAAGACCTAGAAACAGGAGAAAGTTTAATCGGAGCAACGGTTTCGGTTGACAGTTTACTTACCGGGACAATAACAAATTCTTACGGTTTCTTTTCACTTACACTGCCTGAAGGGAAATACAAACTGAATATTTCCTATGTCGGTTATAATTTGCAGAGTTTTGAAATCAATCTTGATAAAGACATGGTCCTTAACCGGAGTTTGAAACCGGATTATAATCTTTTAAAGGGTGTTGTCGTTGAATCGAAACCTGAGGAAGAGATGCCCGGAAAAAGTCAGATGAGCCGTATCAGGTTAACTCCTGTAAATATCAGCAAGCTTCCTGAATTTGCCGGCGAAACGGGGCTGGTTAAGAGTTTGCAGACGCTTCCCGGAATTGAAACCCACAGTGACGGCTCAGCCTTTTTTTTTGTCAGAGGCGGTAACAAAGACCAGAACCTTATCCTTATTGATGAAGCCCCTGTTTACAATCCTGCTCATCTTTTCGGATTTTATTCGGTAATTATTCCGGAAGTGACAAAAGACATACGGATATACAAAAGCGATATGCCTGTGAACGAAGGCGACCCTTTGTCGTCACTTATCAAAATTAACACGAAAGAGGGTAACCTGAACAGGTTCGAGGCAAACGGTGTCCTTAGTCCGTTCCTATACAGAGCCTCCGTTGAAGGGCCGGTGGTTAAGGAAAAATGCTCTTTTTATACATCTTTCCGCCATTCGAACTTCCAGTGGATGTACAGAAAACAAAATCCCGCCCTTGATCTCTATTTCTATGATGTAAATGCAAAACTTAACTGGCAAATCAATAATAATAACAGGATATACTTTTCATTTTATACCGGTAAAGATTATCTTGACAATAAAAATGTATCGGGTCACAATGGTGTTATCTGGACAAATCTGATTTCCACATTCAGATGGAATCACATATTCAGTAACAGATTGTTTTCAAATCTTACAATTTACGGCAGCTCTTATAAATACGATCTTGCAGAAAAGGGAACTCACTGGATATCAGCAATTTCAAATTACAGTATAAAAGCCGATTTTACATACTTTATGAATCCTGAAATAACCTTCCGGTTTGGTTTCAATCAAACTTTTCATAAATTCAATCCCGGTAATCTTACTTACGACACATCGGCGTTTTACATTCCCAGGGTTCCCGGGAACCGCTCTGCCAAGAGTGCCTTTTATACAAATATCGAGCATCAGGTTACAAAAAAAATTTCATACCGTTTCGGTTTAAGAATGCCGGTCTGGTCGAACAGGGGGCCGACCACGGTCTATACATTCGATACCAATTACAGCGTAAAAGACACACTTACATTTGACGGAAGTAAGACCTATATTACATTTGTGAACCTTGACCCGCGCCTCAGTCTGAAGTACAGAGTCACCCCGGGGGCTTCTGTTACGCTGAGCTACGGTATTTACCATCAATATATTCAAATGCTTTCAAATTCCATCGGGCCGTTTTCATCATTTGAAGTCTGGATGCCGGCAGGAACAAATATCAAACCCCAACGAGCCGATCAGGTTGCCATCGGATTTGAAAAATTGTTCGGTAAACTCAATCTGAAATTTACTACGGAAGCATACTATAAATATATGCGGCATCAGATTGAATATGAGTCGCATGCAAACCTGCTTTTAAATCCGTTGATCGAAGGGGAATTGCGCTTTGGCGATGCCTGGTCGTATGGGATTGAATTTTTTCTGAAAAAAACAAAAGGGAGACTGTCGGGATGGCTAAGTTATACATATTCAAGAACGTTTAAACAGATGAAAGATGTAAATAACGGGAAAGAGTTTCCGGCGTTCTACGACAGACCGAATGATTTTTCGGTAAACCTTTCGTATCAGTTCACCGAACGTTTTAAAATGTCGGCAAACTGGATTTATTATACCGGCTCGGCTATTACAACGCCTGTTGCATTTTATGATTATAACGGTTATTCCGTCCCCGTTTACGGTGATAAGCATAATGACCGTCTGCCCGATTATCATCGTCTGGATTTTTCAATGGAATACAGGCTGAACAAGAGAAGACGACATTTTATGCACAGTTTGTCATTTGCTCTTTTTAATGTTTACAACAGGCACAATCCTGTTTGGTACAACACAAACAAGGTGGAAACAAAAAACGGAAAATTTGTCGTCCCTGCCGATTTATACGGAGGTAGAGAATATGTAACGACACAGTTTTACCTGATGGGAGCTGTTCCGTCGTTAACTTATAAGCTGAGATTGTAGGTTGCTGGATTAATAATTGAATGTTTTGAAAATGTGAAAAATAATGATAAAAAACAAGACAATACTAATTCTTTTGATTACGATAATGTCCGGCAGTTGTGAAGAAAAAGCCGGCAAGGAATTTCCAATTGACATACCCGACACAATTGTGGTTGAGGCAATACTAACAAATGAGGTTCGGCACCAGGAGATTAAGCTCACCAGGCCGATGTCATCCCAAAATCAGCAACCTTTACCTGTGACAGGTGCAGAAGTATCGCTAAGCAATGGAAATCAATCTACAGACTGTACCGAAAGCATTGATAATCCCGGAGTTTACCTCAGTGATATTTCGTTTGCAGCAACATTGGGACAAACATATTATCTTTCAATAATTTATAACGGAAAGACCTACAATGCAGAGACCCAAATTGTTCCTGTCATACCGCTTACGCCATTGATTTATGCACCTGCCGATAATAAAGACAGCTTATTTAAAATAGGCTGGGTAGCTTCGGATTATGATGCCGAGACACAAAATATGTATGAAATATTAATTGACTGGTCGCATCTTCCGAATAATTCACCCGGGGAACCGACATCTGAAAAATTGTTTTACTATACTTTTAAAACATTAGATATTATTGCACTTTTCGCACCTGACAAAGAAGAGGTATTTTTCCCAAAGGGCAGTATTATAATTGAGCGAAAGTATTCATTAACCGATGATTATGCGGAATATCTCAGGGCACTTAATGCCGAAACCGTATGGCAGGGCTCACTATTTGATGAAGAAAGGGGAAATTTGCCTTCCAATATCACCAACGGAGGACTTGGATATTTCACAGCCTGCTCAGTTGTAACCGATACTATTTTTGTGGAATAAGTACCGGAATTATTTACAATTATCTTTTATCTTTGTGCCGATATTATTAATTGTACAGAGATGAAAAAAGCAATAGCAATACTTGCAGGCGGCGGTCCTGCTCCCGGAATAAACACTGTGACGGCATCGGTTGCCAAAGTTTTTTTAAAAGAGGGATACAGGGTAATTGGCATTCACGATGGCTATAAAGGTCTGTTTGCCAAGAAACAAGAGCTGGTTGAAATGGATTTTGAAAGATGTGATAAAATAATGAACCAGGGAGGCTCGTTTTTGAGAATGAGTCGCCATAAACCGAAAGACGAAGAGTTTAATCCCGGTTTTTTTACCGAAAACAATGTAAAACTTCTTGTTACGATAGGAGGCGACGATACAGCATCAACGGCGAACCGTATTTCCAAATATCTTCACGAAAATAATGTCAGCATTCAGAATATTCATGTTCCGAAAACCATAGATAACGATTTACCGCTTCCCGAAGGGTCGCCGACATTCGGATATGAGTCGGCTAAAGAAGCCGGAGTAAGAATTGCCGCTACCGTTTATGAGGATGCACGCACAAGCGGTAACTGGTTTGTAGTGTCTGCAATGGGACGCGAAGCAGGACATCTTGCATTCGGCATCGGTGCTTCCTGCCATTACCCGATGATTGTTATTCCTGAGATGTTTGACCGGTCAAGACCGTCATTTGAGAAAATTACAAATCTTGTTATTTCATCAATAATCAAGCGCAAAATACTCGGAATTAACTATGGTGCGGCGATAATCAGCGAGGGTGTTTTCCATTTTATGACGGATACCGAAATTGAAGCAACGGGAATTAATTTTACCTATGACGACCACGGACATCCCGAACTGGGAAATGTCAGTAAAGCCCATATTTTCAACTTATTGATTCAGCGCAGACTGAAAGAATTAAATATTAACGTTAAAAGCCGTCCTGTTGAGCTTGGTTATGAACTGCGATGTGTTATTCCAACCGCTTTTGACCTTTTATACTGCTCACTTCTCGGTATAGGTGTAAAAAAACTGTTCGATGAGGGTAAAACAGGTTGTATGGTTACTGCCGACCCCAAAGGGGATATTTCACCTCTTTACCTGAAAGATGTTGAAGATGAAAACGGCAAAGTAAAGCCGAGACTTGTTGATATAAACAGTCAAAAGTCGCAACTTGTAATTCGAAATAACCTGCACTTTATCAGAGAAACCGACTATGAGGCTGCAAAGCAATATGTAGAAAAACCCGAGGAATTCGACTTTTTGAAAATTTTGAACTGGGATTAGTTAACCTTTTCCCATTGAAATGATGAGATATTTTTTTCGTTGCTGTCGAATTCTATTCCGACAAGGTAAAGACCTTTATATTTGTAGCCTGTCGTATATTTTTTATGATACTGCTTCTCTTTAATCTGTTTTAATGCAGAGTTTTCCTGCTTACCTGTTTTATCAGGCACTACTTTAAATTCAATGACATACACATTCTTTATCACCCTGTTCCTGTCCCTGACAAACAATGTCAGGTCAATCCTGCCCTTATTGGTGATATCTTCGGCAATTATTTGCAGCCCGAGTGAAGCAAGATATGCATAAATAACACTTGCATAATATCCTTCATAATGTACAAGATTATTTTTAACGTAGTTGTTATAAGGAATTGATACGAACAGCGATTCTATTGATTGCCCAAGATATTCCAAATCGCCATTTTGCAAGGCATTAAAAAGGTCTGTACGTTTTTGGGTCGCCGTATTATCATTGGTTAGAAAATCAATTAATACTTCATTTAACGATAACATTATCTCCTTATTGGGAATACGTAACTGATATTCCAGACCGCCGAAAGGTAGATCAATAACTTTATTTAAAGTCAGGTATCCCGATTGAAACAAAACCGCTTCAATTCTTATATTATCAATATCAAAACTCTCAAGAATGGTATGATTAACTTTGAGATTTTCAAGTTGCGGTAAAAAAAATTTTTTTTCTTTTATCAGTTTTATCAGAAATGTCGGAGTTCCGGTTTCAAACCAATAATTTTTAAAAACAAAACCGGTATCAATAAATAGGAGAATATCAAAAGGATTATAAACATTTTCTCCGTTAAAATTATATCCGTTATACCACTCTTTCACCCTTTCCATATCGGCCCCATTCAAATGCCCTTCAAAAACAGTATCAATATCATTTTGAGTATAACCGCAAATAGTTGCATATTTTTTATCAAGAGTTATGTCTTTCAGGTTATTGAGCCCGCTGAAAATAGAAACCTTTGAAAATTTACTAACTCCTGTAAGAAAGGCAAACTTAATGTACCTGTCGTTCTCCTTTATCCTGGAATACAGGTCTCTCATAACTTCCCGGATTTCAATCGCAATTTCAGGATTATCAATTTTATCAAGCAAAGGACGGTCATACTCATCAACAAGAATAACAACATTCTCATTATATTTTTTGCGAGTAAGCTTAATCAGTTCGCTGAAACAGTTTCCCGTATCAAGACCTGCATTGCATTTCACTCCGAGACGTTCCCGGTTATCTTCAAGTATGAGCATAATGCTTTTTCGTAAAACCTCAACATTCATTGCCACACCGCCAAAAGATATTTTAATGACAGGATATTTCCTTTCCCAGTCCCATTTGTCAAAAATAAATAAACCTTCAAATAATTCTTTTTCACCCTGAAACAACGACTGTAAAGTATCTACAAACAATGATTTACCAAATCTGCGCGGGCGCGAAAGAAAATAATATTTACCGGATTCAATCAAATCATATGCAATCCCAGTCTTATCAACATATAAATACTCATTTTCTATTATTTGACTAAATGTTTGTATCCCAATAGGCAACTTTTTCATTACAATCACATTTATTATTAACTGCAAATATAATCTTTTTCTTAGTCCGAAAATAAAACATTTTCCACATTTCCGGTTTTTCCTTATAACTTTCTGCTAAAAATATTACTTTTGCATCCCTTTTTAATTAAAAATATTAATATTGAGGAAATTATACGATTAGCCGGCTATGTGGATTTATCTTGTACGACATATTTTACGCAACAGACTTGGCAACCTTATTGCCATCGTACTGCTGACCGGTTTTATGGGTTACAAGGCCACACAGGTTAAAATGTCGTATGAGTTCGGAAGCCTTTTGCCTGCTTCGGATACGGCAAGTATTATTTACAACGATTTCAAGCAAAGATTCGGGAAAGACGGTACGGTAATGGTTATTGCCATTGAGGACAAAGACCTGTTCAAGCTTGGTGAATTCGACGACTTTTACGATCTGACATATAATCTGAAAAAAATAAACGGTGTCCAGGAGGTCATTTCCACCGCAAGACTTTTTGAGCTGATACGCAATGACTCAATTAAAAAATTCGATTTCCGGCCTGTCGTCACCCGCAAACCCGAATCCCAAAAAGAGCTTGACAGTCTTAAAAAAGTGACATACAGCCTGCCGTTTTACGAAGGTTTGTTGCTTAACAAAAAGACTAATGTGCAGTTGATAGCCATAACTCTTGATGAGAAAAAACTGAACTCAAAAGGGAGGGTTCAGCTTGCCGGCGAAATAAAGAGTATGATTGATGATTTTTGTGAAAAATACAATATAGAACCGCACTATTCGGGCTTGCCCTACATACGTATAGTTACCGCAAAAATGCTTGAAGACGAGATGAAGTTTTTTGTCATTCTTGCAATGGTTGTCGCATCAATTATTCTGTTGGTTTTCTTCAGGTCGTTTCAGGCGGTCTTTTTCCCTATGCTGATAGTTGTAATTACAGTCATCTGGGTTATGGGAACTATGTCGCTTCTGAATTACAGGGTAACAATGCTTACAGGCGTGCTCCCGCCTCTTTTGATTGTTATTGTTGTTGAAAATTGTATTTTCCTGCTTAATAAATATTACGAGGAGTACCGTAGTCACGGGAATAAAGTCAAGGCTCTTTCAAGGATGGTTCAGCGAATTGGAAATGCAAACCTTTTGACAAACGCAACTACTGCTGCAGGTTTCGCAGCCTTTATAGTTACCGGAAACAGCCTCCTTGTCGAATTCGGTGTTATTGCATCCATAAATATTCTGGTAGCATACGTAATGACACTTTTCCTGATACCAATCTTTTTCAGCTACCTGCCTGCACCTTCAAAACGCCATTTCCGGCATCTCGAAAGGGGTGTTGTGAGTAAAATTATTGAAAAGGTTGTAAGCACTGTCTCTTATCACAGAAAGGTTGTCTATTTTATAACCGCCGCACTTTTGATAGCTGCTGTGTTCGGTATTTGCAGATTGAAAACAACAGGAAGAATTGTTGACGATATTCCCAAAGACGACAAGCTTTATACCGACCTGATTTTTATTGAAAAGAATTTCAAAGGAGTAATGCCTTATGAAATTATGATTGATACGAAGAAGAGAAAGGGTGTCGAAAAATTGTCAACAATAAAGAGAATCAACAAGCTGGAAAATGTTCTGAAAACATATCCCGAACTCTCAAAACCGCTTTCAATTGCCGAAGTTGTCAAGTTTTCGAAGCAGGCATTTTATCGCGGGAATCCGAAAATGTACACAATGCCCAATAATCAGGAGAAAAATTTTATTTTTTCGTATGCTCCGAAGATGGAAAAGGGTAAAAAGTCTATTCTCAGCTCTTTCGTTGATTCTACCGGACGTTACACGCGCATAAGCACACAGATGGCAAACCTCGGAACATTTGAGATTCAACGTATTAATGAAGAGTTGCGGCCGAGAGTAGATTCGATTTTCCCTCCGTCAAAATATGATGTTTACTTTACCGGTACGGCACTCGTTTTTCTGAAAGGAACAAAATATTTGGTCAATAATCTGTTTACAAGTCTTTTACTTGCACTTGTAATTATTACAATCCTGATGGCTCTGCTGTTTACGTCAATACGGATGATTATGATATCTCTTGTCCCTAATATAATTCCGTTGCTTCTGACTGCGGCTATGATGGGATTTGTGGGGATTCCGATTAAACCGTCAACAGTATTGATTTTCAGCATCGCACTTGGAATATCGGTTGACAATGCAATTCACTTTTTATCAAGATACAGACTACATCTTAAAATAAATGACTGGAGGATAAAGGATTCAGTAATTCCCGCATTGAAAGAGACAGGGTTCAGTATGGTATATTCTTCGGTAGTTCTGTTTTTCGGTTTTATCATTTTTACTCTTTCGTCGTTCGGCGGTACAGAGTCGCTCGGATATCTTATTGCTTTCACTCTGATAGTTGCACTGTTGTCAAATCTTTTCCTGCTTCCTTCATTAATTCTTACACTTGACAACCGTATTACAACAAAAGCATTCAGAGAACCGTTGCTTGAAATATTTGACGAAGAGGAGGATATCGAATTAAACGATCTCGAAATAGAACAGATTGATACAAGAGGTTCGGCATAAATAAAATTATCCTATCTTTACATCAGATTTTAAATTTAACTCTATGAAAGGAATTATTCTGGCAGGCGGATCAGGCACAAGGCTTCACCCGCTTACGCTTGCTGTCAGCAAACAACTGATGCCTATTTACGACAAACCGATGATTTATTATCCGCTTTCAATTCTTATGAAAGCAGGAATAAGGGAAATTCTGATAATCTCAACCCCACACGATCTGCCTCATTTCGAAAAACTTCTCGGAGACGGCGGTAATCTCGGCTGCAGATTCAGTTACGCAAAGCAGGAAGTTCCAAACGGACTCGCACAGGCATTTGTTATAGGTGAGGATTTTATCGGAAACGAAAAATGTGCACTTATTCTCGGTGATAACATTTTTTACGGCACCGGACTCGAAGACCTACTGATTGCAAATAGTGACCCTGACGGAGGTGTTGTATTTGCCTATCACGTTTCCGATCCTGAAAGGTACGGCGTTGTTGAATTTGATAAAGACAGAAAAGCTGTTTCAATTGAGGAAAAGCCGTCTAATCCAAAATCAAACTTTGCAGTTCCAGGGCTATATTTTTATGATAATTCTGTTATTGACGTTGCCAAAAATTTAAAACCGAGTGCGAGAGGCGAATATGAGATAACCGACGTGAATAAATATTATCTTGAAAAAGGAAAACTGAAAGTCGGGATTTTAGACAGGGGAACCGCCTGGCTCGACACCGGTACTTTCAGTTCGTTGTTACAGGCTTCACAGTTTGTCGAAGTTATTGAGCACCGGCAGGGATTAAAGATAGGCTGCATTGAAGAGGTGGCTTACCGCAAAGGTTTTATTGATGTAAATCAACTGAAAAAACTTGCCGCACCTTTGATGAAAAGCGGGTATGGCGAATATTTGTTAAGCATAATTGAATAAAATGAGATGCAGACTATTGAAGAAATCCAAAAAAGAATAGCAGAGACTTTCAAAGAGATTGACTTTCGCAAAAAGCCGGGCGAATTATATGAACCGATTTCATATACATTGTCACTTGGAGGTAAAAGGCTGAGGCCCGCTTTATGCCTTATGGCCTGCGATATGTTCGGCGGCGATGTTGAACAGGCGATAAATCCGGCAATTGGTATTGAGATTTTTCACAACTTCACTCTCCTTCATGATGATATTATGGATGAAGCTCCCCTCCGCAGAGGTGAGGAAACGGTTTATAAAAAATGGAACACGAATGTTGCCATTCTCTCAGGAGATACAATGATGGCACTTGCCTATGAGTACATTATGAAAGCTCCCGAAAGTATCAGGTCGGAGGTATTTTCCGTTTTTAACAAAACAGCAATTGAGGTTTGTGAAGGACAGCAATATGATATGAACTTTGAAACCCAAAATAATATCACAATAAAAGACTATATTGAGATGATACGGTTAAAAACCGCCGTTCTTCTTGCCGGTAGCCTGAAAATCGGTGCCATGCTGGCCGGTGCTGACAGTGAATATTGTGAAGCGCTGTACCGTTTCGGAGAAAATCTCGGGATAGCTTTCCAGTTGAAAGACGACCTGTTGGATGTATTCAGCGATATTGAAAAATTCGGAAAACAGACCGGTGGTGATATTGCAACAAATAAAAAAACATTTCTTTACCTGAAAGCTTTTGAAAAAGCTGAAGGAGAAACACTTACAAGACTCACCCATCTTTTCGGCAATAACGATTCCGATAAAATTTCTGAGGTTAGAAAAATTTACGAGGAACTGAATATTCGTGAAGAGACCGAAAATGAGATGAAAAAATATTTTGACAGGGCAATGGATTTCATTGAAATCATCCCTGTAAACGAAAACAGAAAGTCGGAATTAATAAAATTTGCCCAGTTGCTGAACAGAAGGGAATCGTAGCAATCAAACCTGACAGGTCTTGAAGACCTGTCAGGTTTTGCAACGTCCATTCTATTGTATTTTAATTATCCAACTGAACCCAGGATGTTCCGTTGTACCCATAGAAATGACCTGTCCCGGAGTCAAATCTTATAGTTCCTGCTTCCGTAGTAGCATTACTTCCACCTATTGTAATAGCACCGGCTGTTTTAACCTGAGTAACACTAGCATTACCCAGCACAACCTGGTTGCTTGCAGTCGGTTCTGCTCCATAGCCGAGGGCTGTCGTATTATCCAATCCGTCAAGATTTTCAGAAGCACCGTAACCAATAGCAGTATTGTGATTCCCGTCTTCATTTTCGTGCAAGGCTTTATATCCGACACCTGTATTTCTCTCTCCTCCCTGGTTTTTGAACACGGCTTCATAGCCGACTGCTGTGAGCCTGTCACCTGAATAATACCCTAAAGCCCAGGGAATAGCCTGAAAATCGCCGATTGCATTAAAACCTAATGCAGTATTATAACTTGAATGTTGAAACGCTTTAAAAGCCCACGTACCCAAAACCGTATTATAACTTCCATCAAGATTGTTTGCAGATGTAGAATGTCCGATTGAGATATTTCCACTTCCGTTACTAAACCACGATGACGCCGAGCCTATTGCAATATTTCTTACACCTGAAGTATTCGCCAATAATGCCTGCATCCCTATAGCAACATTATTCTCTCCTGAAGTATTCGACTGTCCTGCCTGTTTTCCGACAAAAACATTAACATTATCGCTAAGATCATCAGCAGCACCGGCACTCTCACCGAGAAAAACAGAGTTTCCCGTTCCTGTCTGCCAGATATGTCCGGCAACCTCAAGTTTTGCACCGGGAGAATTTGTGCCTATTCCCACATTACCCGAATTATTGTTGTAAAGGTCATTGCCGTTAACGGTCCAGTCATTATCTGGAGCCCCGATGTAATTCCAGCCGGCACCGTCATAATAGTAAAAACCGTCGGTATTGTCTGTCTGATAAACCAGAAGTCCGGTTGCCGGAGAGCTGATATTGTTACGCTGTGTCTGTGTCATCCGGGGAATTAAGATTCCGCCTGTTGTAGATTTTACGTCAAGCATTGCAGACTGGTCTGCCTGTGCGCCGTCGCTGTTGATTGCCACACCCTGATTCTGGGCGTTTACGGTTATCGTTACAAATGAAACGATGAAAGCTATGAGTGCAAATTTTACTGTTTTCATTTTTATATGTTTTTTTTGAGTTATTATTTCCTATTAATTAATGTAAACCTTTTTTGAAATTGTTCCTTCGTCGGCAACTACTCTAACAATATAGTTTCCGTTGGGTTGCCGAAGCTTAATTTCGTTCCTGCCGGCAGTTGCTTTACGGCTGACAATTTTCTTTCCCGTTATATCATAAATTGTTATTTCGCCATTCAGGCTGACAGGAATTTCAAGATAAACCGTTTTTGCATAGCTGTAAATATGAATGTATGATAACAGATTTTCAGATATTCCAGGTTCGGTAAACCAGATATTAAATCTGTCGGCTTTATCCGATTTTGTTGCAGAAAAGGTATAATCAGGTTGTGTTCTTAAGTCTCTGATAACTTTGTTCTGCTTATCTTCGAGATAAACGGGAATTTCTTCGGGAATACTCTCAAGCCATTCCGACTTTAATGTGTATTTTCCGGTAGCCGTCGGCTCAAAATTAAGAGAGACAACAGGATAATCTTCCGCTGAAGGCAACTCATTAAGAGCATATTTTTCGCCGTAAGTCACAGAATAGAGCGACAGAGCACCTCCGGGAGCTTTGTAATAAACACCGTCATATTGCGGATCAAATTCTGCTGTGGCTTTATCGTAAAAACCGATAACCGTTTTATCGGTCTGATTATTTCCTTCAACTGTAAGCAAAAGCTGATTGGGAATAACCGGGCCACTGCTTTTGAAAAATGTTGCAGCATTATGATAGCGCTGCGATGCCGGAATTGTCAGAGAAGCAGCACCTCCGACAGTATCGGCGGTTCTAACCCAAAATCCCTGTGTGGCGGCAATGAACCCGCCATTCGGATTTGTGCCGCCGCTTGTTGTGTTCCATACAACATAATTACCTCCTCCGTCAGGATCATAAATATACATTGAGGCTCCCACATTATTGAGATTCCAGTCGGGACTGTTATTCCATTCAATTGCAACAGGAAAAGGATTACCTATCAGGTTCCAGCCTGAAGTCGGGCTGGCATCGGTATTTGAAAGAGTAATATTCACATCCTGATAATTGAGATTTCCGTTAAACACAACTGAATCACCTGATGAGGGCCATTGACCGTTAGGGTCGGTTGTATAGGAATAGACAAAATAGCCCTCGCCAACATTCAACGGAGTTGTAAGCGGCAGATTCAGAAATGTCCAGGTTCCGTCATTTTCATTGAACTGTTCAAGGTATTTCCACTGATACACCTCAATAACTTCATTATTAACCGGTTCGGAGACCATATGAAAAACATCCCTTGTCAGATATTGTTCCACAAAAGCCTCTCCCCCACCCGAAAATGTCAGATTTCCGTACTGAAGGAAAGATGGTGCCGACGAATAATCATCCATTAGCAACAATTTCTGCCCTCCGACATCGAGAGTCGTCCCGGTGCCAATTGTGACATTAGTTCCGGGATTAACCGTTATGCTTGCCTGTCCGAATACGGTCAGGCCAAGAAACACAAGCAATACGGCTGTTAAAAGTAACTTTGACTGCCTCATTTCATTAGGTTTTAATTTTTTGAATAAATAATCCGGCCAAAAATATAAAAATATTTAGAAAATACCAAATGCTATAAAAAAAATAAAATTCCCAAATAAAAACATTCATTCTTTTCATACTTTTGCTTTTTAATGTAACAAATGTGCGGAAGATTTTCATTTACAGTTATTGCCGAAATGATTGAAGATCATTTTCATGTCAGGGTGGATACAAATACCTATAAACCCAGATATAACTGTGCCCCGTCACAAAAACTGGCAGTGATTTCAAATAAAAATCCCGATGAGTTAAGTTTTTACAGATGGGGGCTTATTCCGTTTTGGGCAAAAGATAAATCCATTGGTAACAAACTGATTAATGCCAAAGCCGAGACAATTGACCAAAAGGCATCTTTTAAAAACTCATTTAAACGAAAGCGTTGCCTCGTGTTGAGCGACGGATTTTATGAATGGAAAAAGATTGGCTCAAAGGAAAAAATACCCTACCGTATTGTTATGAACGACGGGACTCCTTTTGCTATGGCAGGAATATGGGATTCCTGGAAAGACGAATCAGGTAAAATAACAGATTCATTTGCAATTATAACAACAGAACCAAATGAGTTGATGAAAAATATTCATACCAGAATGCCGGTTATTTTAGAACCCGGAAAAGAAAGGGAATGGCTTGATGAGCAAAATCCCGAAATCCTTAAAGCTCTGCTAAAACCCATTGACTCCGAACTCCTTACAGCATACAAGGTGTCAAAATCAGTTAACTCTCCGGCAAATGACAGCCCGGAGGTAGTTATGAAACTAAAAGAATTATTTTAAATTATGTATTCTTAAAGATTCTTTTCATTGTCGAATCTTTCTCCTGAGCCTTATCATCGGAGTAATAACCGTATCCATAGCCATAACCATAGCCATAGCCGTATCCATAACCATAGCCGTAACCGTATCCGTAACCGTATCCGTAACCATAAGAACTCTTGGTCAGTTTAACGTCATTGATCAGAATACTGATATTCTTCAGATTACGTTTTTCAAGGTCAGCCATAATAGATGAAAAGACTTTTTTATTAGTATAATTTTGTCTTACGACAAATATGTTCGAGTCGGTATATTTCATCAGAAGAAACGCATCCGTTACCAAACCGACAGGAGGAGTATCAAGGATGATATAGTCATATCTTTCTTTGATTTTTTCAAACATCTCATCTGTCTTCTTTGAAGCTATTAACTCTGCCGGGTTTGGAGGAACAGGCCCGGCCATTATGACATCAAGATTTTCAATCGGAGAGTGCTGGATAATATCTTCAAATTCACTCTTATTAATAAGGTATGAACTTATACCTTCAACATTTTTCAGTCCGAAATCCTTATATATCTTCGGTTTTCTCAGGTCAAACCCGAGAAGAACGGTTTTCTTGCCGTAAAGAGCAAAAATGGATGCAAGGTTTATTGCAGTAAAAGTCTTACCGGCACTAACCATATCCGAAGTTATGAGAATCGTCTGTTTGTCGTCTTTACCTTGTCCTAAAAACTGCAAATTTGTTCTGATTGAACGGAATGACTCCGCAATAGATGATTTTGGCGATTCGGCAACAACAGCCTGCGTGTCTCTGTTACTGTGAATAATATGCCCGACAATCGGATAGCTGGTAATATTTTCGACATCTTTCCGTTCAACGATACTGTCATTAAAATAATCTTTCCCAAGTATATATACAACAGGTAAAACGATTCCCAAAATAATAGCAATCACAAAGTTCAGACTCTTTTTCGGGAAAACAGGATCATCGCCGGCATCCCTTGCAATATCAATTATCTCATTGTCAGGCTCATTTGAAGCTTTTGTAATCTGCGCTTCCGAGCGTTTTTCCATCAAATAATTGTACAGGTTATCGCTTAACTTAAATTTCCTTTCGATACCGAGAAGTTGTCTTTGTGTTGAAGGGAGATTTTTCACTCTTGATTCAAGATCGTTAATTCTGTTGTTAATGTCATTAATGGCAATCTGAGAATTTTTTAAGATATTTTTTAAATTTTCAAGTAAAGTTGCTTCTATCATCTCTATTTTCTGATTCAGCATAATAACGGCAGGATTTTTATTTGTTGAGTAGAGAAGTTTTTCCTGCTTTTCGGAATATGCATCTGTCAGTTGTGTTGTCAATTCATTTAACAACGGATCATCAATACCGAGAGATGAAGGAATAATAAGAACATCCTCAAGCCCTTTGTTTTTCTCAATATATTCTTTAAGGGTAAGATAGTACTTGTTTTTAAGAGTAAGCATCGCCTTCTCACTTTCAAGGTCTTTCAATTGTTCAAAAACCTGGGTTGCCTGAAAATCAAGATCCATAACCTTATTATCAGTTCTGAAATCCTGCAATGTTTGTTCTGCATTATTCAGGGAATCGGAAATAACGCCAAGTTGAGAGTTAATAAATGAAACCGTATTCTCAGCAGCTCTGTTCTTTTTTTCAAGGTTTCTGGAAAGATAAACCTCAGTAAGCTTATTCAGGAAATCAATAGATTTATTTACGTTATTTCCTTTCAAAGTAATCTTCAGAATAGACGACTCCTCTTTAATAGGCTCAATTTCAAATGACTGAAACTGCTTCGTCAGCTTATCCGGGTTATTGAAGATGAAGAAGAAACTTACATCACCATCTGTTTCAGGGTTATAGCTCTCAGTTAATTCGACCTTAAAGTTGAAATTCTTTGAAATTATTCTTTGTCCGAATGCAAAAGTACTGTCAATTAAGATATTGACTTCATCTTCTTTTCCCGGGCTTTTAAAAACTTCATATTTTTTATAATTATACAGTTTAATATTTTTCCCTTCAGCCTCAAGTGTATATGTTTTATTGTTAAGAATAGTAAGCTTAAACTTCAGGTTAATGGGTTGGAGGTGGGCCGAGTCAAATACAATTGTGAAAGGGTTGTCTTTATAGAGTTCTTTTGTAATAAAGTTTTCTTCTCTGAAATATGAAATATAGAGGTCAAGGTCTCTTACAACCTCATTTACAAGCGAATAAGACTGCAATTTCCCAATCTCATTTTCCACGTTTTGCTGACTGTTCACAAACCCGAATCCCATCAAAGCCTGGGCATCCATTTCTCCTCCCTTTGTATCATTTATCAAAACCGTGGTTTTAACCTCATAAATGGGCTTTGTATATTTATTAAATAGGAATGCTATCAGCAGCGCAATGAAAATGGTAAGAATAAAGAAATACCAATATCTGTAAAGTTTAAAAAACAGCGCTTTATAATCAAAAGATTCTTCCTGTTGTAATTCTGTAAAATTATTTTCCACTTTTAAATCTTATTTTGTAATTGAAAAAATTGCAAGTATTAAAGAAATTGATGAGATAACAAGTGCATACGGGAACATCTGATACGCAAAGTTCTTTCCTTTCAACGGTCTTACATAGACAATATCGTCAGGCATAAGATAATAAAATTCCGACTCAAGTATATCATCACTTAACAAATCAATGTGGTGAACCTTTGAGCCCTTTTCGGTATGCCTGACAATCACAACATCATCCCTTTTGGCATAAGTAGTAAAATCGCCGGCCATTCCGAGAACCTCAAAAATATTTATTTTGTCCTGGTAGATTTTATATTGCCCGGCCCTGTTAACTTCTCCGACAACAGTTATATTGTAATTTACAAGCTTAACAACGATTATTGTCTTTTTCAGATACTCATCAACTATTTTTGACACCTCTTTGTTAAATTCATCAAGTGTTTTGTCCTTGGCAAGTATCTTTCCGATAAAAGGCAGTTCAACAAAACCTGAATCATCAACAGAATAACTTGTCAGATAAATTGCTGCGTCATAATATATGTTTCCCGAAGATGTAACACCGGGATTAAAAAACTTTTCGGCATCCTCATTCGCACTAATTATTTTTACATAAAGATTGTTGCCCGGTTTCAGACGATAGTCGGCAAGAGACCTGTTATTCAAATATTCCGCTTTTGCAGAATCATCTTCGGGAACCTGCATAAGTACCTGTTTTTTAACCGGAACACAGGATGAAAATATAAACACCAAAACACTGACTGCAAGTATTGGCTTTAATAAAATAGAAATTTGATTTCGCATCTGATCAGTAAATTAAATCAATATATCACTCATTCTCAAAACAAGCCGCAAAAGTAATCTATTTTATGAAAATGAAGAAAAAAATTTTACACTAATTTAAAACGGTAAAATAGTTACTTTTGCGACCTAAAAATTTGAACTATGAAAGCTTATGTATTTCCCGGTCAGGGAGCACAGTTTATCGGAATGGGGAAAGAACTGTTCGACAACACCAGTTCAGGTAAGGAATTATTCGAGAAAGCCAATGATATTCTCGGTTACAGAATAACCGATATTATGTTCGCCGGTACCGACGAAGAATTAAGACAAACAAAGGTAACCCAGCCTGCAATTTTTCTTCATTCGGTAATTCTTGCTCACGAACTTGGTGACGATTTTCAACCTGATATGGTGGCAGGCCATTCGCTTGGTGAGTTTTCGGCACTTGTTGCCGCCGGTGCTTTATCTTTTGAAGATGGTCTGAAGCTGGTCTATGCCCGTGCAATGGCAATGCAGTCTGCCTGCGAAGCCGAACCTTCGACAATGGCTGCCATTCTCGGACTTGACGACGAGGTTGTTGAGAATGTATTGGAAGATATTGACGAAATTGTCGTCCCTGCAAATTATAACAGTCCCGGACAACTTGTTATCTCCGGTTCAATGAAAGGCATTGATATTGCCTGCGAAAAGCTTAAGGAGGCAGGGGCACGAAGAGCACTACCGTTAAAAGTGGGCGGAGCTTTCCACTCTCCTTTGATGGAGCCTGCTAGGATTGAACTTGCAAAAGCAATTGAAAACACAACGTTCAAATCTCCTGTTTGCCCCGTTTATCAAAATGTTAATGCAAAACCTGAAACTGATCCGGACAAAATTAAGGAAAACCTTATTGCACAGTTGACATCGCCGGTAAGATGGACACAAACCGTTAAAAATATGATTGCCGACGGTGCCGATATATTTATAGAGGTTGGTCCCGGAAATGTTCTTCAGGGATTGGTAAAAAAAGTTGACAGACAAATGGAGACACGGAAGGCCGAACCGGAACAATAGAGTGAATAAGTGCCTGAATATTGAGCGTCAGGTAACCAAAGCCGGTTTATTTTACCCAGTCGGGTTTACGTTTTTCGAGGAATGCGGCCATTCCCTCCTGCCCTTCGCGGGCAGCCCGTAATCTTGCGATAATATCGGCAGTATAATCCATTGCATCGGTTAACGTCATTTGATCGTTTGTGAGAGTCTGTATCATTGCCTTTGTTGCTGCGACAGCCTTTGGTGCCGACGTAAGGAATTGTTTTACAAACTCTTGCAACACATCTTCTATTTTATCTTCCGTAACCGATTTGTTCACCAAACCGAATTGTTCCGCTTCTTTACCTTTAAAGCGTTTACCTGTCATCATCAGTTCTTTTCCTCCGTATTCACCGATACGCTTTAATACGTAGGGACCAATGGTAGCAGGCGAAATACCGATTTTTACCTCGCTGAAGGCAAAGGTTGTATTTTCTTCGGCAATGACAATATCGCAGGCAGCAAGTAATCCGTTGGCACCACCGAAAGCTGCACCATGAACAACTGCAATTGTCGGATAAGGACACAGATAAACGGTTTTAAAAAGGGTAGCCAGCTTTTTGCCATCTTCAAAATTTTCTTTGTAGCCGTATTTGGCAATGCCTTTCATATAATTGAGGTCGGCACCGGCACAAAACGATTTTCCCTTACCCCTTAAAACTACTACCCTTAAATCATCCTTTTTGCTTAACTCGGTAAAGACATTTGTCAGTTCCTCAATCATAAGGTCATCAAAAGCATTATGTTTTTCAGGTCTGTTTAACCGTACTGTAGCAATAGAATCATTCAGGTCTGTTTCAATTGTTTTGTATTTCATATTTGCCTCTTTTTCAGACCTAACAGGTCTTGGAGACCTGTTAGGTCTCTCAATTAACTAATCATCCAAATCATTTAAATCATCCAATAAATCCATATTTATTTTCTTTTGTTTGTGCAAATAAACAAAATTATCCATATTGTCAAATAGATCAATCACATAACCCTTGTCAATAAAACTTTCAGTTCTATTAACATAATCAGGATATGACGAAAAAGGATAATTTTCGTAACTTAAGTTAAGTCTATGATGATTAGAGTTCAAATGAATATATAGAACTACATTTTTAAAATACTCATCAGTATCAATTATATTTCTTTTTAGATGTTCTTGGAAAAGGCTTCCTCTACGATCATATTTTTTATTTATAGCTTTTGCATAAGCATTAAAAAAGTTTGAAAATGGTTGATGTAGTTTTTTTCTACCGGTTTTGTATTCTTCCGGTAAATATTTGAACCTTTTAATCCCGACTAAAATATGAAAATGATTTGGAATCAGACAATATGCATAGATATTACTTATTTTCAATAAGTATTTTTGTGCTAAGAATAAAAAATACTCATAATTCTTATTCTCAATAAAAATCCTTTCATGATTGTTCCCTCTGTTAAACAGATGATAAATAACTCCTGGTTGAAAAGATTCCTGATTCTTCATTTTCAATCATTTAAAACCTAACAGGTCTTGGAGACCTGTTAGGTTTGTGTTACATCCTGAATACACCGTATTTGGTTTCGGGGAATTTCTTGTTTAACGAAGCTGCAATTCCCATAGCAATTATTTTACGGGTATCAACAGGGTCAATTATTCCGTCATCCCATAAGCGTGCCGTACTGTAAAATGCAGCACCCTCTCTCTCATATTTTTCGAGTATTTCATTTCTCAGTTTTTCCCGGTCACCGGGGTCCATTTCCTGACCACGTGCAGCCAGTTGTTCTTCTTTAACCTGTATCAAAACTCCTGCCGCCTGTTCGCCCCCCATAACCGAGATTTTGGCATTCGGCCACATAAAAAGCAATCTGGGATCATAAGCCCGGCCGGCCATTGCATAATTTCCGGCTCCAAACGAACCTCCGAACACAACAGTGAATTTAGGTACATCCGCATTGGCAACCGCATGAACAAATTTGGCTCCGTCGCGTGCTATACCTCCGTGTTCATACTGTTTTCCGACAATAAATCCGGTTATATTCTGCAGAAACAGTATCGGGATATTTCTTGAGCTGCACAATTCGACAAAATGAGCACCTTTCAGAGCCGATTCGGAAAACAAAACACCGTTATTACCTATTATTCCGACAGGATATCCCATAATTCTTGCGAAACCTGTAATCAAGGTGGGAGCATATCTTGCCTTGAACTCCTGAAAGCGGCTGCCGTCAACTATTCGTGCTATAATCTCTTTAACATCAACCGGTTTGCGCAAATCAACCGGAGCGATACCGTAAAGTTCCTCAGGGTCGTAAAACGGCTCTTCAACAGGAGCTATATCCAGAATTTGCTTCTCTTTCGGCTCTATTGTTTCAAGAATATTACGGCAGATTTGTATAGCATGCCTGTCGTTCTCGGCATAATGGTCGGCCACACCCGAAATGGCAGTATGTACGTCGGCACCTCCAAGCTCTTCGGGAGTGACAACCTCACCTGTTGCAGCTTTTACAAGAGGAGGCCCGCCAATGAAAATTGTTCCCTGTTTCTTTACAATAATTGTTTCGTCGCTCATAGCCGGAACATAAGCACCACCGGCAGTACAGGAACCCATCACGATAGCAATCTGCGGAATTCCCATTGCCGAAAGCCGTGCCTGATTGTAAAAAAATCTCCCGAAATTATCCCGGTCTGCAAAAACCTCAGCCTGTTCGGGAAGGAATATACCACCGGAGTCAACCATATAAATTGACGGGAGCCTGTTCTCCATTGCAATCTGCTGCGCCCTGACATGTTTCTTTATTGTCTCTTTCACATAGGTGCCTCCTTTCACGGTTGCATCATTGGCAACAATCATAACCTCCTTACCGTGAACAACACCAATCCCCGTAATAATTCCAGCCGACGGAAACTGGTTGTTATAATACCCGTATGCCGCCATCGGAGACAATTCCAAAAACGGCGTATTAGGGTCAATTAAAAGGTCAATCCTTTCGCGGGCAAGCAATTTGTTTCTCTTTTTATGCCTGCTGACAGCCTTTTCGGAAGCTCCGTGTTTTACGCTCTCAAGGACAGATTTAAACTCTTTCAATACTTTTGAGAATTCCTCTTTATTTTTTCTGAATTCTGCCGAATTTGTGTCAATTTTGGATTCTATTCTATACACGATCTATGTTATTAATTATTATGTCTTGAAAAATAATTGCCAAATTTACATAAACATCTTATATTTGTCGGCAAAAAATAAAATAATGTTAAACAGGAATCTTTCAAAGTCGGATTTAACTGTAAATAATATTCTGTTGTTGGTTTTTTCTTTTGCGTTGACATTTCTTGTGCCGTTATGGCCTCTTGCAATACATAAAACAATCAATATACTTCTGTTTTCGATAATATTTTTCCTCTCAATCTTTGCATTAACACCGAAAGTGAGAAAGCGAATGTTTTTTGCTGCAACATTAGCATTGATAACCGAATGGATTGCCGATATATTTACATTAGACATATTGTCATATGTATCATCTATGATAAATGTTATTTTTTTCCAGCTTATTGTCATTCGTCTGATTTTTCAAATTGCAAGAAGTAAAGAGGTCAATTCAAATGTGATTCTGGAATCGGTTAATGCTTACCTTCTACTGGGATTAATGTTTACAATGCTCGTCACGATACTTAATCTTTATGACCCCAACGCATTAAATTTTGCCAATACCGATAAAGTGAATTTTCAGGATACTCTCTACTTTACATTTGTTACAATGTCAACACTGGGGTATGGCGATGTGACACCGCAAGTACCTATTGCAAAGTCACTCAGTATTTTAATCAGTATTTCCGGACAGTTATATATTGCAATTATCGTTGCAATGCTTGTGGGAAAGTTTGCCGCAAGCCAAAGCACGAATTCATCAGAATCTTAGCTTTCAATAATATCTTTTAACCTGAAAGTTTTATCGGCTCGAGCGCCTTTTTCCGTCATCTTCAGTGTACAGCATTCGTAATAAATATCATGCTCGAAAAAGAGTATGTAATTATTTTTTATTGCCTCGTCGAAAAACTCCTCTTTTTCCTTCAAAGTTATTAACGGACGCGTGTCGTAAGCCATAATGTATGGCAACGGAATATGGGCTGTTGACGGAAGCAGGTCGGCCATAAAAACAATTGTTCTTCCATTATAATTGATGTACGGGATTAGCTGTCCTCCCGTGTGACCATTGAAAAACCTGACGTCGAAATTTGGAAACAGTTCTCCCTCATTCTCAACAAGTTTGAGTTGTCCGCTCTCTTCAATCGGAAAGATATTCTCTTTCAGGAAAGAGGCTTTCTCGCGCCGGTTCGGATGGGTAGCCCACTCCCACTGCTCTTTACCAATCCAATAGGTAGCATTTTTAAAAGCCGGTTCATATTTGTTCTCTCCTGTTTTTTTTATGCTTCCGCCGCAGTGGTCGAAATGCAAATGTGTGATAACCATATCGGTTATATCATCGGCTGAAAAACCGGCACGTGCGAGTGACTTCTCCAGGGAATCATCACCGTTAAGATGATAATGACGAAGAAATTTCTCATCCTGTTTTGTGCCTATCCCGTTGTCTATCAATATCTTTCTGTCACCGTCAACCACAAGCAGACAGCGCATAGCCCAATTACAAAGATTGTTTTCGTCAGATGGGTAAACATCGTTCCAAATCACCTTTGGAACCACCCCGAACATGGCACCACCGTCAAGTTTAAAATTCCCTGTTTCTATTTTATATAACTCCATTTCCTCTTTTATTTGAGTTATGAAAAACAACAACAAAGGTTTGAGATTGTTTTATCAGATATCAAAAAAATACAGTTTCAAAAAGCAGTTGGCTTTACTCTTTTATTGCTTTCACTCCGGGAAGCTCTTTACCCTCGATATACTCAAGCATTGCCCCGCCACCCGTCGAAACATAGCTGACCTTGTCCTTCAGTCCGTATTTATTGATAGCAGCAACAGAGTCGCCACCTCCGATTAATGAGAAAGCACCTTTTTCCGTTGCTTGTGCCACTGCTTCTGCAATGGCTTTTGTTCCGGCGGCAAAATTCTCCATTTCAAAAACCCCCATCGGCCCGTTCCACAGAATAGTTTTTGAGTTTTCAATTACTTCGGTGAACTTCTTAACCGTATCAGTCCCGATATCCAGTCCCATCCAGCCGTCTGGAATATTATTCACATCCGATTCCTTAAAGTTTGCATCATTACTGAAATTATCGGCAATAACCGTATCGACAGGGATATAAAGATTAACACCCATCTGCTTTGCTTTTTCAACCGTACTTTTAGCAAGGTCAAGCAATTCGTCCTCAATCAGCGAATTGCCGACATTACCGCCGAAAGCCTTAATAAAAGTAAACATCATACCTCCGCCGATAAGCAGATTATCAACCTTATCGAGCAGGTTATTGATTATCTCTATTTTACCGGAAACCTTTGCACCACCGAGAATAGCAGTGAACGGTCTGTTTGCGTCGTGCAGAACCTTATCAATGTTTTTCACCTCATTCTGCATTATATATCCGAACAGTTTTTCTTCAGGGAAAAACCGTGCGATAATAGCCGTTGAAGCGTGAGCACGGTGGGCCGTACCGAAAGCATCGTTCATATAAACATCACCGAGTTCGGAAAGTTTGCGGGCAAATTCCACATCGCCTTTTGTCTCTTCCTTGTAAAATCGCAGATTTTCAAGCAATAAAACCTCTCCGGGCTTTAACCCTGCTGCAAGTTCCTTTGCAGATTCACCAATACAATCATCGGCAAACTTTACATCAACACCCAGCTTGCCGGAAAGATACGGAACTACATGTTTTAACGAAAACTTTTCTTCCGGTCCGTTTTTCGGTCTGCCGAGATGAGACATAAGAACAGCTGCTCCGCCACCCGAAAGTATCTTTTTTATTGTCGGAATCGCCGCATCAATCCTTGTCGGGTCAGTTATCTCAAACTTATCATTCAAAGGTACGTTAAAATCAACTCTTACAAGTACCTTCTTGCCGTTAAAATCGAATGTATCAATATTTTTCATTGTTCTGTTTTATTAAATGGATTAGTCAAAAATTAAAGTTTCAAAATCAGAAAAAATATCTGTTTCTAACTATCTGTGTTTTGTAAAATAACCAACTCCGTACTTCCGTCCACCATATCGCCTGCCGCAACATTTACACTCTCTACCATACCGTCCCTCGGTGAAACAATATTGTTCTCCATCTTCATCGCTTCAACAATCAGCAATACGTCACCCTTTTTAACCTGCTCACCCTCGCTTACATTTATCTTGATTACTTTTCCGGGCATCGGGGATACAATCTGTCCGTTACCGCCACCGGTTTCGAGGCTCCCGAAAACATCTTCCTGTACTAATATATCATTCCTGCGTATATCGAACATAAAACCGTCATAGCTGACAAAGCCGTTACCCTTGTCATCATCCGAAATATAAAAGGTTCGCACCTCATCATCAATTTTCAGATTAATGATTCCATATTCCATTGATTCGAAAATCACATCCGTTTTTGTCCCTGCCACATCAAAAACGAACAACCCGCCCTTACCGTTATTAAATTTTACAGGTATCTGTTCATCTTCAAACGAAACGGTAAATTCAGGGATATCACGCCAGTAACCTATCTGTTTCCAGATACTCAAATCGTCGCCGGCTTCAAGATAATCTTTTGCAATACTGTAAATGGAATACGCAATAACCGGATAGTGCCGGGGTACGGATTCTTTTTCCTTTTCAATCTGCTTCAAGATATCACCGGTATGCTCATCGCAGTATTTTGTAGTGATTTTGTTCGAGATATAAGCATTGTGCCGTAACAGTTGTTGCAGATATGAGATGTTCGTTTTTATTCCGTGAACGGCATAATTTTTTAATGCCGTTATCATTTTTTTCCTTGCGCTTTCCCTGTCGTTGCACCATACAATGAGTTTGGCAATCATAGGGTCATAAAAACTTTCGATTGTCGTAGCTTCGCCGATACCCGTATCTATTCTGATTCTTTTCCCTTCAGGCTCGTGATAAAATGACATCTTTCCGGGTGACGGCAGGAAATTATTTGCCGGGTCTTCGGCATAAATCCGGCACTCAATTGCATGTCCGTTTTGCGAAAGTTCATCCTGATTTAAAGAAAGTCTGTTTCCTGCCGCAACAAGTATCTGCTCTTTAACGATATCAACACCCGTAACCATTTCGGTAACAGGGTGTTCGACCTGAACGCGGGTATTCATTTCGAGAAAATAGAAGTTCAAATCCTTGTCAACAAGAAATTCAACCGTTCCGGCATTGTTGTATTCAATGGCTTTGGATATCTTCACGGCAGCTTCACCCATCTTCATTCTGACTTCAGGTGTTAGCGTCGGAGAGGGAGATTCTTCGATTATCTTTTGATAACGCCGTTGAATGGAACACTCCCTTTCAAAAAGATGAACCACATTTCCGAAATTATCGCCAATAACCTGGATTTCAATATGACGAGGTTCTTCAACATATTTCTCGACAAAAACCGTCCCGTCACCGAAATAGGATTTAGCTTCACGGCTCGTACTTTCGATTGTTTCGGCAAGTTCGTCAAGATTGTGTACTATCCGCATTCCTTTACCTCCGCCACCGGCAGCAGCTTTTACAAGCAGAGGCAGCGGGATATTTTCTGCAGCCTTAATAAGCTCTTCGGTCGTTCCTGTAACACCCGCAGTCATAGGTATGTCAAGGTTTTTAACAAATTCCCTTGATTCTATTTTGTTACCCATAAGTTTTATGGCGCGGGTATGCGGTCCGATAAAGGTTATGTTTTCTTTGTCGCAGGCAGCAACAAAGTCGGGATTTTCCGCTAAAAAACCGTACCCGGGATGAATGGCGTCACATTCCAAACGTTTTGCAATATTGATGATTTTCTCAATATTTAAATAGGTGTCGCTAAGCTCAATGCTTTCACCAAGACAGACAGATTCGTCAGCCATCTCAACGTGTAAAGCATCCTCATCCGCAACCGAATATACGGCAACAGTATCTATCCCGAGTTTTTGTGCCGACCTGATAACCCTTACGGCTATCTCTCCACGGTTTGCAATTAATATTTTGTTGAAAAGTCTCATATTTTTGTTTTTAAAAACACGTTTACCCGAATCCGTACTATCACTATAGGGACAAATACGGGTTTCGGGTTTAGCTATAATATCATTTCCAAAGTATTTTTATCCGAACAAAAATACAGGAAAAAATCAAAATATTGATATTAATATTACCTCTTTAATTTTTAAATTATCTTTACAAAATTATCGGCTATCTCATTGTGAAACGAGCTGCCTGTTTGTAATATTTTTTCCCATTCATCCTTTGTATAAACCAGTATATCAATCGCAATATCTTTATTAACGTCATAAAGGGATTTGGCAATATTCATTCTGTAATCAATTCTTTCTTCATATTTAGATAAAAAACCATCCCTGTTTAGAATAATCAACAAATCAATATCACTATCAGCATCAGGCTTTCCGTAGGCATAACTGCCGAAAAGATATGCATTTTTGACTAACTTGTTAAATCTTAGCTTGTTAGTAATTATGTCAATATATCTGTTTTGTTTAATCATAATGATTTCTCTCCGCAGGAAGAATGAAAGCACAAAGGTATTTAAAAAAATAGAATTAATAAAGAAAAGGTTAAATTGCCGGATTCAAATTTTCTGTTATTGTTGCTGCTTTCCCCTTTTTTCATACTGCTCTTCGTAGTACTTCAGATAACCGCCGCCGGTTACGTTTTTCATCCATTCCTCATTCTCAAGGTACCAGTCAATAGTCTTTTCAAGACCTTCTTCGAATTTCAGAGACGGCTTCCAGCCCAACTCTTTTTGCAGTTTTGACGAATCAATTGCGTATCTCAAATCATGACCTGCCCTGTCTTTAACATAGGTAATCAGTTTTTCAGATGTTCCGGGTTTACGGTTTAGCTTTCTGTCCATAATCTCGCACATCTTTTTAATGAGATCAATATTTTTCCATTCGTTGTTACCGCCAATGTTATAGGTTTCACCTGTTTTGCCTTTATGGAAAATGATATCAATGGCAGCAGCATGATCTTCGACAAAGAGCCAGTCTCTGACATTAATTCCTTTGCCGTACACAGGTAGCGGTTTATTATTTCTAATGTTATTGATGAAAAGCGGTATCAGCTTTTCAGGGAATTGAAATGACCCGTAATTATTTGAGCAGTTGGAAATTACAACCGGTAATCCATAAGTATCGTGGTATGCCCTTACCAAATGGTCTGAGCTTGCCTTTGAAGCCGAATACGGACTGTGGGGGTCGTACGGAGTAGCCTCGGTAAACATACCCGTTTCGCCGAGAGAGCCGTAAACCTCATCGGTCGAAATATGGTAGAACTTTTTCCCTTCGAAATTATCTTTCCAGATTGACTTTGCCGCATTCAGCAGATTGACGGTTCCGACAATATTAGTATAGATAAACTCCATAGGATTGGAGATTGACCTGTCAACATGCGATTCGGCAGCAAGATGAATTACACCGTCAAAATTGTATTTACCAAAAAGCTCCCCGATGAAATCACCGTCAACAATATCACCTCTTACAAATTCGTAGTTTGGTTTGTCTTCAACATCTTTAAGGTTCTCAAGATTTCCGGCATAAGTAAGTTTATCAAGATTAACAATTTGATAATCGGGATATTTATTAACAAATAACCTGACAACATGTGAGCCGATAAATCCGGCACCTCCGGTGATTAAAATACTTTTCAATTGTAAATTATTTATTCAGCCAACGTTAAAACAACAGTAAAGTTATAATTCACTATTTATATAAATCCTGTCGGTATCCGAATATTAATCTTTTGCCCGCTCATTCAGTGCTTTCTCCCAATTCCAGGCCGAAAGCATCATCTCGTCAATACCTTTTTCGGCTTTCCAGCCAAGTTCCTCATTTGCAAAAGTAGTATCCGCCCATACCTTTTCAATATCACCCGGTCTTCTTTCAACAATTTTATAATTCAGTTTAACACCGGTTACTTTTTCAAAGGAATTTATCACTTCAAGAACCGAAAAACCGTTTCCCGTTCCGAGGTTAAACATCTCGACCATGGATTTGCTTTTACCTTCGAGCATCCTGTTAATAGCGATTACGTGCGCTTTTGCAAGGTCAACAACGTGAATATAATCACGTATAGCCGTTCCGTCAGGAGTATCGTAATCATCACCGAAAACACGCAACATTTCTCTTTTCCCAATTGCCGTCTGAGTTATGAACGGCACAAGATTATTCGGAACCCCAATGGGCAACTCTCCTATTAATGCGGAATTATGTGCACCGATAGGATTAAAATACCTCAGGAGAATACCTTTAATGTTTTTAACTTTCGATGTAAACTCAATAATTTCTTCGGCTATTTGTTTAGTATTTGCGTAGGGCGACCAGGCTTTTTTAATAGGAGCTTTTTCTGTAACCGGAAGTTCGTCGGGCTGGCCGTAAACCGTACAGGATGATGAAAAAACAATATTTTCAACTCCGGCAGAAGCCATTCCATCCAGTATGTTTATCAATGAATTAAGATTATTTCTGTAATATAGAAGCGGTTTTTCAACCGATTCGCCGACCGCCTTCAAAGCTGCAAAATGAATAACTCCGGCAATATCATCATGTTTTTTAAAAAAATCTGCCGTTTTGCCTGAATCAGTAAGGTCAAACTCTTCAAATCCGGGTCTAACACCGGTGATTTTTTCAATATTATCAACCACACTTGCATAAGAATTCGACAGATTGTCAATGATAACAACCTCGTATCCGCTTTGCTGTAACTCAACAACAGTGTGAGAACCTATATAACCCGTTCCGCCGGTAACAAGAATTTTCATATTATAGACTCCAGTATGTCAAATCTTTAATTTTATTTCTGTACAAGCCTTTTACGTCAACAAGTACTGCATTCTTTGTTGTTATGGATTTAAAATAATCCTCATTAAGGTCGAGATAATTATCGTGCGAAACTGCGACAACAACGGCATTATAATCATCCGAAATATCATCAACCAGCTCGAAACCGTACTCCTTTTTCACCTCTTTCGACGACGCAAACGGATCGGTAACATCAACCAAAACGCCGTATGACTTCAGCTCATTTATCAAATCAACAACTTTTGAATTACGCAAGTCGCTCACATTTTCCTTAAAAGTGACACCCATAACGAGAACTTTGGAGTTGAGGATTTTTTTACCCTTGTCAATCATTTTTTTAACCAACTGCTTGGCAATGTAAAAACCCATGGAGTCGTTAACAAATCTTCCCGAATTTATAATTTGCGGGTGGTATCTGTATTCTTTGGCTTTGTATGCCAGATAGTAAGGGTCAACACCAATGCAGTGACCACCGACAAGGCCGGGATAAAATTTAAGGAAGTTCCATTTTGTTCCGGCAGCTTCGAGAACGTCGAAAGTATTAATTCCCATCCTGCTGAAGATAATCGAAAGCTCATTCATCAGTGCAATATTAACATCACGCTGAGTATTCTCAATAACCTTTGCAGCTTCGGCAACTTTCATTGTCGGAGCACGATGGACACCCGCCTTAACAACGAGTTCATAGGTTTTAGCCACATTATCAAGGGACTCTTCATCACATCCCGAGACTATTTTTGTAACCGTCTGAAGGGTATGAACCTTGTCACCCGGATTAATTCTTTCGGGAGAATAACCGACTTTAAAATCTACGGGAAATTTCAGTCCCGAATACTCCTCAAGAACAGGGATACAGTCCTCTTCGGTAGCACCTGGATATACAGTTGATTCGTAAACGACGTAGTCGCCCTTTTTCAGAATTTTGCCTACGGTTTTCGAAGCCGAGATAAGAGGTGAAAGGTCGGGCATATTATGGTCGTCAATCGGTGTGGGGACGGCAATAATATGAAACGAAGCCTCTTTAAGCACCTGAGGGTCGGAAGTGAAAGTGATATCACAATTATCGAAAGCCTCGGGAGAGAGTTCGTCACTCGGATCTTGTCTGTTTTTCATCATTTCAACACGTTCCGGACTTATGTCGAAACCCACAACGGATATTTGTTTTGCAAATTCAAGAGCTATCGGAAGCCCTACATAGCCTAATCCTACGAGCGACAACTTTGCCTCTTTATTTACTAATTTTTGATAAATTCCCATCTGTTAACCAATGTTTAAAATTCATAAAATATTAAGCATATTTTTTTACTGCTTCAATAACTTTATCCTGATCTTCCTTACCGAGATACGGATACATCGGCAGGCTGAAAATCTTTCCCGCAATCTCTTCACTTACGGGGAAATCACCGTATTTGTAACCGAGATCGGCAAAAGCATCCTGTAAATGCAACGGCTTCGGATAATAAACTGCCGTCGGGATTCCTTCCTCTTTAAGCCCTGCCTGTATTTTCTCCCTGTCGTTATGAAGTATTGAATACTGTGCCCAGGCTGAGATGTTTTCATCTTTCACATAAGGAACAGTGACGTAATCTGCAAGTTTCTCATTATATCTTTTTGCGACTTGCTGCCTTAAATCTATCTCTTCGGCAAAGATTTCAACCTTAGGAAGCAAAATTGCAGCCATCAGCGTATCAAGTCTTCCGTTCAGTCCAACCCTGACGTTATCATATTTATTGGTTCCCTTTCCGTGCACCCTGATTGACAGAAGTTTCTCATACATATCTTTATCATTGGTGAAACACATTCCTCCGTCACCGTAGGTGCCGAGAGGTTTTGCGGGGAAAAAACTTGTACCGGCGCTGTGCGACAGAGAACAGGCTTTTTTGCCTTTGTATGTTCCGCCGAAACCCTGTGCTGCATCTTCCAGTACAAACATCCCGTATTTTTCGGCAACGGCATTTATTTCGTCATAATCGGCAGGCTGTCCGAAAAGGTCAACCGGAATAATTCCTTTAAGATTCAGTTTTCCTTCCTCTTTTGTTTTTACAATTGCCTCTTCGAGTTTTGTTGCATCCAGGTTATATGTCTTTGCGTCAATGTCAACAAAAACAGGAGTTGCACCGAGAAGTTTCACTACCTCGGCAGTTGCGATAAAAGTGAAAGGCGGACAAAAAACCGCATCACCCGGGCCAATTTCGTAAGCCATAAGAGGCATTAAAAGTGCATCCGTTCCACTGGCAACTCCAACGGCATATTCCACACCTGTAAATTCGGCAAGCTTCTGTTCCAGCTCTTTTACCTCAGGGCCGAGAATATATTTGCCATGTGCCAAAACATCCTGAATTCTGGCATCAATTTTATCTTTAATCCTGGCTTGTTGAGCCATTAAATCAATAAATTGCATATCTTTTATATTAAATTTGTTCTACTTTGTTACCTTCTTTTTTATATTCTCTGCCACATTTAGGACATTTTGCCGTCTCTTTGGAATCGGGGTCCGTAGTTAATGACAATTTGGTTCCGCAGGCACATACCCATCCGATTTGACGTGCAGGATTTCCAACAACAAGAGCATAATCGGGCACATCCTTAATAACGACTGTTCCGGCACCTACAAAAGCATATTTCCCGACTGTATTTCCGCAGACGATTGTTGAATTAGCACCAAGCGAGGCGCTTTTCTTTATTAATGTTTTCAGATAGAACTCACTTCCTCTTTGAGGAAATTCGCTGCGCGGATTCATCACATTGGTAAAAACCATTGATGGGCCGCAAAAAACATAATCTTCCAGCTCGACGCCTTCGTAAACCGAAACATTATTCTGAATTTTAACACCATCGCCAATAGTAACATTGTTTCCAACATTTACACTTTGACCCAGCGAGCAGTTTTTCCCTATTTTAGTACCGCTTTGTACGTGAGAAAAATGCCAGACTTTAGTCCCTTCACCGAGTTCCACGTTATCATCAACATAAGAACTTTCGTGGACAAAATATTTCTTTTCCATTCCGTATTAATTTAAACAGTTATAATTTACTTTGTGCTTCCTCTAAAACCTTAAGTACCATAAGACCCTCTTTCCCGTCTGTTTTCGGAGTTTTTCTTGTCTTGACACAGTCAACAAAGTGTAACAATTCTTCTTCGAGAGGTTGTTTAAGTTCCAGGTCAAGTGTGATGAAATCCATTTTCTCGGCAACGGGAATTTTCCCTTTTTCCCATTTGATTTTATGTGGATATATAAATAGTTTCTCCTTGCTTGTATCGTCAAAGACAACCATCTTTTCAGAACCGACCACTACCAGCTTTTGTTCTTTAAACGGATGTAGCCAGCTAACAAAAACATGGCTCATAACACCGCTTTTAAAAGCAAGAGTAGTCAGGGTCGTATCAAAAATATTTTTATTGATATATGAACCGCCGTGAGCCTGAACGCGTACGGGTTCTTCGCCGTCCATAAGCATAAGTATCAGCGAAATATCGTGGGGTGCAAAGCTCCATAGAACATTCTCCTCCGTCCTGAGTTTCCCGATATTCAACCTGTTTGAATAGATATATCTGATTTGCCCGAGTTCACCGCTGTCAATCATTTCTTTAAGCTTGATAACGGCAGAGTGGAACTGCAGAATATGACCTACCATCAGTATCCGGTTGTTCTCTTTTGCAATTTTAACAAGCTCCTCCCCTTCTTCAACGTGTAATGCAAGAGGCTTTTCAACCAAAACATCTTTGCCGGCAAGCAGGTATTTCTTAGTGAGTTTATAATGCAGTTCGGCAGGAGCCGCAATCACTACACCTTCTATTTCCGGATTATCAATGATATCTTTATCGCTTGTTATGAATTTCACATCCGGAAAATCATTTTTTCTCTGTTGAGCAATTTTATCCGAAGTTTCCAAAACACAATTAAGAACTCCTATGTTTTCCAGATTTCTTAAATGATTTTTACCCCAATATCCTGCTCCGATTAATGCTATGTTTTTCATATTTTTACTCATAATATCTTTTCGTTTTGGTTTTGTTTATTTACCCGCAACTTTAAACGACTCATAATAAACTATAACTCAATAAAATAACTAACAATGAACTTGCATATAACAGGTTGCAAATATAGTTAAATATTGTAATAACAAAAATATTTCGTTTTTTTGTTATTTTATTAACAATGGCTTTAAATTAAAAATGATGTACATTTGCAATTGCATTTAAAAACAGACGCATGAAAAAGATTATTGCGCTTTTTGCATTTATCGGTTTTTCGTTTGCCGGTTTCGGACAAACAACCGGAACCGATACTGTATATAGCATCCCTATGTTCTACTTTAATTATACTCTGCAATTTCCCGGAGGAGATATGGTTGACAGGTTTGGCATCAGTTCGGGTGTCGGTGGTGGATTTCAGTGGAAAACTCATAAAAACTGGATTTTCGGTTATGAATATAACTACATTTTCGGGGGAGATATTAAGAATGAAGACCGGCTGATGGCAAATATCAAGACTCACAACGGACAAATAATTGATAACGGGGGAACTTTTGCAAACTATACGACAAGCGAGAGAGGATTTTATACATCTTTTAAATTCGGAAAACTTATTCCGGTATCCGGGAAAAACAGGAACTCGGGAATTGTGATAATGGGAAGTATCGGATATTTGCAGCACAGAATCAGAATAGAAAACATTGATAATATAGCTCCGCAAATAGAAGGAGATTATGAATACGGTTACGACAGGCTGACAGGCGGATTTTCAATAAGTGAATTTATAGGATACAGCTACATCGGAGACACGCGGTTACTTAATTTCTTTGCCGGATTTGAGTTTATTCAAGGGTTCACAAGCCCTAAAAGAAAAGTCAATTTTGATACCCGGCAGCCCGATCCGATACAAAACCGGATGGATATGCTAAGCGGTATTAAACTTGGATGGGTTATCCCGATAGGAAAGCGCGGCACTGTAAACGATGAGTATTATTATTAAAATGATGTCCCTTCTTTATCAAATAACAATTTACGGGTATTTATTAATTATCAGGATAGCCTCGCTTTTCAACAACAAAGCAAAACTCTGGATCAAAGGAAGGAAAAATATTTTTAACAATATCAAAAATGCCATTGACTCCGACTCGAAAATTGCCTGGTTCCACGCTGCTTCACTTGGCGAGTTTGAACAGGGAAGACCTGTAATAGAAGCTTTCCGCAAAAAATTCCCGGGACATAAAATCATTCTGACTTTTTTTTCTCCTTCGGGCTACGAAATAAGAAAGAATTATGACGGTGCCGACTACGTTTTCTACCTGCCTCCGGATACAAAACGGAATGCAGTACGGTTTATTGAAACGGTAAACCCCGAAATAGCGGTTTTTATCAAATATGAATTCTGGTTCAACTACCTGAAAGTCCTTCACAAAAAAAATATTCCGACAATTGTCATTTCCGCCATATTCAGAAAAGAGCAGCATTTTTTTAAATGGTATGGGGGATGGTTCAGGAAAATGCTTAAAAATATTTCAAGGTTTTATGTACAAAACGAGGAATCGAAAATGCTGCTGAATTCAATTGATATTGATAATGTTACCGTAAGCGGCGACACAAGGTTCGACAGGGTAATGGCAATAGCGGAAAGTACAAAATCATTTCCTGCGGTTGAAAATTTTACCGCAAATAAAAAGGTCTTTCTCGGTGGAAGCACCTGGCCGCAGGATGAGGAGCTTATTCATAAGCTGGCAGTCGAATCGGACGATAATGTTAAATTCATAATAGCTCCGCACGAAATTCACAAGGAGAGGATAAAATCAATTGAAGAACTTTTTACAGGTTTTAAAACCGTAAAATATTCAGAGGCAACAGACAGGAATGTTACAGAAGCAAAAGTTTTGATAGTTGACGGAATGGGCTTTCTGTCAGGACTTTATCAATATTGCCATATTGCATATATCGGCGGAGGTTTCGGAAAAGGAATCCATAATATTCTTGAGGCAGCTACATACGGAAAACCTGTTATATTCGGCCCAAGATATGAAAAATTCCGTGAAGCAAGGGATTTGGTTAAACTTAAAGGAGCTTTTACCGTTTCCAATGCAATTAAACTACACGAAATAACCGAAAAGTTATTGTCGGATAACCAATATTATGATGTAACAAGTGAAGTTTGCCGGAATTATGTTGAGGATAAGACCGGAGCCACTTTGATGATTATTGAAGGGCTTCAGGTGTGATTTTTATAATACCTCAAAGAAATCAGACCATTGTCTTGGTTGAAAAATACTATTTTATTATTATTTTTTTATCCATTTCAAAGGTCTTAACCTGAAATAGCTTGTGCCCACGAATTTCACGAATTTACACTAATAAAGGTGGGGGGCTATGGCAAGGAAGTCGGTATGGGAATATGGTAAGGGTTAAGGTGGCCGGCGCACAATACCGGGCTGTTCCGGATTTAAGCGCCGGCACGTGGGTAAGCCTAATCCGGAACCAAATATAAACCGGATTTGCAATCCGGTAAAGCAACCCGCCCGCAAATCTCCGGATGACTGCTTTAAGCTGACAAAATGGAAAATCGAATTGGTATCCGGTTGATTGCACAGGAGTCATCAGGAGATACAGCCCGGAAGAAGTGCCGCAGGGACGACAGTCTTATCCTTAATCAGGTTGATAGAAATAACGAGAAAGTATCCTAAAACTGATTATCCTTTCAATAGTCTCCCCAGCAGGGGAGA
>CAYOZZ010000380.1:0-2512 GCA_964408535.1 uncultured Bacteroidales bacterium | reverse complement strand
TAACTACCTGACAACAATCTTTTTTATCTTGCCAAAGGAATCCGAACCAAGGCGCACTAAGTATATTCCCGGTTTCGCATACGACAAATCAATATCATAAACGTATTTACCGTTAACATTTTCAACTCTGTTGTTAATAAGCGTTCTTCCCTGAATATTATGAACGGTCAAAATCAACGGTTCACTAAAAGTCACGGTTTCAAGAGTTACGACAAAGTGATTGTTTTCTATAGTGTAAATAATCATTTCATCAGACTCAATATTCTCTGCAATTCCTGTTTGTAAGACAACATTCACCGTATAATCTTCCGTTTCGCCATAAGTGCTTGGCTCGCAAGGGTCGTCAGGTACAGGTGCATTCCAGTTGGTTTTTATTCTGAACAGATGCTCACCCGGAGCAGCGTCTTCAGGAATATCAAGATTTGTTGTTTCCGTATATGTTCCCGCCCCCTGACCGTTAGCAATTTCAAAATCACTTATTATAATCTCTTCCGGTTCAAAAACAAAATTATCGTTAAAGTCAATCCACACCCTTATATGTTGGCTTCCATAACCGGTTGTAATTGTCAAATCGTTAGAACTTCCCTGCTCCAAAGTAGCAGTTAGTCCGGTATAATCACCATAACCGTCCGGATCGCATCCCGAATTGTTTGTAATCTCTGCAAGAATAAGTTCCTGCACGCCGTCACCGAAAGAACAATCGGATGAAGGTTGACACATTTCATGTATAATTATGGTGTTAATCGTATCGTTTGAAGTGTTATAATCGCCTGACAAAGAGGTTGCCACAGAAAGGCTATACTCGCCGAGCAATGAAAAATCGGCAGTTGCGGCAAATGAATAATCCAGAGTTTCGGAACCGTTTACTGTTCCGGTTACCGTTTCCGTTACGGGATCGGCTCCATCAAGAATATAGAACACATCAAAACCGGATTGCGGTTCACCACCGAAATTTTCAATAGTGACGGTTATTATTTCGTCATCTCCGAGGTTTGTACCCGAAACCGGTGATATTACAGCCGAAATACCGAGGTCATCGGGAAAAAGATAAGTTACTTCTCCTGAAATTGTATCATTTAAGTTGTTTTCATCATTTGAAAGGCTTGTAAAAGCCTCAATTGTATAAGTTTCTCCTACGTTAGAGAAATCTCCTGTTGCAGTAAAGGTATATTGTTGGTTTTCGTTACCCGACAAGGTACCCGAAAAGACCTCACTAACAACAGAGCCTCCGTTGATTCTGAAGCTAACTGGAATGCCGGTTTGTTCATCCGTTCCGAAGTTTCTGATAGTAACGGTTATCTCTTCTGATGCCGATAGAGTTCCGTTTGTCGGAGCGTCAATACTAATTACACCGACATCATTTGCAAGGTCTGATGCAATTTTAAAAACACCCACCTGGTTTTTTCTCGGGCCACCGTTAAAATACTCACCTATTGACCAAAAAGTTTTTCCATCAACAGGATCAATAGTCATTTGAGCATAATCGCCGTATCTGTTTGAAGGATCGGAAGCAGTTCCTTCTGCAAAACTCTCCTCTTCAATAGTCATGGTTCCCAATGGGTCACCGGCAAATCTGCCTGTAAATCTCAGTGATGGATATTGTGATGCACTGACCGTTGTGTAAGCCAGCCCTATGTTTCCGTTTATATCCATACACATATTCCCCGAAAAAGCACTGTGTCCGTCAGGTTGTGAATATGTACCCTCCTGGTATATTTCCCACGGATCGCCATCATTATTCTGACGTAACTCATACCATCGTATTCCGGCATAATCATCATTCCCGTCAAGGTCAACAACAAAATTAAAGACAACGGAGTTATAACCCGAAAATCTCCGGTATTGAGCCATAAACATAATCGTTGCCTGCAAAGCATCAATATCGGGACCGGAAGGTTGAGGTAAATTGGAAAAACTGCCACCGTCAAACAAACCGTCAAACGGTGCGGTTTCAATAATCTGCGGATCGGATATTGTTGAATTGGCAGGAGTATTCCAGTCAACATTGATATTCCATATTTTCAGATGGTCGGTTGAGACTCCGCTCCAGGCATCATCCTGCATATAAACAATCGGGGCATCACCTGGCGGTGGCGGAGTATCTCCATTAACATTAAAACCTAGAGGACTGTAAAAACCGCTTGTAATAATTCCGGGTAGCGGAAATCCAACCATTACTGCGGAAGGATCTCCTACAAGCATCTTTTGCCTGTCAACTGCAAACACAACCTCACTTGTTCCTGCTGTACCTGAGTTTTTATTTGCCGTTATGTAATATCCGTCAGACCATAGCGAAAACTTTGGATAATCGGGAAATACATCCGTATTAAACTGGTAAAGATACCAGCCGTTATTCACAGGATCGGCACCCTGACAGACAGCCATTCCGAAACCGTTTGAATAGAACTCTGTGATGATAAATCTGTCGGCAAACTGATCATAAAACACAATCGGATCACCTGCGTTACCGTTAAGAATTGTTCCCAAAGCAGCAGCTGGAGTCAGAGGATTA
>CAYOZZ010000379.1:0-20179 GCA_964408535.1 uncultured Bacteroidales bacterium | reverse complement strand
AGTTGCGCTTTTTGGTTTTTACACACCGATATTTTGTTTCAGCTCAACTTTTTGCAAAATATCAAGATCGCCACGGTCGTCAATACATTCGATTATTTTTTTCTTGAATTTCCAGCAGGTCATCTGACGGATTTCGATTTTACGCGATATTTCATAAGTCGAAATGTCAGGTGAGTTACAGACCATAAATGTTATTCTGAAAGCATCGGTTAATGGAATTCTGCAACGGTGAAAGACTGTATTTGCTGTTGCCGACTCTTCGGTCTTACATTTTGTACATCGTCTTGAGAATGGTTTCTTGCCTTTGCAATAGTTGGTATGACCGCATTTGCGACATACAAAGCCGTCTTTCCATTTCTCTTCCGCAAGAAATTTCAGGCAACTCTCTTCGCTCGGGAAGATTTTGTTGAACTCAATTATTTCAATATTTTTAAAAAAGTCTTTCATCTAAATTCTTTAAAAAAAGTAATTTATGGAACGAAGTTTGCGACAAAAGTACAAAAAGTGATAATTAAGCGATTTAATTTAAAAATATTTTTTAATTTTGCCGCGATTTTATTAATCCAATATATGATATGATGAAGAAATATTTCGTGCTATTCGCAGTAGCAATTTTTGTAAGTACTTTACCGGCGTTCAGTCAGTCTGACGGGGACGGGGAAGGTAAAGTAAAAGTAATGACAACGGATTCTTTTAAAGAAAAGGTGTTTAATTATGAAAAACATCCTGAAAATTGGGTGTTTGAAGGTGAAAGGCCTTGTATAATTGATTTTTATGCCGACTGGTGCCGCCCTTGTAAAATGGTAGCTCCTATTATGGACGAACTCGCTGAGAAGTATAAAGGCAAGGTTGATTTTTACAAAGTGAATACCGATAAGAACAGGGAGCTTTCTTCCGTATTCGGTATCAGAAGTATTCCTTCCGTTCTGTTTTGTCCGGGTGAAGGCAAACCCCAGATGGCAACAGGTGCACTTCCAAAGGAAAGCTATATCAAAACAATTGATGAATTCCTGCTTGGTGAAAAACCGAAGGAGGATAAGAAGGAAGATAATAAAGAGTAAAAGAAATAATAAAATTTGTATAGATGAAAAAGGTATTTTTATTAAGTTTTGTTCTTTTTGCTTTCATTCTCGGTGGTTGCGGGTCATCTGAGAATGGAGAAAAAGCTCAGGATGTAAAAACTTCTGCGAAAGCGGATTTGAAAGCGGAAGAAATTCCAAAAACAGAAGAAACTACTGCCGGTAAAAAAGACCCGGATGCAAAGGATATTAAACCTGAGCATATTACTGCAAAGATATTCAAGGAGAAAATCTGGAACTATGAACAAAACCCGAGCAAATGGGTTTATGAGGGAGATTTGCCTTGTGTAGTTGATTTTTATGCCGACTGGTGCCGCCCTTGTAAAATGGTTGCTCCGATTATGGATGACCTGGCAGATTATTATGATGGAAGGGTATTGTTTTACAAAGTCAATACAGATGAGCAGCGCGAACTTGCTTCCGTATTTCAGATAAGAAGTATCCCTTCAATTCTTTTTGCCCCTAAAAACGGAAAACCCTCAATGCAGGCAGGTGCAATGTCAAAAGAGCAGTACATCAAAATAATTGATGAATATGTTCTTGGAAATAAGCAAACTGCTGATAATAACGGTAAATAAAAAAAGTAAAAACAATAATAAATAATCGTAACAATGGAACATTTAACAAAACAAACATTTTTAGAGAAAGTATTTAACTACGAAAAAAACAAAGAGTGGACATTTGAAGGTCAACTGCCTTGTATCATAGATTTTTATGCCGACTGGTGCCAGCCTTGTAAAATGGTTGCCCCGATTCTTGAAGAATTGTCGGTTGAGTTTGAAGGTAAGATTAACATATATAAGGTTGATACTGAAGCCGAGCAAGAGCTTGCTGCCGCATTCGGTATCAGAAGTATTCCTTCGATGCTTTTCTGCCCGAAAGATTCACAGCCTCAAATGGCAGTCGGAGCATTACCGAAAGAGACTTTGGTTCAGGTAATCAACGATGTGCTTTTAAAGCAGAAAGCCGAAGCGAAAGCTGAGTAAATTCTGTCATAACCGAATAAAAAAGGATGAAGCAAAACCGCTTCATCCTTTTTTTATTGTGTGGATTTATATCCCTCACCTTTTTCTTCCTGTGAGAGGAAGGGCCTGCGTCCCGGCAAATCTCCCTTATGACTACAGCTGCAACTGACTGAAAAAAGACTCAATCTCCGCCATCCGCCGGCATCAATCAGTCATCCGGATGTTGTGTGCCGTGTGCTTTCCTGTCCTTAAACCTAACCCAAACCGGCTTTCTGACCCCGAACTTCCTGCTTTATATGACAAATTGTTTTTCCCGAAAAGAGCCGGTTACTTCTTCTCTTCTCTCTTTTTATCCTCAATTTTCTTGAGAATATCATCCTGAACGGCTTTTGGCAGCGGCATATATTTAAAGAACTCCATTGAATAGTTTGCTCGTCCGCTTGAAATATTTCTCAGTGTAGTAGCATAGCCGAACATCTCCATCAAAGGAACGAAACCGGTAAGTTTTTGCGAACCTTTTCTGTAACGGCGCATTGATTCAATCTTTCCGCGTCTCTTGTTAAGATCGCCGACAACATTTCCGATAAAATCATCGGGTGTGTTAACCTCAATTTTCATAACAGGCTCTAACAGAATCGGATTGGCTTTCATAAAGCCGTTTTTGAATGCTATTGAAGCACAGGTCTGGAATGCTCTGTCGGATGAGTCAACCGGGTGGAAACTACCGTCAACAAGAACCGCTTTGACATCTACAACAGGATATCCGGCAAGAACTCCTTTGTCCATTGTCGAAACAATACCTTTATTAACGGAAGGAATAAATTCATTGGGGATAACGCCTCCTTTTATATGATTTACAAATTCATAACCCTCGCCCTCATTCGGCTCAAGGCGCATCACTGTTTGTGCATATTGTCCTTTACCACCTGTTTGTTTACTGTGTTTGTAGTTGGTTTCAACTTCCGTTGTAATTGTTTCTCTCAGTGCAACGGCAGGCTCTCCAACTTCAACTTCGACTTTAAACTCTTCTTTCAGTCTGTCAACAATAATTTCAAGATGTAGCTCACCCATACCGGCAACGATTGTTTCCTCGGTCTCTTCATCGTATCGAACTGAGAATGACGGGTCTTCGTTAACAAGTTTCTGCAAGCCTTCTCCAAGTTTCGACTGATCTTTCCGTTTTGCAGGAAGAATTTTAAGTTCAATAACAGGCGGTGGTACATGAATAGATTCAAGATACAGTTTATGGTCGGGATCGCATAATGTGTCTCCTGTTTTTGTGATTTTCATACCTATAAGCGCAACAATATCGCCTGGTCCGGCCTCTTTTATCTCTTCCCTGTCTTTTGCACGGATTTTTAAAATACGGCCGATTCTTTCATATTTGCCTTTGGTCGAATTTAAAATCTGCATTCCGCTTTTCAGATGTCCCGAATAGATGCGGATAAATGTCTGCTGGCCTACATAAGGGTCGTTGATAAGTTTGAAAGCAAGTGCCGAGAATGGGTCTTTCGGAGAAGGGTTACGGGTGTGTGATTTCTCCTCGTCGTCAACATCAATACCTACTACGGCTCCGATATCAACCGGTGAAGGAAGATAGTCAACAACCGCATCGAGCAATAGCTGAACACCTTTGTTTTTGTATGCCGCACCACAAAATACGGGTGTAATGAGAAGTTTTAACGTTGCTTCTCTTGCTGCTTTGTGCAATAGTTCAGCCGGAACATCTTTTTCATCAAAATACAGTTCCATTATCTCATCGTTATAGTCGGCCAGTTTTTCAACCAGTTCGAGGCGTATCTTTTCAACTTTTTCTTTGTATTCTTCCGGGATTTCAACTTCTATCCTTGAATCGTCAGTGAAAGTATAAGCTTTACGTTCAATAACATCAATAACACCAAGAAAATCATCCTCGGCACCCATTGGTACCTGAAAAGGAACCGGATTTGCGTCAAGATATTCATCCATTTGCGAAACAACATCGAAAAAGTCGGCACCTGTGCGGTCCATTTTATTTACAAAAGCTATACGAGGCACTTTGTACCTGTCGGCCTGATACCATACTGTTTCGCTTTGCGGTTCAACACCTCCGACGGCACAGAACAGGGCAACCATTCCGTCAATAACCCTTAACGATCTTTCGACCTCAAGTGTAAAGTCAACGTGTCCCGGAGTATCAATTATATTCACCTGATGATTATTCCATTCGGCTGAAATTGCAGCGGAAGCTATTGTAATTCCCCGTTCCTGTTCCTGCTTCATAAAATCCATTGTAGCTTCACCGTCATGAACCTCACCAAGCCGGCGGTTAACTCCGGTATAGAAAAGTATTCTCTCGGTTACCGTTGTCTTACCTGCATCAATATGAGCGGCAATTCCGATATTTCTCAATTTTGTTAGTGTCATTCTTCTGTTTTTTAATATTTATTACTCATTTGGGACTTACTCATAAACCCCGGTACTTTCAAATTGTTTATTTATGTTTTATTGTAAATATAATCTCAGAGTAAAGCAGAAAGGGAATTTTATATTGCACAACTTATTTGGTATCAATAATTTTATTCCGTTTTCAACAGTCTGCTACCTGTCCTGAAAATTAGCGGGCAAAAGTAGTATAAAAAATGACCGGTGCAAGAATTATTTTAAATAATTTACAGGAAGGTAATTTTACTACTTTTACCGTCATAAATAATTGTAAAAACAGGGTTATGAGAGTAGTTAATGTTATTTTAGCAGTAGTTGTAAGTGTCATTATATTAGGTGGTTGTGGTGACGGAGCTGTTGAGTCAAAAAAATCGGCAGTTAAAAAAAACAACAAGTCCGTTTTGTTTTTACCCGGGAAAATATATGATAAAGTAGAATGTGTTGAAGATACCGCATATTCCTATGCTCTCTATTTACCTGAAAACTATTCGCAAAATTCGACTTATCCCGTGATATTCTTTTTTGATGCACACAAGCGCGGAAAACTCCCGGTAAAGAAATATAGTACGCTTGCAAACAGGTACGGATATATTCTTGCCGGTTCCAATAATTCGACAAACGGCCAATCGGCACAGGAAATGAAAAAGGCTGTAAATATTATGACGGATGATGTTAAAGCCAGATTCAGAGTGGATGACGGCCGCATTTATACCTCCGGTTTTTCGGGCGGAGCAAGAGTTGCAAGCAGTGTAGCATTGTTTGACGGCGGTGTGAAAGGTGTAATAGGTTGTGCTGCAGGATTTCCTCAAATAGAATCGCAGCCGAAAAGTAATTTTGCATATATCGGAATTGTGGGTGATGAAGATTTTAACTTCCTTGAAATGAAAGATGTTGATAATATGCTTGATAGCTGGGAAACATATAACTATCTGCTTATTTATAACGGTAAGCATGACTGGCCGCCTGCAAAAGTTATGGAGCAGGGATTTCTTTTTATGGAGTTTGATGCAATGCGAAACGGTTTATTACCTGTTGATAACGGAGCTGTTTATGATTTTAAACAGATGAATGACAGTGTCAGAAATGCTGCACGGCAAAATCAGGATTGGTACGGATTGTATGAGGCTGACCGGAAAGCAACGGTCTTTTTACAGGGATTGGATGACCTTGAAGAGTATAAAAATGAGGTAACTATGCTTGTGAAAAAGCCCCGGTTTATTGTTCAGCAGGACAAAGAGATGCAACTGGAAAAGAGAGAGTCAAAGCTGCAACAACAATACATTCAGGCATTGACAACCCAGAGCAAAAGCCGGTGGAAAAAGGAGATTAACGAATTAATCAGGTTATCCGAAAATGCTGAAACGGAAGGGGAAAGACTTATGAGCAAACGGCTGATGAATTATCTGAGCCTGATATCTTTTTTTAGTGCAAAAAATGCGCTCAGGCAAAAGCAGGAAGGTGCTGCCGATAAATTTTTGATGATTTATGAGATGGTTGACCCCGGTAATCCTGAGGTCTATTATCTGAAAGGCTCCTATTATATGATGATGAAAAATTATGATGCAGCTGTTGCTCAATTGCAAAAGGCGGCAAATAAGGGATTTAAAGAGCCTGAAAGGTTAATGCAGTCGAAAACTTTCAAACCTGTTAGTAATAGAGAGGAGTTTAGGAAAATCGTTGATATTGTTGAGAAAAATAAGAAATCCGCTGATTAATAACAACCGTGCGTAAATCTTAAGATGGATGAGAATAACTTATAATGGCATTTGGTAATAGTCTATATTAAAATTTTACTTATTTTTGTGAATAAGAATTATAGTTTATGAGGGAAATAACAAAACAATGGCTTGAGTTTGCAAAAGCAGATATTAAAAGTTGTGAAATCAATATATTTGGATTATAACGCTACAACACCAATCGCCAGGGAGGTTGCAGGTGAAATGCTTCCTTATTTGGTGGAGTATTTTGGCAACCCGTCAAGTGCACATTCTTATGGTGTTAAAGCAAAGCGCGCTGTGGAGAAAGCTCGTAAGCAGGTTGCCGGACTGATAAATTGCAAACCTTCTGAGATTGTTTTCACCAGCGGCGGAACGGAATCGAATAATTTTGCCATCCGGGGAATTGCTTTTGCCCGTAAGAATAAAGGCAACCATATAATAACTTCTTCTGTTGAGCATCCGGCAGTTTTGGAGGTGTGCGGATATCTTGAAAAGTCCGGTTTTGAAACAACATATCTTCCGGTTGATGAATATGGAATGGTTAATCCCGCAGATGTTGAAAATGCAGTAAGAGATGAGACAATACTTATAACAGTGATGCATGCAAATAATGAGGTCGGGACAATCCAGCCGTTAGCTGAAATTGCTGAGATTGCAAAAAAGCACAATATTTTTTTACACACCGATGCCGCCCAGTCGCTGGGAAAGATTGAAGTTGATATTAATAAGCTTGGTGTTGACCTGCTTAGCATTGCCGGCCATAAGCTGTATGCTCCCAAGGGTGTCGGAGCACTTTTTATCCGTGACGGAGTAAACCTCGAAAAACTTATTTACGGTGCTGATCACGAACGAAATTTAAGGGCGGGTACTGAGAATGTGCTGGAAATTGTCGGATTGGGAAAAGCCTGCGAAATAGCGAAGCGCGATCTTGAGAAAAATGACGTTCACTATAGAAAAACAAGAGACTATCTGCATCAGTTGCTGAAAGAAGCTTTGCCGTCTGTTAAACTGAACGGTCATCCTGAAAAACGGCTGCCAAATACATTAAGTATCTCTTTTCGTGGAGTTGAGGCCAATACGCTTTTGTCGGCTCTTGATGGTGTTGCTGCTTCTGCAGGTGCCGCTTGCCATTCCGAAGGTATTAGCATTTCTTCTGTTTTAAAGGCGATGAATATTCCACAAGAGTATGCAATGGGAACAATACGCTTCTCAACAGGAAGGGAGACCTCAGTTTCCGACATTGAAAAAGCTGCCGGAGAGATAATTGCAAAGGTGAAAAAACTTCATTAAAAAAGCCGGACAATCTTGCCCGGCCTTAAATTTTCCGTTGAGTTTCTTTACAACGTTGCAGCTTTTGCGTCCATTCCGAGAATAGTATAAGCCTCTTTTAACGCTTTTTTGCAGGTTTCATCCGATGAGTTTAAGCTGTGGGCTTTCTCAAGATAAGGAAGCGCCCTCTTAAATTCGGCATTAACCTTTGTCATTTCCGATTTGTATTTGTCGGGATTTGAAGTAGCATATTGAGCAGCAGCCGACTGTTTCTTGGCAGCGGCATTATATATACCGATTCCCTGTTTCAGGTTGTAGTTAAAAAGTATCTTGTCGAATTTACTTTTATACTTAGGGCATTTTGAAATACCTGCTTCGCAAATTTTCTGCATCTCATCATACTTCTTCTGCTTGTTCAAAATGTTGGCTTTGTAAAGATGAGCTTTACAGGATTTGTAATTAAGGCTGATTGCTTTGTCGAAATAACCGACAGCTTTGTCATACTCTTTTACTTTATAAGCACAGATTCCCGCATTGTAATACAATGTCGTGTCTGTTTTGCCCTCTTTCTCATAAAGTTTAATCGCCGTTTCAAAGGCTGCTAACCCCTTTTGATAATCTTTGGCCTTGTAAGCATCGGCACCTTCAATTTTGTACTCTTTTGCAGTTTTATCCTGTGCGTTTACCAACGCAACTCCAAAAATCAAAACAACTGATAGAACTAACTTTCTCATTTTCATACTGATTTATTTTATAAATTAATAATTTTCAAAAAAAATTGCGGCAAAAATATGAAAAAGATTTTAACAATCATCATACCATAATTTTAAATTTGATTTATAATAAAAGAATTACTTTTGCATACAACGACTTTTCATCAATTTAATTGTTTTTTATGGCATTCAGGTTTGCTATTGTTGTTTTTGTTGTATTTCATTGCATTTCCTTGTTAGTGAGTGGTCAGACAGCGGAAAATAACAAATCGTTTTCGGAAATGATACTGACAAAACAGGATTCAACGGCATTGGCAAAACTCCCTGTATTGATTATGAATGATAATTTAAAAAAAATATCTCTGCCATTTTCGCATGATAATTCCGGACTGCCGTATTTCCGTGATCTTTTTGAGCAGGTTTCAAACGAATGCGGACAATATTCCGGAATAGCGTTTAATTTTACTTATGAATTGGACTACAGAAGAGAAGTATCCGCAAAGGTGCCGGAAAATCAGTATCCCACGCATTTTACGTACAATTTCAATAATGGCGGTTACGGCTGGTATGGGGTGAGCTACTTTCATAGTTTTGAGATAGTAAGAACAAACGGCCATCCCAATACGGTTGATTATGGAGGTTCGGATACAGCAGGTGGCCAAAGCCGTTGGTTATCGGGGTATGAAAGTTATTATAACGGAATGTTTAACCGGATTGACAGCATATATCAGATACGATGTAATACCCCGGAAGGAATTGAAACTTTGAAACACTGGCTTTTTGACCATCTTACCGGTGAAGAAACAGGTGGTATTGCCTGCTTTTATTCTGCTGCACCTTGGAATACAACCATTTTGCCGGCAGGTACGCCGGAAGGAGGAAAACATGTAATAAAATATTTTCAGGGAATTGCGGGACATTCCTCAACCATAACAGGCTGGAATGACTCAATAAGATATGATTATAACGGTGATGGGATTTATACCAATGATATTGATATCAATAATGACGGGATGGTGGATGTAAAAGACTGGGAAATAGGCGGATTGCTTTTTACAGATAGTTATATTGGAGGTGTAAACTGGGCCGACAGCGGCTTTTGTTATATGATGTATAAAACACTTGCCGATAATGTTAACGAAGGCGGAATATGGAATCATGCCGTTCACGTAGTTAAAGTCAAAGAGGATTATGTACCGTTGATGACAATGAAAATAAAGCTTCAGCATAATTCCCGTAATAAAATCAAGGTCGTTACAGGGGTTTCGGAAGACATTAACAGTCAGTTTCCTGCACAAATTCTTGGCTATCCGATTTTTAATTTTCAGGGAGGAAGTCAGTATATGCAGGGGGGGACGACATTTCCGGCAAATAGAACAATTGAGTTCGGTCTTGATATTACGCCGCTGCTCGGTTATGTCGAAAGCGGAAAACCTGCAAATTTTTTTCTTCAGATAATTGAGGATGACCCTGATAACATTGGTGCCGGCGAGATAGTAGCCTTTTCGGTAATGGATTATACGCAGGGAAATCCTGAAGAGACTATATATCCGCAAAATAATATTCCGATAGCTGATAATACCGTAACATCTTTGGGTATCACAACGACGGTTAGTTTTAATCAACCTGATATTTCCGGTTCTTCAATACCTGTCGCAATAACAGGAGAGCCATACGGTTATCAGTTTGATGTATCCGGCGGAACTCCTCCTTTTAGATGGGATATTTTGCATCACTACGACCGGTCGGGTTTTAACGGGGATTTTCCGTCAGTTCAGCAGGAACAACTGACACCGACAAATAATGAATCGGGATATGCCGTAAAAACACTTGACTTTGCTTTCCCGTTTTACGGAAAGGAATATGATACCCTGTATATTCATACTGACGGGTTTATAATGTTTGATGATCAGGATTTCCCCTGGCCATATCTTTACGACCGGCAACTGATGTTGAAAAAGACTTGTGTTGTAGCTCCTTTGCTATGCAACTTGTTAAATATTGTGCCGGAAAACGGTGATGGTATTTGGTATGAAGGAGATGAAAACAGCGCAACATTCAGGTGGAAAACAACTCTTGCAGTTTCGCCTTACACTACTGATATTGAGTTTTTCGCAAGACTCTTTCCTTCAGGGAAAATTGAGTTTTTCTTTGATGATTCTTTTATTCAGCCGCACTTGAGGAGTACCGGTATCTCGAACGGAGACGGCATCAATTATTACTTGTCGGACATTCAGGCTAATAGTAAAAATGATAATGACATACGATTTATTCCAGCAGAATTTCCCGGGGAGCTGACTTTGAGCAAATCCGGATTTTTTTCGGGAACACCGTTAAAAAATTACTATGGTGATGATATTGAGATTATGGTTACTGATTATGAGAATATCACCTCACGAAAAACTTTCAAGTTTTATAGCTGGCACCTCGGAACCGGTGATGAGGTAGTTGAAGATAAATCATTGCAATGTTTCCCGAATCCTTTTTCCTGCATTACAAGGATATCTTTTGTGATGGATGAACCGGAACGGATATCTTTGATAATACGAGATATTGAAGGAGGGAAGGTGGCTGAGCCTGCTGACGGGCAATTTTCTGCCGGCAGGCACGAAATTGTCTGGGACGGAAGAAACGGAAAAGGTGAAAAGCAACCGAACGGAGTTTATTTTGTTATTTTAAAAAAAGGAGATAAAATCCTGACACAAAAGATTATTTTGTTGTAGTTTTGAAAATATTTTAATACTGCTTATGCACCTTTTTTATACACCTGACATATCATCACATATTTACACTCTTGAAGAGCAGGAGTCAAAGCATTGTATAAGGGTTTTGCGTTTGCAAAAGGGTGATATTATCCATCTTACTGACGGCAAAGGAACCATGTTTGAGTCGAGAATAATTCAGGATAATCCGAAGAAATGTATTGTTGAGGTGACAGATGTTAAAAAAGAGACGGGGAAAAGAGACTTTAATCTGCATATTGCTGTTGCACCTACAAAGAATATCGCAAGGACAGAGTGGTTTCTGGAGAAGGCAACGGAAATCGGAATTGAAGAGATAACACCGGTAATTTGTGATCATTCCGAAAGGAAGATAGTGAAAACCGACAGGCTCAACAAAGTGATTACTGCTGCAATGAAGCAATCGCTGAAAGCATATCACCCTAAACTTAATGAAACAGTCAGGTTTAAGGATTTTGTTAAGAATAGCTTTGAAGGAGAGAAGTTTATAGCCTACATCAGTGATAAGTACAACGAAACTCTGAAAGACCTTTATACTCCCGGCTCGGATGTAACCATTTTAATCGGGCCCGAAGGTGATTTTTCGGAAAGAGAGGTGGTACAGGCAATTGAAAACGGTTTTAAGCCAATAAGTCTGGGGAAAAGTCGTTTAAGAACAGAGACAGCTGCCCTTGTGGCCTGCCATAGTATTGAAATGCTGAATTCGTAATGCTTATTCTGTAAGGTTTGCGTGGCAGACAGTGTGTATGTTGGTGAAATGGGGAACTGGGAAATTAAAGAATTGATGAATTTGTGAATTATGTTTGACGGAAAGTTTAAGTTAAAGACATTGTTTTTATTGCTTTTAGTAAGCATAACCGGATATGCTCAAAATTCGGTGCAGATTGCACTTTTGAAATATAACGGCGGAGGCGACTGGTATGCAAATCCGACATCGTTACCAAATCTGATAAAATTTTGTAATGAAAATATCAATACCGACATCAATCCCGAGCCTGCAACTGTTGATGTCGGCAGTCCTGAAATATTCAATTATCCTTTTGTGCATATGACCGGTCATGGAAATGTTGTTTTCTCAAGTCAGGATATTAAAAATCTGAGGGATTATTTGATTGGTGGCGGTTTTCTTCATATTTCGGATAATTACGGACTTGATAAATATATTCGCAGAGAGATGAAACGCGTTTTCCCTGAGCTTGATTTTGTGGAACTGCCTTTCGATTATCCCGTTTATCATCAGAAATATGACTTTAATAACGGACCTCCCAAAATTCATGAACACGACGGAAAGCCGGCTCAGGGATTCGGTCTTATTTATGAGGGAAGGCTGATATGTTATTACGATTATCAATGTGACCTCGGTGACGGCTGGGAAGACCCGGATGTTCATCACGACTCACAGGCAACACGGACGAAAGCTTTGGAAATGGGAGCGAATATTATTGAGTTTGTTTTTACGGAATAGTTAATATTGTTAAACTTAAAAAAGTATGAAAATGAAGAACCGGACAAGAATTTACAAATCCATAATCCTGACAGCCGTTTTGTCGGTTTTGCTGATTTCCTGTAACCAAAAGACCACTGTTAATAATGTGGTGATTGTTGCGGGACAAATAACAAATCCCAATAAAGATTCCGTATGGATAAGGATTGAGCCTGCTTTCGGTACAAATTATATTGAGTATGGAGATAAGTTGGATGATAATAACTCATTTAATATTCATTTTGAAACGGATAATCCCATTCCTGTCACCTTCTACGACGGAGTTGAGACAACGCAGATGTTTGTTGAACCCGGTGACAGTATATATCTGACACTTAATACGGAAGAGTTTGACGAGACGGTAAAATATACGGGAAAGGGAGCTGACAAGAATAACTATCTTGCACAGAAATATCTCAAATTCGTTGACAGATATAATATCTGGGATTTGTTGGACAGCCTTCCTGCCGGCAAGTACAAAAAGACTGTAGATGAAAAAAGGGCAGGCAGGGAAAAGATGCTGAAAGAGTTTGCTGCTAATCATAATGTCAGTTCTGAATTTGTAAATTTCGAACAAACCGATATGGATTTCGAACATGCTTTTGATCTCTATATGTATATAAATTCAAAAAGGGATCGGAAAGTCGGATACGATACAGTTAATATTCCCGTGGAATTTTATGAAGAATTCGGTAATATGGCAAACTATAAAAATCCGTACAAAAAGTCGAAGCAATACAATATTTACTACAATTATTACTACCCTTCGTACCTTGCAATAATTAATTCCGGCAAGCTAAAAGGTAAAGGTGGTGATGAAAGAGACTCGGTTTTACTCTCTATTTATGATTCAAATTTGAAAGGGTACGAAAAAGAACTGGTAATTGCCAATTTCTTTTACGGAAAAGTAAAAAGGTATAAAGTTGAATATTTTGAAAAGAATAAAGCATATTTTAATAAAAATGTAAAGGATGAGAGTTTAAGGAAATATGTTAATGATAAATATCAAATTGTTATAAAGCAACTTGCACAGGAATTGCCTGAAGGAGCTCATCTTGTAAATCTTGAACGAAAAGAGTATGCCAATACAACCTTTAAAGATATAATTGCAAAATACAAGGGAAAGGTTATTTACCTCGATTTCTGGGCAAGCTGGTGCGGCCCCTGCAAAGGTGAAATGCCCTATTCGTTGAAGATGCAGGACTATTTTAAGGGTAAGGATGTCGCTTTTGTTTACATTTCTTCCGACAGGGATTCGGTAGCCTGGAAACAGATGATTAAGATATTACAGATAACCGGAGACCATTATCGTGCATCAAAGAAAGTACGTAAGGAGTATGACAACCTCTATAATGTACGCTATATCCCGCGGTATGTTATCATTGATAAAAACGGGAAAACAGTTGACGATAATGCCAAACGCCCGAGTGATCCCGGTGTAAGAAAAGATATTGAAGCTTTATTGTAGCTCAAATCAAAACAAAGGATAATTTTCCGCTCCTCATATGTTTTAACACCTGTGGAAAATATTTTCTTGTTTTTCTCGTGTCGTTCGATGATTCTATTTGTCAGTGTTAATTACTCTAAACGCATATCAGGCTTAACTTTTTAAAATTACATCAGTAGCCCCATATCCGAACTGTTGCATTGATGCATCGCGATATTCGATATTTTCATATTCTGCAAGTCTCTCTTTTATTGCGGATTTTAATACTCCCGTTCCGACACCATGAATAAATGTCACCTTTTTCAGGTTATTGGCTATTGCACTTTCAAGGCAACGAGTGAAGTAATCCATTTGTATTTTTAACATTGAAGCATTATCAAGTCCTGAAGAATCTTCAATAAGTTCATAAATATGAAGGTCAACAACCGCCTCGTACGGACTTGTTTTATGTTTATCGATTATATGCTCGGGCTCAACGGGTTTTGCCTCATTCACAACAAGACCGGCAGTCTCATCCTTGCCTGCCGTTTCGCTTTCAAAGAGTGAGGTCTGGGCAGATAACGGCATCAGGGAAACGATAACGGCTTTGCCTGACATTATTGAAGAATTTTTGTAGCCGTTTTCATTATAAAAACGAGTAGGTTTAACCTTAAAATGCGAGTTTCCCGGAGAAAGAACCTTTTCATCACTATCTTTATGAAACAATACCTGGACAACTCCCTTTGTCCATTTCCCAATCTCTTCCCGGTCTATGGTATCTAATATAACCATAGCTTCGGGCGTTACGGAGCCATAATCCAGCCCTGTAAATCCGCCTTTATCTTTTTCCAGAAAAACACTATACAGAATATCATATTGAGTATGATTTACGAGATAGACATCTATCATTCCGGTAATCAGCCATTTCTGGTCATGAGGAACAAACGCAAGATAAATCCCCCGGTTCAGAACTCCCCTTGCACGGTCGTTCAGCAACGGGATATTTCTTTCATCACTTTCGTATGAAGTTTCCGCTTCTGCCGGTATTTCCACATCATATTCCTCACGAAAGAGGTTCTTTGCCGATTCGACTGTCGCATCTACATCAATCTTCAGTAACTCGCTTGTCATTGTCGGTATTTCAAAACCGTCCTCAATTGCAACATTTACCAGTCCGGGACTGATTATTTTGCTGATTATTCCTCCTCCGCTTTCATTAAGGAATTTAACCCTGTCGCCAACTTTAAATTTCATTCGTCTATAATTTTTGGCAAAGTTATACTAAAACGGATAAATTTAATGTACATTTCAACTGTGAAAAAAAATAATGTACATTTGCAGTTCATTCTAAAAATTGACAAAAAATGAGAAAAACATTTATCTTTTTGTTTGGTATTTCGCTTTTGTTTGCCTGGTCTGTTTCCAGTGCACAGGACGAAGGAGCATTAAATCCTGATCTTTTAAAAAATTTCAGAACGGAATTCGATAACAACTCCGGTACCGAAGCTGTTATGAATGCTGTTTCTTCAAACAACATTCAAAAACTTGCATTAAACAGGGAAAACCTCGGCAAAAGAGATACATATTTTGCGTACAGGGTAAAAACCGAAGGCATAACAGACCAGAAGTCATCGGGAAGATGCTGGCTTTTTACAGGACTGAACGTCATCAGAGCACATGTGATTAACAAATATAACCTTGACGATTTCAGTTTTTCGCACAATTACAATTTCTTTTACGACCAGCTTGAAAAGGCAAACCTTTTCTACGAGGGAATTATTGCAACAGCCGGCAAACCGATGGATGATAAAAAGGTTGAATGGTTTTTTAAGAATCCGATTGGCGATGGCGGTCAATGGACAGGGGTGGTTGACATAGTAAATAAATACGGTCTTGTCCCCTCTGATGTTTTTCCCGAATCGTACAATAGTGAAAATACATCAAGGATGTCGAGGCTCTTGCGTACAAAACTGAAAAAGGATGCTTTAAGCCTCAGGAAAATGTATGCTGACGGCATTGGTGTTGCAGATATCAGGAAAGAGAAGGAGAAAATGCTGGCCGGAGTTTACAGGATACTTGCAATAACTCTCGGAGAACCGCCAACCGAGTTCACCTGGAGATATAAAGACAAGGATGGTAATGTTTCGGATTTAAAAACATATACTCCGCAGTCGTTTTTTAAGGAATTCGTTGGTATGAATCTTAACGATTACGTTATGTTTATGAATGACCCTACAAGAGATTTCGGAAAACTTTACGAAATTGAGTACGACAGACATTTGTATGACGGACACAACTGGAAATACTTAAATCTTGAGACGGACAAAATAAAGGAGTTTGCGAAAAAGTCAATTATGGACGGCGAAGGAATGTATTTCTCATGTGATGTCGGCAAACAGCTTAATAAAGATAACGGTACTCTTGATGTGAATAATTACGACTATAATTCTCTTTTCGGAGTTGATTTCGATATGGATAAAAAGGAAAGAATCGAAACTTTTACGAGCGGCTCAACTCACGGAATGGCACTTATGGCGGTTGACCTTGATAAGGACGGAAAACCGGTAAAATGGTTGCTCGAAAACAGTTGGGGAAAAGATTCGGGATTTGAAGGAAACCTTATTATGACTGATGAATGGTTTGACGAATATATGTTCAGGCTCGTTGTTAACAAGAAATATCTTGATGAAGAAACTTTAAAAATGTTTGACCGGGAAGCGATTTTACTCCCGCCCTGGGATCCGATGTTTGAACCGGATAATTAAAAGTTCCGGCTTTGTTTAATTATTTGAGTTGAGTATTGAACATTTTTGCCGGTTATATGTTATTATCTGCATATATCCTTTTATAAGCTTCGGCAATAAATCTAAAAAACACAAAAATGAAAGAAGAAATTATCATTGAAACAATCGGGACAATATCAAAAAAAGAGACTCTTGCCAGTCTTGAAGATGAATTTTCAAACAAATATCTTGTATTGGAAAACCTTCATCCTTTTCCGGGGTATTACCACAAAACAGTGCCCGACACAAAGCATTTAAATCCTGAAAGTATATATATCGTAACAAAGAAGGGCTATAATGATGAAAAAATATTCAGGGCAACGAATGAAGTAAAGAAAAGTTTCGGTGACGGATTTTGTGCTGCATCCGGCAAAATTACGGTTTTCAATGTCGCAAGACCCTGTATCAGGATTAAGCAGTTATCTGACTATAAATCCCTGCCCCGGCTTCTCACGGAATATACAAAGCAGGGAATTGAGTTTGTAAAGCATAAAAAAGTTCCGCCTTACGAAGGATTGATAAAGATTAAGAAATTTTTTCTTCTTCGGGATTCCGGTAAAGGCTATTACCTTGATTCGAGAGAGCCGAATATGTGCTATTTTGAAATCCCAAGACACATTAGATGGAGCGAATTTGAAAGAATCACAATTGACATCAAACAGAACACCGATGACAATAAGTTTGATGCAGCACTCGGTACTTTGTTCAAAGGTGGATTACTTTCGGACATTATAAGAATTTATGATGAAAATATTAACAGTGAAAAAATAGGAAAGATAAAGAAAAAGTACCTTGAAGCTGTTGAGAAGGTTAAGGGGAAATAATCGAAAGGTACTGATGAGGATGATTGGAGGTTTCCTCAGAGGTTAAGTAATCATAAAACCCATTTCAAAAGTTTTACTATCTTTGAAGATTAAAATTTTCAAAGAAAATGTTCAGTCAATTTAAATCAACAATCACCGAATGGTTTACAAATTCAGGCGTAGGTGCTGAAACAGCCATTCTCATTACCGATATAGCTTTTTATATCCTGTTAATTGTAATCAGTACGATAGCCTATTTTTTCACAAAGAGGTTTCTTATAAAGGCAATTCGCAAGCTTACACTGAAATCAAAAGCAAAATGGGACGATGTGCTGATTGATCACATGGTTTTTGATGTTTTGTCGCATATCATTCCCCTTTACATTATGTATATTTTCACACCTGCAATACTGGATAATTATCCTGTTATTGCTTCGGGTATAAGGGCTTTGCTTTCGGCTTTGATGATATTGGTTATTCTGTTGACTGTCAATGCTGCACTGAACGCTTTTGCAGTTATCTACCAGGGATTTAAAATAGCTAAAACAAGGCCAATCAAGGGATATATTCAGATAGTAAAAATAATTGTATTTACCATAGGTGCCATTCTTATTCTTGCAAGTCTTTTCGGAATCAAAAATCCCGCCGGGATCATTGGAGGACTGGGTGCTTTTAGTGCAGTGCTTTTGTTGGTTTTCAAAGATCCGATTCTTGGTTTTGTGGGAGGAATACAGCTTTCGGCAAACAATATGCTGATGCCGGGCGACTGGATTTCGATGCCCAAATATAATGCCGACGGAACTGTTATTGACATTGCGTTGACTACCGTTAAGGTTCAAAACTGGGATAAAACCATTTCGACAATTCCGACCTATTCGTTAATTACCGATTCTTTCAAAAACTGGCGCGGGATGGAAGAATCAGGTGGCCGAAGAATAAAGCGCTCGGTCAATATTGATATGAAAAGTGTGAAGTTCTGCACTCCCGAAATGATTGAAAAGTTTAAGAAGATAGAGGTCTTGAAGGATTATATAGAATCAACCGAAAAAGTACTTAAAGAGTATAATGCGGCAAATAATATTGACAACTCAGTGGTAGTAAACGGACGACGACAAACAAATCTTGGAGTTTTCAGGGCATACCTCAGGGAGTATCTCCATCATCATCCTTTAATACATGATAAAATGACATTCCTGATTCGTCACCTCGCACCCGGGGAAACCGGAATACCGATGGAAGTTTATGTTTTCAGCAAAATTCAGGAATGGGACAAGTATGAAAATCTTCAGGCGGATATTTTCGACCATATTCTCGCTGTTATTCCCGAATTTGATTTAAGTGTGTTCCAATATCCAAACGGCGATGACTTTAAGGCTTTGCTCGGAAGCAGGAACTAATACGGGTTTTTACGGTTTTAGTAGAAAACCTGATTTCTACAATAAATTCTTACTTTATCGTATGTAATTTCACAGAATCCGACAATTTCCAAATACAACACTTTAAGAGTAATAAAAAATTTCATCAGAAGTTGAAAAAAATATTTTTTATTTTTTCGGAATTCCATTTTTTTTGCATACATTTAGCCCTTAATTTTCGGCAGTAACTTTTACATTTTAACTCAATGATTTAATGTTATTTGAGGATACGTACAACACAATAAATTCGACAACCACGGGAGAATTTAAGGACAGGGGTAGCAGATTTGTTGCATATTCCATACCTGTTAATTCGGAAACAGATGTAAAAGAGCAGCTTGAGCTGATAAGAAAAAAGCATCACGATGCAAGACATCATTGTTATGCATACAGGCTGGGGCCAGATAAATCGGCATATAGGATTAATGATGACGGAGAACCGTCGGGAACGGCAGGAAAGCCCATTTACGGACAAATACTCTCAAAAGACCTCACTAATATTCTGATTGTAGTCGTCAGATATTTCGGTGGTACGAAATTGGGGGTAAGCGGATTGATTAATGCATATAAAACATCTGCAAGGGAGGCTCTTGAAAAAGCCACTATACTGACAAAAACCATAAATGATATTTATGAGGTGGAATTTGAATATGATGACACAAACAGTGTAATGAGAATCTTAAAAGATGAGGGGCTGAAACCTTATGAACAAATTTATGAAGAGAAATGCATGTTAAAGTTTAAAGTGAGAAAAAAATCAACTGACAGGGTTTATGAGCGATTTAACAAAATTAATAATCTTAAAATAAAATACTTATATACTAAATAATCATTACTGAAATGTTTTTTTTGAAAATTTTAAATAGAACATTTTTTTTAAAAATCAAGAGTATATTTATTTTTTTTTTAACTTTTTTTGGATGAATTTTGTTCACAATTTTCAGGTCGGTACATTTGTTGGGCATAACAGCGTATATTATTAAATGTCAGCCGGTTATCCAAGTATAATTTGTTAAATAACATTAAAGGAACTGTTTACAAATGAAAAAAAATCATAACACAGTATGGGGAAATTGTCTGAAAGTCATTAAAGATAACATAAGTCATCAGAGTTTCAAAACGTGGTTTGAACCTATTAAGCCGGTAAACCTTGATAACAATATATTAACCATACAGGTACCTAGCCAGTTTTTTTATGAATGGCTCGAGGAGCATTATATAACTCTTCTTAAAAAGACAATTAAAAAAGAACTAGGCCCGGCAGGACGCCTCGAGTATAGTATCATAATGGATAATTCCTACTCAGGTGATCTGTATGCTGTAAAAGTCCCTACATCCAACAGAAATATTACTTCGAATC
>CAYOZZ010000378.1:0-3157 GCA_964408535.1 uncultured Bacteroidales bacterium | reverse complement strand
ACAATATTTGCAACGGGGAAGATTATCGTAGTCTATCCACAACTAATTGAAGATATAAAAGAGGTACTAAAGTCAGAGGGTATTGAAAAAGAGGAGGCAAAAAAGGAGACTGATATTCTGCTGCCTTTGGCTTATCCTTTTCCGAATCTCGGAACTTTTCTAATCTATATTTTTGTACCGTTTGCCGCCTGGTACACCGGCAAAGCACTGCCATTGGGCGATTATCCGACTTTCCTCGGCTCGACTCTCCTGAGTAGTTTTGTCGCTCCGATAACAGGATTGCCTTTTACACTTGACATTCTGGATATTCCGGGTGAAACATTTAATCTTTTCGTATTGTCAACGGTAATTACCGACAGGATACGTGTTGTCCTCGGGGCATTTCATCTGATAACACTTGCTCTGTTAACAATTACGGCTACTCAGGGATATCTGCGATTCAATGTAAGAAAGTTTATCGAAGGAGTAACAGTAATTACTATTGTTACTGCGGCCTCGGTTTTCGGGATGAATCTGTTGCTGAAAGAGAATATGAAAAGTATTCCCTCCAACTACGAGCTGCTAAACAATTTTAAGCTAATTAGCAAAAAGCAGCCATACAAAGTGTTGGATAAACCTGTAAAAAATCCGAAAAGAAAATGGCGTGGCGAAAATACATTAAGCCGGATTAAACGGACGGGTAAGCTTAGAGTCGGTTTTTATCCAAATGCTATACCCTTCACCTTTTTTAATGATGATTCATTGCTTGTAGGACTGGGAATTGATTTGGCCCACCAGCTTGCAAATGACCTTGATGCTTCAATTGATTTTGTTCCCGTTACAGGCGGAAAACTAACCGAAGAAATCAACAGCGATTATTTCGATATTATGGTTTCCGACATTTTTATTTCGGGCAGATATGCACAACTGATGACTTTGTCGAAATCATATCTTAATGTTTCGCTCGCCCTTGTGGTGAAGAAGGATCGGGATGAATTCAACTCCTTCAGGTCAACAATCGAACTCGATACATTTTTAGTTACATACTTTGAACGTGTTGAAATTGCCGAGGAGTTTGTCTCTTTCTTCCCTAATGCAGGAATATATCCTCTGACCGGACAGGACGATTTCTTTACGGGTAGTTTTCCCGATTCAATAAAACCTGATGCATACCTGACAAGTGCCGAGCGCGGCAGTGCACTCACCTTGATCTATCCCGGGTATAAAGTAGTGAATCCGCTGCCCTACCATATTACCAACGCCCTCGTTTTACCGTTGGCTCCCGATGACGTATGGCGGAAATATATAAACACTTGGATAGACTTCAGAACAAAGGACGGAACCATTGAAAGACTTTACAATCAGTGGATTCTTGGCCACGAATACAGAGAAAAGGAGCGCCCCTGGAGTTTTTATGAGGATGTTATCCTTGGAAGGTAAATAATTCCTTTTACCGGTTTACACAGCTATTTTGTACTTATAAAATGAGTCTGATCATGTTATATTTGGAGAAATGTACTTTTATTATTTCCTTTTCTCCGGATAAATATATTATATCTGGAAATATCAATAGTTTTTTCATAGATTTCTCCAATTATAATTTGTTATTCTGGAAAAATATATTATATTTGTGGCGATTTCTCCAAATATAAATCTATTATGGAAAGTAAAGTCATTGGCAGAGACAGGGAAAAGAAAGTGATGGATAAAATGCTGGCATCGGACAGGCCTGAGTTTCTTGCTGTTTACGGACGGCGAAGGGTAGGCAAAACATTTCTTATTCGTGAGCATTTCAAAAACAACATTGTTTTTGCTTTTACCGGTGCATATAATGTTGAAACCGGACTACAGTTAGGAAATTTTTTCAGGGAATATTTACGTGTAACAACGGGAAAAATGGAAATAATGCCTCCTGCTAACTGGCATACCGCATTCTCATATCTTGCCGATTACCTGTACACGCTGAAACGGAGAAAAAGAAAGCAAGTAGTTTTTATTGACGAATTGCCCTGGTTAGACACACCCAAATCCGGTTTTCTGCCTGCACTTGAATATTTCTGGAACAGACATATGTCAACTATGAATAACATTCTTTTGGTTGTATGTGGTTCGGCGGCTTCGTGGATACATAAAAAACTTATGAAATCAAAAGGCGGGTTACATAACCGACTTACAGGAAGAATAAATCTGAAACCGTTTACACTTTACGAAACGGAACTATTTTGTAAAAGTAAAAAACTAAAACTGTCAAGGTATCAGATTATTCAATTGTATATGGTTATGGGAGGTATTCCATTCTATTTGAATGAACTGACAAGAGGGAAAAGTGCCGTTCAACTGATAGATGAAATATGTTTTACCGATACGGGACTATTGTCAGCAGAATATGATAACCTGTATTATTCCTTATTTAAGAATGCCGACAACCATATTTCCATTATTGAAAGTCTTGCACGGCATACTACCGGAGTGGTACGTGAAGTGCTGGTGAAAGAATCGGGGCTGTCTGACGGCGGGACATTCACAAGGACGCTGACTGAATTGACGGAGAGTGGCTTTGTGGAAAAATATCGTCCTTTCAACAAAAAGAAGAAAGAGACGATCTACCGACTTATGGATATGTATTCACTTTTTTATTTGAGGTTTATTAAAGGAAAGACAGGTAAACAGGCAAACACCTGGCAAAAAATTGTCAGTAGTAGTAGCTTTGCAGCCTGGAGCGGATATGCCTATGAAAATATAAGCATGCTGCATATTAGTCAAATATTAAAAAAGCTCGGTTTAAGCGGTATTTACACCGAAATATCATCCTGGAGATCCAAAGGCGACAAGGATATTCCCGGCGCGCAAATTGATTTGCTTATTGACAGGAAAGACGGAGTCGTTAATCTCTGCGAAGTAAAATTTACAGGAGAGGAATTTATAATCACAAAAAACTATGTGTCTGACCTGCGCAGAAAGCGTTCCGTATTCGGACATGTCACAAAAACAAAAAAAACAATTATAACAACTCTAATCACTACATACCCGGCAATTCGAAATGAATACTATTTTGAAGAAATAGATTCGGAGGTCACAATGGATGACCTGTTTCAGGAATAGAATCAATTGAAAAGTCTTCATTATTGTAGTTTCCACCGGGTGAAAAACCCCGGTACGACCTGTTAGAGTGGATAAT
>CAYOZZ010000377.1:0-4708 GCA_964408535.1 uncultured Bacteroidales bacterium | reverse complement strand
AAAATCGAAATCCGTCAGATGACCTGCTGGAAATTCAAGAAAAAAATAATCGAATGTATTGACGACCGTGGCGATCTTGATATTTTGCAAAAAGTTGAGCTGAAACAAAATATCGGTGTGTAAAAACCAAAAAGCGCAACTTTGTAAAAAGATTGCGCCTTTTGGATGAAAAAAATTACCAATTTATCCACTTCTTTAAACGCAAGGGTTTAAGAAATATTATACTGAATAAAAAATATTTCTATTGAAATTGTACCGGATAATTATCCTGATTATAATTTAATTGACTGCCGTCGATATCAATCCAGCGTAGTTCCGGTACATTGTTTTGTAAAACAACACAAATCCGCCCGATTCCCATCGAAGCATTTTTATGCGATTTGGCCTGCGATTGACAAAGATGAATAAATCGCCACTCATCGGATTTTGTCCCGGACGATTGGTTACAAGTCCGCTCAACCCGTCGAAACTTTTGCGCATATCGGTGCTCTTAACATATAGAAAATACCGGTTTGAACTTATTGAAAACATAGTTTAAAACGATAGGAGTTCTTTGATATGTTTTATGCTTGTCTGAACCGGAAGTGTTATCTCTTTGCCGTTAATATAGAAATGAGACACGAGCCTGATTTTGCCTGCTCTACCACTCATCCATATCGGAAGATGACGGATTATACGGCGAAACCTTCCCATCTTCACATTTAAGTGTTCTGGATGGAAACTGTTTGAAAAGAGAATAGTTGTGGGTTGCCATCAGTACCGAACGTCCCGACTGACTTATATCGAAAAGCAGTTTCATTATCCCTGTTGATGTTTCCGGGTCGAGATTTCCGGTCGGTTCATCTGCAAGAATTATTTCCGGATTATTAACAAGTGCCCGCGCAATGGCAACACGTTGCTGTTCGCCACCCGAGAGCTGGTGCGGCATTTTGAACCCCTTAGTGCCGAGCCCTACCTTTTCGAGGACATCCTGTGCCTGCTCCTGCATCTTCTTTTTATCCTTCCATCCCGTGGCTTTCATCACGAAAAGCAGATTGTCGGTTACCGACCTGTCAGTCAGCAATTGAAAATCCTGAAAAATAATTCCAAGTTTTCTTCTTAAAAACGGTATCTCCTTTCTTTTTATCTTTTTCAAATCATAACCGACCACTGTTGCATCACCAAAAGCCAACGGCAAATCGGCATAAACGGTTTGCAGCAGACTGCTTTTGCCACTTCCCGTTTTACCAATCAGGTAAACAAATTCGCCCTTTACAACGGTCATATCAACACCCGATAAAACCAGTACCTCTTTTTGAAAGATAGAAGCATTCTTAAAATCAATTACAATATCAGCCGTCATATTTTTTTGTATTGTGAAGCCAAAATTAACTAAATTTGTATTGTGAAAAGACCAATTATTGATTTTATCACAAAATTTGATAAATTATGAAGAAAATATATCTTTATCCGCTACTGTTGCAAATCGCAATTTTTTTGTTTTTACAGCCTGCTTTTTCTCAACCGTTAAATTTCATAACCGACATCGGACTAAGTGTTAACGGTGTTCAGCATAACGATACTACCGGGGATTCTGTTGACGGAGCTTTTCCGTTTTTTTCATTCTCTGTTAACGATTCATTGTACTTTTCAACAACTGCTACGGTTATTGAAAACGATTCAATAATCGAAATCGCCTGGGATACATTGCTTTATGCTACCGTTCAACGTGATTCCGCTTTCTCACCGGGCGAAAGATATTTTGTAACTGTTAAAAATTATACCCGGGATACTATTGTTTTTGAAAATATGGTTCCGTTTGGGCAATTACCCGAAAATGTTTATATAACGGGTGAAGGCCCCTGGAACCTTGCACGGACAAAGCTTTATCGCCCCGGAAAAGAACCGGTGGGTGTCATCCTCCCTGATAATGCCTGGGAAATGGGATACGGTGCAATAAATGCAGGTGACGGTAATTCGTTATGTGCTGTTGCACGCAGAAAGGATGTTGAGAAGGGACGAAAGGGCAGATATAAAACCTACCTTTATCCGGGTGGCACTGTGGATTATGAGATATACGCGGATAAATATTCCGGTAAATGGCAGAACGGTCTGAAACTGATGTTTGCAAAGCGATATCTCTATGACCTTGAGGAGTTTGACAATTCACTGTTTGAAAGGGAAGACCTCTCCTGGATACGAAACGATTATCTGATGATATTACAGTTTGCCTGGGACCATTCGTTTTATGACATTAATAAAGGCGGTTACAGGTTTAAGGAGTTTCTCGAAGCGGGGAAAAGCCTGTTTGGAGGATATGATATTTACGGAATATGGCCTACCTGGCCTGCTCTTGGTGTGGACGAACGGAATCAATGGGATTTGTATGCCGACCTGCCCGGAGGTCTTGAAAAGCTGAATGAATTTTCGCAATATGCGAAGCAAAACGGCACGAAATTTTTTATTGCTTATAACCCCTGGGACCAAAGTACGCGAAAAGAGAATCCCTATGAGGGTATGGCAAAACTGATAAAAGCCGTTGATGCTGACGGGGTTGTCCTTGATACAAGAGGAAGTTCAAGTATCGAATTGCAACGGGCAGCCGACAGTGTTAAACCGGGTGTGGTGATGTATTCCGAAGGAATGGCGGTGGTTAAGGATATGCCCGGAATAATTTCGGGAAGAGTCCACGATGCTATCTTTATGCCGCCGCCCCTGAATCTAAATAAACTTATAAAGCCCGACTTTGCTATTTTCAGGGTGTGTCAGCTTAGTCAGGGAAGGATTCACCGCGAAGTGGCTATTTCCCTTTTTAACGGTTATGGTGTTGAACTTAACACTTTTGCGCCGGGACGTCCGGCCTGGATGCAGGAAGAACTGCGATATCTCGGCAGAGCAGTTAAAATTCTGAGAGAAAACAGTAAAGCATTCAACAGTAAGGAATGGACTCCGCTGATACCAACTGAAAAGGATAATGTTTGGGTTAACGAGTTTCCGTGTGAGAATAAAACTGTTTACACGATTTACAGCCTGATACCGGAAGGATTTTCCGGAAGTTTGTTTCAGGGTGAGAAAGAAAAGGGAGGGCATTATGTCAGCCTATGGAATCATAAGGAACTCGAAGCGGATACGTTAAACGGCAAATATTTGATTCCTGTGGAGACAGCGGCTTTCGGTAAACAGTTTCTCGGAACAAGAAGTGAAGGCAGTGTTGACTGTATTGCCGTATTCCCGGAATTGCTGAATATAAAATTTGTTAACGATTCGCTTTTTATTAAATCGAAAGAAGGAAACAGAATTGTTGTAACTGCCGGTAATCCTTCTTATGACGCCACTGAAACGGAAACTGACAAACAAGAATTTAGTATAAATATCACCGATGTCTTCGGACGATACGAAGGGAAGATTGTTATTCAACTGTTTGATAATACCGAATTGATTGATGAACGGGTTATTATTCTGAAATCCGGCAGTCCCGTATTATTAAGCAGAATAGTAAAAACCGCTGTTCCTGATAAGATGCCGGAAGGAATGGTTAGGGTACCTGCCGGAAAAATCAAAATGAACATTGAAGCAGCGGGCAGTTTTATACCGTATCCCTATTACGACACTTCGAAAATTATTGAAATAAATAGTTTCTATATTGATAAATATCCTGTGACAAATAACCAGTTTTACGACTTTATGGAGTCAACAGGTTATATGCCGGAAGATACGGCAAATTTTTTAAAACACTGGAAAAACGGGAAATATCCGAAGGGAATGAAAAATTATCCTGTTGTTTACATAAGTTATGAAGATGCGAAGGCTTACGCCGGGTGGGCAGGAAAAAGGTTGCCGGCCGAAACCGAATGGCAATATGCGGCACAGGGCGCGGACGGGAGGCTCTACCCCTGGGGAGATGAAATGACAGACGGAAAGTGCAACCCCTCTTCCGGTAAAATATCTGCCGTGAACAAATACCCTGACGGGGCAAGTCCGTTTGGCGTTGAAGACCTTGTCGGCAATGTTTGGCAACTCACAAATGATGTTTATGACGACGGGAGCTACTATTTTATAATTATGAGAGGCGGAAGTTTTTACAACCCGGCATCAAGCCAGTGGTATGTGAAAGGAGGTGCCCAGCCATTGAATAAGACCCAAATGCTTCTGAGAGTTTCTCCGGGTTTTGAAAGAAATGCAACCGTAGGATTCAGATGCGTCGTGGATGCGGAATAAAATATTGATCATTAAACCTTGAAAATAAACTGATAAATTAAGGGTTGTATTATAGCTTACACACTTTGTCAGCGAGTTACTGACTACCGCTGAGGGAACCGTAAAGGTAACCGAAACCGTTTACGGTACTGACCCCGCATCAAACTCAATTGGACAAATTTCAGAAATTTACGACCAATCGGGAAAAAACCGATTTAATACCTTTGATTTTTACCCGAATTATGCCTTAACGCATAAGGCGGGTTAAAGAAAATTTATTATCTTTGTCCAAACAATTCTGCAACGAATACAAGACGGTGATCAACTGGGACGGACAGGTGCAGTTGCAGAGCGAAACGTTTGCACAATCATTCACTTTTGACGCTATGAACAGACCGGTAACCGTAACAAAACCGGACGGCAGCCTGACAAGCTACGTTTATAACAAAGCCGGGCTTTTGGAAAGATTGACTGTGACTGACGGTGGCGAAGCCGTGCAGTACGTAACCGGCATTGACTACAACGAAAAAGG
>CAYOZZ010000376.1:0-7767 GCA_964408535.1 uncultured Bacteroidales bacterium | reverse complement strand
GCATAGCGATAAAGATACAACTTCTATAAGCGATAATATTGTAATTGTTATTTTTGAAGATAGCAGAAAAAACCTGTGGGTTGGTACTGACAATGGCCTGAATCGTTATGACAGGAATAGTAATAGCTTTATCAGATATTATAACCGGCCCGGGAACGGCAAAAGTCTCAGCAATAATACTGTTTTCTGTTTGTATGAAGACCATCTTGGATTTTTATGGGTAGGTACATCCGGTGGAGGACTGAACAGATTTAATCCCGAAACCGAAGAATTTAATTCTTATACAACGGAAGACGGGTTGCCGAATAATATTATTTATGCAATTCTGGAGGATAATTCCGATAACCTATGGATTAGTACAAACTACGGTATATCAAAGTTTAATACTGTTAATCGCAGTTTTGTCAATTATGATGTAAAGGACGGATTGCAGAGTAATGAATTTAATCTTGGGGCAGCTTTGAAGAGCAGCAAAGGACTGATGTATTTCGGCGGGATGAATGGATATAATGTCTTCAATCCTGAAAAAATCAGAATTAACCCTGTTCAGCCGGTTGTTGTAATTTCAATGTTTAGAAAGTTCAATGAAATTGTCCCGGATGATTTTTACGACGGAGATACCATTCGTTTGAATTATGATGACAACTTCTTTTCATTTGAGATTGCAGCTTTGGATTACACAAATCCGTCGAAGAATAGGTATAAATATATGCTTAAGAATATTGATAAAGACTGGGTTTATGCAGATGCCGAAAACAGGTGGGCCGAATATAAAAAGGTTCGCCCAGGTAATTATACTTTTATGGCAAACGGAACGAATAATGATGGTGTGTGGAACGAAAAGGGGATTAAACTGACCTTGCTTATTAAGGCTCCATGGTGGGAGACCTGGTATTTTAAATCATTTGTTCTTCTTTTCTTCGCTTTATCAATATGGTGGATTATTTACTGGAGAACAAGAAGACTGAAAAGGCGACACGAAATGGAAAAGAGGCTTCTTGATTTTGAAAAGCAAAAATTCGATCTTGAACAGAAGGCCCTGAGACTCCAGATAAATCCGCATTTTATATTTAATTCACTTAATTCAATTCAGAGTTATATACTCGAAAATGATATCGAAAATGCCGTTTTCTATCTTGGAAAGTTCTCACAACTGATGAGAATAATTCTTTCGAACACTACCAGTAAGTATGTTACATTGAAAGACGAACTTGCAGCATTAAGGTATTATATTGAACTTGAACAATTGCGGTTTAGCAATAAATTTGATTATAATATAAAAATTGATTCTGATCTGGATGAGGAGTTTATAGAAATTCCGCCAATGATAATTCAGCCCTATGTCGAAAATGCAATTATTCATGGGCTCATCAATTTGCCTGATACAGGCTCATTGAGTATAATAATCAGTAAAAAATCCGATAATTCCTTATTATGTATTGTCAGGGACAATGGGATAGGAAGAGATAAGGCTGCGGAGATAGCGAGGGATTCGGGAATTAAACATAATTCAAGGGGAATGCTTATAACAAAAGCAAGACTTGAAATCCTCAACAGGCAAAGTAAGGATGATTTTTCGGTTAGGATTGTCGATTTAAAAGACAACAATAATAAACCGGCGGGTACAGAGGTAAGAATTATAATCCATTTTATAGAAGAGTAAGTGTTTTTTTGGGTTTGAAATTATACTATTATATTATATATACAATTGTTAATAAGTTTTAAAAAAAAGTTATTATGCTCAGAGCAGTTATTGTCGAAGATGAAAAGCGATCAAGAGAGACACTGTCGGGATTGCTGAAACTTTATTGCAAAAATGTTGAGATTGTTGCCGAAGCTGACGGCGTAAAATCAGGAATAAGTGCAATAACCGAATATAAACCTGATTTGTTGTTTCTTGATATTCAGATGCCGGACGGCAGTGGTTTTAAACTTCTCGAAGAGTTGAAAGACTTTAACTTTGATGTGATTTTTACCACTGCTTACGATCAGTTTGCCATAAAGGCCATTAAATTCAGTGCTCTCGACTATTTACTGAAGCCGATTTTCCCCGATGACCTGATAGCGGCAGTTAAAAAAGCTGAAGAAAAGCGGAAACAGCAAAATCTGAAACCCAATATTGATGTTTTGCTCGGAAATTATAAGAAACCGGAAGATGAGCCCAATATTGTATTGTCAACATCCGACAAGCTGTATGTTGCTAAAATAAGTGATATTGTTCGCTGCGAATCATCAAATTATTATACGTTCTTTCATTTTATTGACAAGAAAAGAATTCTGGTATCAAGAACATTAAAGGAAAATGAAGAACTTCTTTCGGAATACAGTTTCTTACGCATTCACAAGTCCCATCTGATAAATCTGAAGCATGTAACGTCTTTTTCGCGGAATGAAAGAGGCTTTGTTTTGATGGCTGACGGTAGTGAAGTTCCGGTTTCACGACGTAAAAGAGAAAAGGTTCTTGAAATCCTGAGTAATTTATAATCATTCTAAATTCATTAGAATTAGCCGAAAATCAGTTAATTATTTACCGAAAACTGATTTTATTCTACCGTTAACTGATTTTCTCTTTCAGATGAAGAATTTTGTATTATATTTACAGCCTCATTACAACTGGTTAAATTGTAATTAAAATAGATGAAAGATTTTTTACCGTTATTAATAGGATTGATATGGCTTGGATTTACTTTGTACAGTAAGAGCCAAAAAAGTAAGAAATCCGGTCCGGAAGATTCGACTGCAAAAAGAAAGCCTTCGATGCTTGAGCAAATTTTGCTCGGTGAGCAGTTGGATACATTGATACAGCCGGAAACAGAATCGCCGGATTACATCTATGAGATCGAAGATGAAAATTTTGAAGAGAAACCGTTACAAGAGCAACCTGTTGAGAGTTTAAAGGAAGATAATCCTTTTCTAAATTATGAGTTATCAAATTTTGTTGAAGAAGGCACACAGACGATTGTTGAAAATAATGAAAGGTCATTTGTGGAATATGAGCAACTATCTGATAAGGAGTCTGACGTGCAACTAATTGATTTTGACTTGAGAAGAGCAGTTATATATAGTGAGATTTTAAATGCTCCCTATATTTAGTATTAATTTAAATTTGAAAATAAATTACATAAATGGAAAAAAGTTTTGGATAATATATTTTTTTATTTTTAACTTTACCAGCTTTTTAAACAAAGTATAATCAAACATAAAATTATATGGTATGTTAAGACATCTACTTTTAACATTCGGGATCATTTTAGTAGCAAGCATTTCTGTGTTTTCCCAGTCAGGATCTGGAGCACTGAAAGGAAAGGTCATTGACAAGGATACAAAAGAACCTCTTGCTTTTGCGAACATCATTCTTGAGAATGGAGGAACACAGGTCGGAGGTACAACTTCCGATTTTGACGGTAATTACACAATTAAACCGGTTCAGCCTGGCAAGTATATGCTGAAAGCAACCTATATGGGTTACAAAACAGTTGTTACAAATGATGTAAGAATCAATTCTGACCAAATCACATTTTACAATGTTGAGATGGAATCGTCGGCAACAAATCTTGAAGAGATAGTCGTAACCGATTATAAGGTTCCGCTTATTGACAAGGATAAGACTGTGTCGGGAGGCCATATTACAGCCGAAGAGATTAAAAAAATGCCTAACCGTTCTGCCGGTGCTATTGCCGCTACGGTCGGTGGTGTTTACTCTGCTGACGGTGGTGTCAGTAACGTAAGGGGTGCCCGTTCCGACGGTACAATTATGTACATTGACGGTATGAGGGTGCTCGGTTCGGCAAGCGTGCCTCAACAAGCCATCGAAGAGGTCTCCGTTTACCTTGGCGGTCTTCCTGCTATGTATGGAGATGCAAGGGGAGGTATTATTAATGTAACGACAAAAGGACCTTCGCGTACTTTTGGTGGTGGTCTGGAACTCGAAACATCCCAGTTTCTTGATGCTTTCGGGCATAACAGGCTCGGTTTTAGTGTGCAGGGGCCATTGATTAAAGGTAAAGAGGGGCAAACATCACTGCTCGGATTCTTTATTTCGGGTGACCTCTTTTATAATAAAGACGGACGACCGACGGCTTTCGGTGTTGAGGTTGCCAATGATGACTACCTTGCAAGTCTTGAAGAAAATCCGTTGAGACCGTCAGGTCAGGCAAGTGGAACTTTCCTCAATGCGGAATATACACGTGCCAGTGATCTTAAGCATCTGAAATATACACCCAATTCTTCAAGGTATGGAGCTAACCTTTCGGGTAAAATTGATGTCAGAACTTCAAAAAATACCACTCTTACAATCGGTGGTCAGTATAACTTTAATGAAGGACATAATTTTAGTTTTTCTAATTCAATGTTTAACTATGATAAAAATGCCTTTTCAAAAGGTAATACCTGGAGAGTTTATGGTCGTTTCATTCAGAGGTTCCCTTCTGATCCCGAAAGCAAATCACTTATTAAAAATGTCTATTACAGTATTCAGGGTGACTATACACAGACAAGTGGTAGCACAATGGACCCCGACCACAGAGATAATATCTTTGAAATAGGTTATCTTGGAAGTTTCAATACATATAAAACACCTACTTATGAACTGGGAAATGTTGATATCAACGGCCAGCAATATGAAAATGTCTGGGTATTGAACAGTTGGGATTATGACACACTTCTTACCTTTAAAAAGGAAGATTATAATCCTTTAATTGCCAATTATAATCGTCAGATTTATGAACTGTTTCCCGAAGGTTTTCAGAATGCAACACAACTTCTGTCATCAGGCGGTCGTTTGAATGGCCAGGGACCTCCGAGTGTTTACGGGCTTTGGGGTGCTGCAGGCGGAAATCAGGCAAGCTATAGTGTCGGGAAAAGCACTCAGGTTTCATTCAAAGTTGATGTTTCTGCAGATATAGGTAATAACGAACTTAAACTTGGTTTTCAATATGAACAAAGAAGTTCAAGCGGATACGGTTATAATGGAAACGGGCTTTGGACTCTTATGAGAAGCTATACGAACCTTCACATTCTGGAACTTGATAAAGACAACCCTGTTCCTGTATATAATGATGGCGTTTTTCAGGATACGGTTCTGTATTACAGAAAGTATGACAAACCCACTCAGACAACATTTGACTGGAACCTCAGGAATAAGTTAGGATTAGATCCACAGGGTACAGATTATATTATTGTTGATTCCTGGGATTTTGATAATAAAACAATCCAGTATTATGATAAGGACGGAGTTTTGCATGTTAAACAGATGGAAGGCGACCTCTTCAGCATTGATATGTTTAGTGCTGACGAACTGTTGTTTGACGGCCGTTATGTAGCAAGCTACTACGGATATGATTATAAAGGTAACAAACTAAAAAGCAAGCCGAGTTTTGATGATTTCTTTAATGAAAAGGATGAGTATGGAAATTATACAAGACCGATTCCTGCTTATGAGCCTATTTATATGGCTGGTTATATTCAGGATAAATTTGCTTTTAAAGATCTTGTATTTAATGTCGGTCTTCGTGTTGACAGGTTTGATGCAAACCAGTCGGTATTAAAAGACCCATTCCTGTTTTATCCTGCATACTCTGTAGGTGAAACAAAAAATATTGGTGTTGGCGGTAATCAGGTTTCCATACCGGGTAATATGGGTGATGACTTTGTTGTTTATGTTGACGATGCCAGAAACCCGAGTACAATTACGGGATATAGAGATGAATATACCTGGTATAATGCCGAGGGAATTGAAATTCAAGACCCTTATGTACTTGATGCAGGAGCCGGTGTTTCCCCGTATCTCGTTGATCCTTCTCAGGAGCATGTAAACGGTAGTGCGTTTAAGGATTATGACCCACAATGGAGTGTGATGCCGAGAATTTCGTTCTCATTTCCAATTTCGGATGAAGCACTGTTCTTTGCTCACTATGACGTCTTGACGCAAAGACCTACATCAAATGTGTATGCTGATCCTTCAAGATACTACTTTATTAATACTTCGGGAGGAAACCTTAATAACCCGAATCTAAAACCGACAAAGAGGATTGACTATGAACTTGGTTTCCAGCAGAAACTCTCGAATAAGTCATCATTGAAACTTACCGTATTTTATGGTGAAATTCGTGATGATATTCAGATATACAGGTTAAACGGTGCATATCCGAGAACATATAACTCTTTTAAAAATCATGACTTCAGTACTGTTAAAGGTCTTACTGCCACTTATGACTTAAGACAGCTAAACAGTAATACAAGACTTAATTTCAGTTATACCCTTCAGTTTGCTGACGGTACAGGGTCATCAACAACAACTTCGGCAGCTTTAATTGCTTCAGGTCTTCCAAATCTTCGAATTCTGAATCCGTTGAACTGGGACAGAAGGCATAATTTTACAATGTTGCTTGAATACAGGTTTTCAGACGGCAAAGCCTATAACGGGCCTACAATTACACGCCATAAAGGTACCGACCAGGAAAAAGTTGTACAGGTTTTGAAAAACCTCGGTGCCAATTTTACATTGACAGGTGGTTCGGGTGTCCCCTATACTGCTCAGGAAAATGTTACAGGACTTATAAATCAAGGAACAAGAATTCTTGAGGGTACAATTAACGGTTCAAGACTTCCTTGGCAATTCAGAGTTGATATGAGGATTGACAAGGAGATATACTTTGGAGGACAGGAAGGTAAAAAGCGTACCTATCTTGATATATATTTGCAAATATTGAATCTGCTAAATACTCACAATATAATGGGAGTTTATGCTGCAACAGGTAATCCTGATGATGACGGTTATCTGTCAGCTCCCGAGTGGCAGACTCAAATAAATAATCAAACCGACCCGCAATCATTCAGAGACTTATATTCAGTAGCTGTCAACAGCCCATATAACTATAGTAGTCCGCGAATGATTCGTCTGGGTGTAATGATAAATTTTTAATTAAATAATATTAACTTTATTGTTAAAAGAACATTTAAACATTAAATTATGAGAAATATTTTCCGCATACTGGTTATCTCGTTATTTTCTCTCGTTTTAACACAATCCGGTTTTGCCGAGCAAGATAAATTCGGAGGATTAAAGGGTTCGGAGAACATTAAAGGGACTGCTTCAGGCTGTTCTGCTCCTGCAGGTTACAAGTTTTTAAATATTAATAATGTCAGGGCCCGTATCAATACAGGAGGTGATATGTGGTGGGACCTTGGAGCCGGTATTGGTGCTCAATACTATATCCCTGCAAACAGTTCTACAACCTCAATGTTTTCGGGTTCATTATGGATTGGAGGTCTTGATATTAATAATCAGTTGAAACTTGCCGCTCTCAGATACAGACAGGTTGGTCAGGATTACTGGACAGGTCCTTTGACAATTGACGGAACTGCAGCAATTGATAAAGAAACATGTTCGCAGTGGGATAAAATGTTCGATATTAAAAGGGCAGATATTGACCAGTTTTTAAGCTGGTGGAACAGTGATAATAAAGCAGAAGATTTTCCCGGTTATACAATTCCGGAATCAATCCTGAATTATCCTGCTCACGGTGATGTTTCCAAAGGACAGAGTTATTACCTCGCACCTTTTAAAGATGTTAATGGTGACGGTGATTATGATCCTAATGACGGTGACTATCCGTATTACGATATTACTAATGAATTATGTCCTTTGCTTTATGCAAACGACCCTGATTACGTTCCAACTCCTACCATGGAAACAGAGCTTTATTATCCTCAGTATTTCGGTGGTATCCTTGTTGACCAGGTTCTAAAAGGCGATGAAACATTGTG
>CAYOZZ010000375.1:0-4820 GCA_964408535.1 uncultured Bacteroidales bacterium | reverse complement strand
TTCACGGCAGGTTTAATAAATGACAGTGTTTACTATACCGATATTATACCGGATACCACGTTAACTGATGCCTATGGTGAAGGTCCTTTCAGCCGGGAGCTTGATATAGACAGTAATGGAATAAATGATTTCAGACTTGAGGTCTATCTGACCCCAACATTAGGTTGGGTGATAGCCTATGTTCACATAATTCCATACGGTCAAAACGGAATTGCGGTGAGCCGGATTGACACATCCGCAATAAATGAATGTAATTACGACACATCATACCGTAAAGTGGCTAAAATATTTAATTATGGTGATACAATAGATGAGGATTTAACTTATACAAACGGAACAGCTGTATTAGCTGAAAACGAATGGTGCGCAGTTTACAATCTGAATATATTCAATATTGAAGATTGGGTAGGGATAGGAGAAAAATACATTGGAGGATACATTAACATAAATGACACAATCAGTTATTGCTGGATACTTGTTCAGGCAACTATGATCCAAACCGTTACACTGAAGGAATATGCTGTTAATATGAACAAACCAAACAGCAATGAAGAATTAATTAATAATAACTCTTTGCTTTCCATATATCCCAATCCTGGAAAAGGATTTTTCACTATCGAATCCGGTATCAATATCCAATCAATTAATATATACAATCAGAATGGAAGGGAACTGATCAGTAAAAACCGGCTTTCGTTTACCGGCGGAAAGTTAACATTAGACCTGAGTTCATTCAATAAAGGAGTTTATATTATTAAAATATGTACCGGCAATCAGGTTTTCTTTCGGAAGCTAATTGTGATTTAGTTTATTGCTTTGATATATTAAAACATTGTCTGAATGAAAGTAAACGGATTTACAGGGTCAAGATATATTGAAAACCTGATTTTTTGCCAATAATTGTCCGTCATAGCATTGCTGTTATCCCATACTGATTTTGAGGCGTAAGCCGGGAAATAAATCTCAAAAATATCACCGAAGTTCAGTTTTGCCCCGATGTCGTAATAGACTTCCGTTTTATAACTGTTTTCAGGAACAACAGTCTCCCGTGTCATTGCCACATTTGCGTAAATGCTGACAGGTAAAAAAGATGGCATTCGAGGGACGGCAGCATTAAGGTTAAGAGATGTCAGCCAGCTGTTTGAGTTTCCAAGAGTTGTAAACAATCCGAAGCCGCCGTATCCGTACATAAACTGTTTTGACAGGAAATTGTTTCCCGACGGATTCTCAAATCTGCCAAGGAAAATTCCGTCATAATCATAATCATTGACACCGGAGACACCGCTCAGAGTAAAATCATATACTGATGACAAATCGTCCGTTCTGAACAAAAAGGCTCCTCCGAAAAACCTTATATCAAGTCCTTTTTTATAGGAATACGGGATGTGGTAATTCAAGGTTAATGATGATTTAAGAAAATCGTCGCTACCGTCAAACGAAACCGTGAATTCAAACGGAAGATGAACATTGTTATTGTAATGATACCGTCCCGAATAATAAGTCTTATAACTGTATTCACCACCGGTCAGCAAGCTGTTCAGGTCTGTGGCTTCACTTACCTCAAGGTTAACAAAACCGGAAACCTTTCTTTTCAGGTCTTTCTTTCTGAAATAGAAATCCGCTCCGAGAGCCAGTTTCTGATAATAACTACCTTTTTTATTTTCAAAAGCATATTGCCTGCCTGCGAGATAAACTGATATTTTCCTAAAAATCTTATTGTACGGCAGTATATTATACCTGATCTTTCCCATCCCTGCAAGATCGCCTGAGCCAAAACTGTAAACCGGCATTATCTGATATTCCAATCGTGGTGAAGGAACGGGACTGCTATACAAAACCCCACCAAGCATAAATTTATTATAGTTGTTCCAACCGATTACAGGAAAAAGATTTATTGAAGTATATTCCGGATTTTCAACAGGACTTATCATCCTGAACTTCAACGGTTTTACTTTTCTAAAAATTCCCTTTGTCCGAAGAGTATTATTACTTCTGTAAAGTTCGGGGATATCACCTTTACAATCTATTTTCAGTTTGTTTATTTCGTCATTGGCAGGCACATCCACCCATTTCCTTCCTTCAAAACCATCCACCCATTTTTCAAATACAACACTGTCGCCATACAGTCCGCATATTGAAACAGGCCCCTGAATTTGTTGTTTTGTTTTAATTAACACTTTGCCGTTTTTAAACCGGGAAATTTTATAATCAATCTTTTTTGTTGTTTTGACAATATCATCAAAAAACCAGCTCATATTTTTCCCCGAATGCTCTTCAAATATTTTTTGCAGGTCATCAGGATAAGGATGCCTGAATTTCCACGTATTAAAATAGTCCTGCATTATTGTGTTGAATTTTTCTTCACCGAAATAACCATGTAGATATTGAAACTCAGCGGCAGTTTTACCATATACAACAGCCCCGTAATTCATACCGGTGAATTTATTTGAGGTTAATGACATCGGCTGGTCTTTATTTTCACGTGCAAGTGTCAGATAGCTGAGATAATGGTATGAGTTATATTGCAGATTCTCAACTCCGAGGAAACGTGCAAGACCTTTACTCTGAAATCCCATTTTGTAAAGTCTGTTATCAGGATATTTGGTCATCATATACCTTGATTCGCTGAATGAATTAAGCCCCTCATCCATCCAGGCATAATCCCTTTCGTTGGAGCCGAGCATTCCGTAAAACCAGTTATGTCCAACCTCATGCATAATAACAACTTCGAGGTCCATATCTCCCATACTTCCGCCGATAACCGTTATTGTAGGATACTCCATTCCCCCGCCGGCACTCAGGGGTGCGAGTACGGCTGTGCAGTTATTGTACGGATAATCGCCGTACCACAACGAGTAGTAATAAATAGCGTCATTGATATATTCATTGGCTTTCTTCCATAAATCGGCATCAGAATTAGGAAAATATGCCCAAGTTGATACTGTCCTGCCTGTATGCGGCAGTTTGACTTCACTTTTTAAAACATGAAATCTTTTATCGGCAAACCAGGCAAAATCGTGAATATTTTTCTCTGTATATCTTACGGTTTTTGTCTTTGCAGCAGAAGGAGGAAAATCATTGTCATCGAAATCAAAATCCTTTATTGAGGCAGTTTTCCCGGCAAGCTCATTTAAGAATACCAACTCACTATCGGTCTGAAGATTACCGGTTGCAGCCACAACATAATTTTCGGGTACTGTTATTGAAACATCGAATGAACCGAATTCCGAATAAAACTCTCCCTGATTAAGATATGGGAATGGATGCCAGCCATATTTATCATAAACAGCAGGTTTCGGATACCACTGCGTAATGGTATATGCCTGCTCAATATGACCTAATCTCGAAAGATAGCCGGATGGAATCTTAACATAAAAAGGAGTTGTAATCGTGACGCTCTCGCCCGGCTTAACAGGCTCATTCAAAATAAGTTTGCAAATATCAATATTCTTCTTGTCATATTCCCATTTTACTCTTTCTCCGTCAACTTTAAAATCCAAAGAATCAATAAACCCTCTTGTTTTCTCATTTTCAAACCAACCGTATTTTGCACTGTATGTCATTTGTTTTGCCAGAGCCGTTTCACTATTGCTATAACCGTTGGGCCATAAGTGAAACCAAATGAAACTCAGTTCATCAGGCGAATTATTTATATATTCGATCTCTTCAAAAGCCGACAATGAATGCACCGAATCATCAAGTGATACTTTAATTTTGTAATTAACCTGCTGCTGAAAATAATCCTGAGTAAAAGAATCATTTGAAAAACAGAATAAAAAGGCAATTAAAAGGAAAACAACTCTTTGAAATTTCATTTTACGGAATTTAGTACGAACCATTAAAATATTATGACAGACAAAGGTAAAGAAAGTTACAAACCGTAAGGTAATTGTTTTATGAATTAAAGGGATTAATGCAAAGATACAACAAGACAAAAAGGGTGTACGGCAAAATAATAAAAAATGCAATTTCCAGTACACCCTACCAAAACTTGAATGTAAAAGTTCTATTTTTGCATATCAAAAACTAATAAATATGGAAACACTATTTCACGAAAAGAAAATAAACTATGAGATTGAAGGAACCGGTGATACAATTATTCTTTTACACGGGTTTCTTGAATCATTGGGAATATGGGATTACTTTTCCGAAAATCTTTCAAAAGAATACAGAGTGGTTCGAATTGATCTTCCCGGGCACGGCAAGAGTGATGTTATTAACTCCGTTCACACAATGGAACTTATGGCCGGAGCTGTAAAGTCTGTGCTTGACAAAGAAGGCGTTAACAAGTGCATTATGGCAGGTCACTCAATGGGAGGATACACAACCCTTGCATTTGCAGAGCAATACCCTGAATATCTGAAAGGACTCGTACTTTTTCACTCTGCGGCACATGCCGATAGTGAAGAGGTAAAAAAGAACAGGGACAGAACGGTTAAAATAGTTGAGGAGGACAGGCTGGGATTTATAAATAATTTCATTCCGGGCCTTTTCGCTCCGGACAATATCAAACGTTTTTCAAAAGAAATTGATAACCTGAAGAACTCTGCGGTACATACATCAAAAAAAGCAATTGTTGCAGCTTTGAAGGGGATGAAGGAAAGAACCGGGAAGATTTCGCTTTTGAAAAATACAACTATTCCGGTTATGTACATTATTGGAAAAGAAGACTCACGGATTCCGACTGATGTTGCCCTGAAACAAGCTGCCCTGCCCAATCGTTGCAATGTATTGCTTTTGGGAGGTGTCGGTCATATGGGATATATTGAAGCTGAGGATGAAACATTAAAGGCATTGAAATGTTTTGCCGAATCTATCTA
>CAYOZZ010000374.1:0-1810 GCA_964408535.1 uncultured Bacteroidales bacterium | reverse complement strand
TATATTTCCTTCGCTTTCAAGCTGAATAACATAAACTCCGTTATTAAGATTTGTAATGTCAATTGTTTTTACATTTCCTAGTTTAGAGGTAAAACTTGTATTGACAACTTCTTTTCCAAGGAGGTTTAAGATTTTAATAGTCACATCCATTTCCCCGGGTGACTGAATACTGACATTCAGTTCGTTGCTTGCAGGATTCGGGAAAACGCTGACATAGTTATCTGTCAGGTAATCTTCAATACCCTGCTCGGGTTCTGTAATAAAATGACGTACTTCGCTCCATCCGGTAGTATCGCCATCGTGGAATGCCTTAACTCTCCAGTAATAAGTTTCACCTTTCTCCAAAGGATATACAACATTATAAGTTGTTAGAGGGGCGTCAACAATTTCCGGCTCTGCATTTTCAAAACTATCAGACAAATCATATTCCACGACGTAACCGTCGGTACCCGTCTGACCTTCCCATTCAAATAAAGGCAGGGCACTTGTCGTATCACCATTATTCGGACTAACAAGGTAAACGGTGTTTATAGTTGTAAAACTCCAGGTATCCGACCAATCGGTAGTATCCTGGTTATGAGCAGCTTTAACCCTCCAGTAATAGGTTGAATCATACATTAATGCCTGCGCATTTGCCTCATTAATATCGGTAAATGACAAACATGGAATAGTGAAGTCAGGGTCGCGGCACACTTCATAAATATATGAAAATGTTCCTGGAATATCCTGCCATTTCAATACGACATCAAGCATCATATCGGTGGAATTATTCAAAGGTTCGGTTAAAGTCACTTTATCTATTGTATAGAAAAAATTCACACTTGACCAGGCTGATGTATCCAAATCATGTCTTGCTCTTACTCTCCAAAAATATTTTGTATCAAATAAAAGTTGACTCATAGGTACTTCAGTACTATCAATTGTTGTTGTACGAATAAATACAGCAGGGCTGTTAAATCCCTGGCCTGTCCAATAAACTACTGTTCCTCCAATACCTGCAAGCCAGATATTATCTTCGTCAAGCATAAAAACAGACATAAGGGTATTTACGGAACCACTTTTACCCGGTATCCAGGAATTACCGTCATAATTGGCTATTTTTCCATCTTTACCTACAACAATTCCCATATTTGCATTGAGAAAATAAACCGATTCAAGATCAAAGTTAACATCACTAACAAACTCAGTCCATTCAGAACCATCATAGTGAATTATCATCCCCGATTTACCAACAGCCCATCCGTCAGATGCATTTAAAAAGTAAAGACCGGAAAGACTTTTTGAGGTTGGTGAGGCTACTTCCGACCATTCCGAACCATCAAAATGAATAATTGTTCCCGATTTACCAACAGCCCAAACATCATTATCGGCAATTGCACAAACATCTTTCAGATCTTTTGTGGTCGGGCTATCCTGAAGAACAGGGCCTGAGGCATCAGCATATATTATAGTTCCGCTTTTACCAACAACCCAGATATTATTTTCATCAAGAACAGAAATTGCAAAAAGGTCTTTATCCGTTGGTATGTCAGTTGCTACTTCCCAGGTTCCACCATCATTGATAACAACTGTACCTTCTTTACCAACAGCAATTCCGTTAGTTTCCGATAACATATAAACATCAAACAGGTCTTTATCCGTATTTGAGGTTTCTTCAGTCCAGGCAGTACCGTCATTATGTAATATCACACCACCTACTCCAACAGCATATCCCTTATCATTTGCAAGGAAGAAAATGCTATTCAAATCGGTTGTAACGGGTACCTGATCAATTCCCCAGAAATATGAAGTATCAACCTGGCAATCAACA
>CAYOZZ010000373.1:0-5160 GCA_964408535.1 uncultured Bacteroidales bacterium | reverse complement strand
CAGCCGGAAAAAAAGCCAAAGCTCTTACAGATATTGACATATTGCTTGAACCTTCGACATCTTCGGAAATTACAGGTGCCACAATTCCAAAAGGAGCTATTATTGATACATATAAATATTTCCCAAAAGAGGCTTGCTGGGCAGTTCACTATAATAACAATTGGGGATTCGTACCCACAACAGCCATTATGCCGGTACAGGTAACACTTCCTAAAAACGATTACTCATTGTATGATGAGCCACCTGTATTATTGTCAAAAATAAAACTAAAATATCCCGAAGAGGCGAAAAGAAAAGGTATTGAAGGTAAGGTATTTCTTAAACTGGTAATTTCAAAAACAGGAACAGTAAAGAGCGTTGAAGTTTTAAAAGGAGTTCCGGAGCTTAATCAGGCTGCTATTGATGCCGTAAAAAACCTGAAGCTTAAACCTGCAAAATATAAAGGTAAGCCGGTTAATGCGGTAGTACGGATTCCCATAGATTTTAAGTTAGGTTAATAGAATAATTAATTAAGCCGGTTTGAGACCGGCTTTTTTTATGCAAACACCTTTTTTGCAATACCAAATTCATCAGCAATACCCATAAGTTTTATAACAACACTATCGGGCAAATCTATTCCTTCCTTTGTTTTTATCTTTTCCGACAATCTTTCAGGGTCTCCCGGTATTAGCACCTGAGCTTCCCCGTCAACAGGCGTAGCTCCTCTGAAAGTCCGTATCCATAAATCCATATAATCCTTGAACTCTTTTGCTGTTTGGAAAGCATCAATCCTGATTGCACCGAAAAAATGGCCTATTCCCCTGTCCTCCCCCGCCTTTTCTCCTGCAAGATAACCTAAAGTCGGCACGACCAAAGGGCCGAAATTGGCACCAGGCAATACGGCAGATAGTATATCAACAATTGAGGTCATACAATACCCCTTATGTCCGCCATGCTCTTTATCTCCTCCAAGGGTTTTAATTGCACCTCCTTTTGAAAGAATATCGGGATCGGTAACCGCTTCACCCTTTTCATTCTGCAAAAGGCCTTCGGGAGCGTGCAATCCGGCAGCAAATTCCTGATCAAGTTTTCCCCTCGCTATCGGAGCAGTGGCAAAATCCGCAACATATGGCGGTTCCACACCGGCAGGAACTGCAACTGCAATTGGATTTGTGCCAAGCAATGGTTCCTTCGAAAATGTAGGAGCAACAAGCGGATTTGCATTCGTCATTGCTATACCAATCATATCGTGCTCAAGTGCCATCATCGCAAAATAGCCCGCAATACCGAAATGATATGAATTTCTGACCGAAACCCAGCCTGTCCCGACATTCTTTGCTTTATCAATTGCCAGTCTCATCGCCTTAGGAGCAACTATCAACCCAAACCCTTTCCCCCCGTCAATCAATGCAGTACCCGGAGTTTCATTAACTATTTTAATATCAGGATTTACATTTACCCTTTTGTTTCTCCAAAGATTAACATACTCAACAAGCCTCATTGCACCGTGAGAACCTATTCCGCGCAACTCAGCCCTGACAAGGATATCGGCTGCCTGTAAAGAGTCCTCCCTCGTGCATCCCATCTTATCAAAAACCTCAACAATAAAACCTTTCAAATCATTAACTTTAACCTTTTTCATATCACACTTATTTTCAGCAAAAATACAATTTTTCCGTAGCAATAGTTTATGCTGTTACCTAAAGAGAGCGGCCGGATTTGATTCGGATTTTGGTTTTTATGATGCCCGTATGGTTAGTGGGCAGGAGTCCTTTCTGGTAGATACAGGACTGTGGTCGGAACTCCCTAAAGGTCGCCTTGGCAGCAAGAATCCCGATGTTGCGATATGATTAATTTACGAGTCACGAATTCGATTTACTCATCCCCGGATGAATCTTCGGTTGATAAAGATTTACGATTGAAGAAAGGGCGTACTTAATCCTAACCTTCTTCCCATACCAGCTTCTTTAACCGGAACATCCGGCCTCCCCTACTCATCCCTTAATCATCACTCTATCAGGCATAGAGAAAAAACTACTGCATATTCCGTTTAATCGGTTTATACTTTCGTTTTTACCTGCCGGCTTTTTTACTTTGTTTTTGAACCTCCTCCAAATCTATAACCAAACCCAACCGAGAATCCCATCTCAACAGGCATAAGAAATAATTCGTATGAAATTCGGAACATAACTCTTTGCCCTACAAGAAGCCTGTATCCAATTCTTGACTTCAGTAAACCGGGTATCTCATTATTACCGTTAAAAATTTTCAAACCTCCGCCAATCTCAAAAAAATGATGTTTCCTTCCAAAAAGCCCGTCAAATTCAAAGTCTATTGTTGAATATATGCCGGAATAATCATAAATTCCTATAAGTGGTCCTCCGCCGGCAGAAAATGATAAGTATCCGGAAGTTACTTTTAAAAATCGTTCATAATTAGCTGTTAGCGACAGTAACCCGAACTCTTCTGACCAAGTCAGGAAATCGGATTGAATAAAAACCGTATTTAAATTATGATTTTCTTGTTTAAGGTCTGCTTGGCAAAATGTCACAGATGGGATCAAAACAAACAGACAAATAAAAATAAATAATTTTTTCATTTTTTTAGATTCAAATATCAATTTATTCGGCTATATCTCCCGGAAGTGACACCTTTGAACCCGAATTATGCAATAGCATAATCGAAAAAGTGCAATTAAGCTTTTAACAAAGGATTCAGAATGTTATACAAATTCCGGAAGGATTTTATTCATTTTTTTCGTAAAATACTATCCCAACTCTCTTAATATGTTCAATTAAATCATTATTTTCTATTTTGTTAAATATAGATAAATCAATATTGTAAGGTAAAAGTAAATCATCAAGTTCATTTTCTATCTTTTGAAGAACATCTAAATATATATTATCGCCGAACAAAGATAAATCAATGTCAGACCCTGCCCTGTAATTTCCTTTTGCGCGAGAACCATACACAACAACTTTATTAATACAATCATATTTTGCAAAAACCGAATTAATCAGGTTTATATGATTATTACTTAGTCCGAACATTATTTATCAAATAAATTTGTTTGCTTGCCTGTTCTTTTTCCTTCCATTACCTGTTCAAAATCCAGGAATAATGAATAATAATCATTCAAGATTCTTTTATATATTTCCTCAGCCGTTTTTTCATCGTATGTGTGAGATGTTTTAATACGGCTTTTTATCATATCCATCCATAATTCTCCATTTGTAATAAGATTTGATGAAAACGCAAAACGTATTGCATCACGAGAGTCGCTTATTTCGGAATTTCCCTGATATAATGCATAATCTTTCATTACATTCCAAGCCATTTCATAAGTATATTCAAACCGCTGAATAACTCCTTCTTTTATTATTTCTTCAAGAATTTTATCTGTATTTTTATATTCAATATCAATTTCTTTTTCTTCCAAATCTTTTTTTAGATAATTAATTGCTTCGCTAAGCTTTTTTAATGCTTTTCTGTAATTTGAAAATCTTTGTTCCCATCTAATGTCTTTTTCTGTTCCCATAGGTATTTACTTTTATGCTCAAAATACAAAAATACAAAAATTTATCAAAAGAAAGTTTGAAGTACACCATTTCATTATTCAAAATAAAACTCTACTTTTGCTGCTTTAAACATTAAAATCAAACAACAATGAATAACGAACTCACCAAATTGTATCCCGAAAAACTTTGGTTCTATTTTTCGGAAATCCTTAATATTCCCAGACCTTCAAAAAAAGAGGAGAAAATTGTAAAATATCTGCTTGATTTTGGCAAAAAGCATAATCTTGAAACCTTGCAGGATGAGGTTGGGAATGTATTGATACGCAAACCGGCCACTCCGGGTATGGAAAACAGAAAACCGGTTGTATTGCAGGGTCACATTGATATGGTCTGCGAAAAAAATTCGGATGTAAAACACGATTTTGACAACGACCCTATCCGGGCATACATCGAAGATGGCTGGGTAAAAGCAAAAGGAACAACACTTGGTGCCGACGACGGTATCGGTGTTGCCGCCCAGCTTGCCATCCTCGCTTCTGATGATATTGAACACGGGCCGATTGAATGTCTGTTCACAATTGACGAGGAGACCGGATTAACAGGTGCTTTCGGGTTAAAGCCCGGATTTCTTAAAGGAAAAATACTGCTGAATCTCGATTCGGAGGATGATGGCGAATTGTTTATCGGATGTGCAGGCGGCAGAGATTCGATAATAACTTTCGAGTACTCTAAAGAGGAAACCCCTGAAAATCACATTTCATACAAACTAAGTGTTTCAGGCCTTGCAGGTGGTCACTCCGGTGATGACATTAACAAAGGGAAAGCCAATGCCAATAAGGTTCTCAACAGAATGTTGTGGTATTCAGCCGACAAGTTCAGGCTTAAACTTTCGGAATTTGACGGAGGAAACCTCAGAAATGCAATTGCCCGTGAAGCTTATGCTATTATCTCTATTCCCGATAATTCCGAATCAGAATTTGAAGAGTATGTCAAAGAATTTGAAAAAACCGTCAAAACAGAATATAAAGTTACCGAACCCGAACTGAAAGTCAAACTTGAAAAGGTCGGATCACCTACGCACATTATTGACAGCAATACTCAGTTCAATCTTCTCAACTCAGTGTATGCCTGCCCGCACGGAGTAATTGGTATGTCGGCTGACATCCCGAATTTTGTGGAAACGTCCACAAATCTGGCTTCCGTAAAAACACTTGACAACAAAATTGTTGTTACTACAAGTCAAAGAAGCTCCGTCGAGTCAAAAAAGGATGACATCTGCAATATGGTTGAAAGTGTTTTTAATCTTGCAAATGCAAAAGTTGAGCAGACCGACGGATATCCCGGCTGGACACCAAATCCAAACTCCGAAATTGTTGAATTAACAAAAAATTCATACATCAAACTGTTTAACGAAACACCGAAAGTGCTTGCCATTCATGCGGGACTTGAATGCGGACTTATCGGTGACGTTTATCCCGAAATGGATATGATTTCTTACGGACCGACTATCAGAGGAGCACACTCGCCCGACGAAAGACTCGAAATAAAAACGGTTGAAAAATTCTGGGATCTTACTCTTGACGTATTGAAAAACATCCCAAAAGAGTAACACAAAAACCTGTTTTTACATTTTTAATGATATTTGTATATCAATAATTTTTGT